>JADHXV010000031.1 GCA_016782785.1 Planctomycetota bacterium | reverse complement strand
GCCGGAAGTTCGACGGGCGGCCGGACGTCCATCGCCTCGCGGGCGCACGAGGCGATGGCGACGGCCGCCACGGCCGCAAGCAGCGTAAGGCCCGCGCGCCGCAGGGCGCGACGGCCCAGAGAGGCCGCCGCCCGGCAGCCGGTACGGCATGTGTTCGTCGCCGCATGGGGCATCGTCACCTTGCTCCGTCTCGTGGCTCGGGCTCGCCGTCGTCGCCGCTCTCGACCTGACGCCGAATCTCGCGGATGCCGGCCAGGCTGAACCGGAAGACGTGGTCG
This sequence comes from Planctomycetota bacterium, assembly GCA_016782785.1. GTDB lineage: Bacteria > Planctomycetota > Phycisphaerae > FEN-1346 > FEN-1346 > BS750m-G62. The sequence goes on along the minus strand of JADHXV010000031.1, from coordinate 17,694 downwards.
GCGACCACGTTGGTGTCCAGGCCCAGCGGCGGCGGGCCGGGCGGCGGAACGTCAGGCGATAATCTGTAGAAACGTTCGCGCATCATAAAGTGCATGCATTGCGTGATCGTGCTCTTCTCGCACAGGCGCACGTCCGTGTCGGAGGCGCGCGGGCCGAGCAGTTCCCGCACGATGGACGAGAAGCCTTGCCGGATCGGTTCGATGGCCGTCCGCAGCGTCTCGGTCAACAGGCCCGTCGGGCTCGCCAGTTCCTTGTGGATGATGTCGAACTCCTGGCTTTCGGGGTCGGCGACGCGGTGCGTGAGGGAGCGGATGCGTCCGCGGAGGCGCTCGTCGGGCGGGGCGTCGGCCGGCACGCCGCCGTCCGGCGGGTGGGCCGCAATCGACCGCTGGAACGCGCTCTGCCACGCCTCGACGTACAGCGTGTCCTTGCTGCGGAAGTAGTAGTTGACGGCCGCAATGTTCGCCCCCGCCCGTTCGCAGATCTCGGCCACCGTGGCGTGATGGTACCCCTTCTCGGCGAAGACCCTGCGGGCGCTGGCGAGCAGCCGGTCGCGGGTGGCGGTCTTGTGCATTTCCGTGGTCATGCCGGCCTCTTTGGGGAAACGCCGATTTCAAACGCCTATTTCAAGCGAATCTTAGCACAAGCGGAACGAAGGTCAAGCCGAAAAAACGGCCCCGCCGGAGGTCGGCTGCCCGGGCCACACGCGCCGGCCAAGCCACACGCGTCGGATTCGTGAATAATTCGGCCGCTCGGCGGCGTGGATGATAGCAGGGGGGATTTCCCGGAAGGGTCCCTGTCTGCGCCGTGCGGCACGGGTGGGCGTGCGGCGGGGAATCGGCCGGAACCTTTCCGAAGGCCGGGCGTATAAATGAGAGGACAAGCCGGCGTCCCACCTCCCCTGATCCGCGCGGCGAACTGCCTTGACCCGAAAGGCTGCGCGAGTATCATGGGCGGGGTCGGCTTCGTGCCGGCGGGCTGGGTATGCTACCGATGAAGGTCTCTCCGCACATCTCCTGGGGGAGACGCGCGGCCGTGAAGGCTGTGCGCGGGGTCGGTTTCTGCGCGGCGCCCGTGGTCCTTTGGCTGGCCTTCCTGCTCCCGGCGGCGCTGGGCGTGACCGCGCCCGCGCCGGCGACCGGGGCCCGCATCATCGTCGGCGGGGCGTGGGCCACCGTCACCATCATCGGCGAAGCGGAAGTCGAGGCCAAGCCGCAAGAGGCGCCCGGCGCCGTCCAGAAGCCCGCCACCGCGCCCGGAGCCGCCGACAAGCCCGCCCCCAAGGTGGACGAGAAGCCCGCCGATAAGGACGCCAACGGGCCGGCGGCGGGCGTCGCACCCGCCAAGGAACCCGGCAAGGAGCCCGCGAAGGAGGGCGCGAAGGAGGCCGGCAAGGAGGCCGGCAAGGAACCCGCCAAGGACAAGGGCGAGGCCGACGACGAGCGGGTCAAACTCGAGGTTGCCCAGAAGGCTGAGCAGGAAGAACTCGACCGGTTTTTCCGCGGGGCGGACGTGGAATCGGATTTCGAGGCCGACCGGTTTCTTCGCCGGGCCCGGGACTTCGCCACCGCCGACCCGCCCGAGGTGCGCAAGGCCATCATCATCCTCCAGCACGTCATCGAGAACTATGCCGATGCGTTGACGACGATCGATGAGCGCACCTATCGCTCTCTGCGCGAGACGGCCGAACGCATGATCGTCGAGACGGGCCCCGAGGCTCTGAAGACGTACCGGACCGAGGTCGACGGTCTGGTCCGGGCGCTGGTGGGCGAGAGGGCCGAAACCAGCGACGAAGAGGCCCTCCGGACGGTCGAGAGCCGGTACTTCCTCAGCACCTGGGGCGACGAGGCCGCCTTTACCCTCGGGTGCCTCTACCTGGACCATCACCAGTACGCCCGGGCCCGCCGGCTGTTTGGGCGTCTGCTGCGGGTGTACCCGGACCTGACCGTGCCGCGCGGGGCCATCCTGCTGCGTCTGGCGGTGGCGTGCAGCCGGTCGGACGACCGCGACGGCGCGCGGTCGGCGCTGGAGGAACTGGATCGTCTTGGCCCGTCGGGTCTGGACGCCGACGTGCTGGCGGCCGTGCGGCGCGACGTGGATCGGCCGGGGTCGCGCGCGGTTGACGTGCAGGCGGCCCGGCGGTCGTGCGACGTGGCCCACGTGCCCGACCTGGCCGTGGACGGCGGCGAGGGGCTCGCGGGCCTCTGGGTGGCCATGTGGGACAAGCCGCTCGACCTCGTGCCGCCCTCCATTCCCAGCCGTTACTTCGGCATCAACGCCAAGACGCCCGGCGCCGAGGTCGAAGAGGCGCTCCGCCGACAGATCCAGATCCGGTGGGAGCAGACCGAGTGGGTCCCGGCGGGGTCGGCCCTGGTCGACGGCACGGACGTGTTCGTGAAGTCGAGCGGCCAGTTGATCTGCCTGGACGCCGACACGGGCCAGGTCCGTTGGGCGACGCCCCAGCCGCCGGAGCCCCAGGCGAGTTCGGTCGGGTTCTCGTTCTCCGGCCATCGGATCTCCCGCGACCAGCCGCAGACGCCCGCCGAGTTCCTCGCCTTCGGTGACCGCATCGGCAAGGCGGTCAGCCTCATCGGCGACCGCGTGTACCACATCGAGGACCACGTCACCGACCAGTGGACGAACCCGCACGTCCACATGGCCGTCCAGATCGTCAACGGCAAGGTGATCCGGCAGGGGGCGAGCGAGGTGGCCAAGGGCAGCCGGCTGGCGGTGTACGACCGCAAGACCGGCAAGGTTGTTTGGCGCCGCGGGCGGACGCTCGACACCGAGGACCCGCTGGGGGCAGTCGCGTTCCTGGCCCCGCCGGTGGTGTGCAGCGGTCGGCTGCTCGTGCCGGTGGAGGACGAACAGGGCGGCATGTCGCTGGCGGCGTTGGCGCCGTCGGACGGCCAAGTGCTGTGGCGGGTGTTCCTGTGCACGCGCGTCAGCAGCCGGCAGGGCGTGTGGGACGAGGTCGGCCTGGCCGCCGACGCCAGCGACGTCTACGTGGCCACGGGCGAGGGCCTCGTTTTCGCGCTCGACGGCATCGACGGCACGCTCCACTGGGCGTCGCGCTACGAGCGGACGATTCTGGACAACATCGTGACCCACGGCCGCGGCGTGGCGACGGCCGGGTGGCACGGCAACCACGTCTTCCTGGACGGCGGCCGGCTGATCGTCCTGCCGGCCGACGCCGAGGCGGCCCTGGTGTTCGACCCGCGGTCGGGCGCCCTGGTGGCCCGGTACGAGACGCGGGAGATCACGCGGTGCCTGGACCTGGCCGACGGCCGGCTCTGGGCCGCCGGACCCCGCCTTGTCACGTGCATTGATCTCCGCGACGGGCACACGCTCTGGACAGCCGACTTCGAGAAGAACGGGGTAGCCCACGGCCACGGCTTCGTAACGCGCCAGGCCGTCTACGTGCCCGTCCAGAAGGCCCTCGTGGGGTTCGACCGCGAGACCGGCCGGCGCCTGGCCAAGGTGGCCGTCCAGACGCCCGACGACGTGCCGCTGGGCAACGTTGCCTCCGACGGCCGGCGCTTCTTCGTCCTGGGGGCAGGGCAGGTGTACGGCCTGGCCGACGGCAAGGCCCACCTGGTGGAACTGGAGCGGATGGTGGCGGCCGTGGCCAAGGATCTCTCGGCCGCGGTCGACCGGCTGCGGAGAATCGAACGCGAACTGGAGGCCGAACGCCAAACGCTGGCCACTCTGGGCCGACCCATCGCGGATGCGGACCATCTCCTGGCCGCCCTCCGAAGCAAGCAGGAGAGCGTGGCGCAGGAGATTCAGACGTTGGACGACCAGATTGCCGCCCTCCAGGCCCAACGGGCCCAACTGGCGGCCGACGGGGGCGCCCCGCCGGGCGACCCGGCGGTGGCGGCCGCCCGGCTCAAGGAACTCGATGTCGAGATCGCCGAGAAGACCGCCCGCCGGGCCGACCAGGCGGCCCAGCAGGAGCGGTTGCCGGGCCGAATCGACGAGGCCCGCCAGGGCCTCGAGCAACTCCAGGCCAAGAGGGACGCCTCCACCGCCCGCGTGGAGAACCTGAAGCAGCAGCAGGAGACTCCCGAGGCCGCCGTCGCCGACATCCGCAACCGGTATATGCACACCTGTTTCTCGCGGGCCCGCATCGAGATCGGCTTTGAGCGGTACGATAAGGCCGTCGCCACGTACCGGCTGGCGCTCGACGGCGCCGGCGATTCGACCTGGCGGGACGAGGCCCGCCTGGCCCTGGTCAAGGCGTACCTGGCCAAGGCCGAGGCCTCGCCGCCCGTGGCCGCCCTGGAGGACCTGGCCGAGGCCGAGAAGGCGGCCCGTGGCGTCCAGGAGACGCTGCTCGTCCGCCAGGCCTTGGCGGTTGGGTACGAGCGGGCCGGCAACCCCGAACGCGCCCTGGCGATGTACCTGGAGATGCCGAAGGGCGGGGCGGACGCCCTCGTCAACCTGGGCGACGAGGCGGAGTCCTGGACCGTCTCGCCGGTGGGCGTGGCGGCGCACGGGCTTCAGACGCTGCTGGCGGCGCACGGTCAGCGGTTGGCCGGCCTGGTTCAGCCGCACGCCCGGCAGATGCTGGAGGAGGCGCGGCAGAAGAACGACCCGACGGCGCTTCGGGCGGTCCTTCGGATGTTTCCGGGCACGGCGGAAGCGATGGCGGCGGGCCTCGAGGCGGCCGAGGCGGCCGCCAAGCGGGGCCCCTTCGAGGTGGCCGAACTCTTCCTCCACGACATGCTGCGAAGCGAGGACCGCAGGGCCCAGGCGGCCGGCCTGGCCCACCTGGCCCGGATGCACCAGGACCGCGGGTGGACGGCCCAGGCCCGCGGCGAGTGGAAGCGGTTGGCGGACGAGTTCGCGGGAGTCGAGATTCCGTTTGGCGGCGACACGCTCGCCGCCGACGCCTTGGCCCGCCGGCGGCTGGCCGACCCGGCGGTGGCGAACGTCGAAGGCCCGGCCCTCACCATGCCTCCGCCGCCGTGGCAACTGCTTTGGAAGACCGACGGGAACACGGCCCGGCCGTTCGTCCTGGACGCCGACGAGTTGGCCGACTTCGGCCGGCTCAACGCCTCGCAGTTCCTGCTGGAGCACGTGATCCTGTGGATGTTCGGCAACCCGCAGCGTCTGACGTGCCGCCGCCTGCGCGACGGCCATGTCGCGTACGAGGACGAGGGGGCCAACCAGTCGCTCGTTCTGGGCAGGACCGACAGCCGCGAAGGCCACGTCGCGATCGCGCAGCGGGGCCAGGAACTGGCGGCCGTGGGACTTGTCTCAGGCAACGTCCTGTGGACCGACAAGGCCGCCCGGTCGATGGCGTCGTCGGATGCCAACCAGATGGCCATGATCCACCAGATGATGCTCCAGGGCCAGTTCGCCCGGACGGTGGTCCAGGGCAGGGGCGGCGAGCGCCGGCCCACGGGGACCCTCATCGGCCAGCCCGACCCGCAATCGATCCGCGTGCTGGACCTCGCCACCGGCGAGGTGCTCTGGGAGCGGTCGTTCCGCCGCAAGACGCTCACCGCCGTCCATGAGACCGGTTCGCGCATCTGCCTCGTCATGGACGGCGGCAAGGAGTTGATCGCCTGCGATACGCTCACCGGGGCCGTGACGGGCCGCTTCGAACTCGAGGCGACCGTCCCGAACATGATGGTCGGCGACGGGTTCCTCGAAATCCTCCACGACCCCAAGGCCAACACGTTCACGCTGCGGCGGCGGGGGCTGCCCAGCGGCAAGGTGCTCTGGGCCACCGACGCGTCGCCGATGGCGCCCCGGATTCACATCCTGGACCGGGGCAACCTGTGCCTCCTCCAGCAGGGTGGCGAGCCGCTCGAAATCCGCGACCTGGACACCGGCGCCGTCAAGATGCGGTGCGACCCCGACAAGGTCAACCCCACGAACATCACCGACGTGGCGGTCGGCCCGAACGGCCGGCTGCTGTACGTTACCTCGCGGACGGACGGCAACAGCCTGGACATCATCGACCTGGAGACCGGCGAGCACAACGGGCACTATACGTTTGGCGAAGGGCCGTACCACCGCTATCTGCCGGCCTCGTTGTACGCATCCTGCGGCGAGTACCTGCCCTGGGCCGAACGCGACAAGCCCGAACCCGTCGGCAACGCCTTGCGGTTCAACAACCTGTACACGGTGCGGTTCCTGCGGCGGTCGGACGGCAAGCCGGCCGACGACGTGGTGCTGCCGTCGTCGCGGCCGGATGGCAAGTTCGAGCACCTCTCGGCCATTCTGTGCCAGGACGGCGTCCTGCTGATCATCACCGTCCGGGGCGTCGAGGCGTTCGGCCGGGCGCCGCCCCCCAAGGAAATAGCCGCGGAGTAGTGCGACAACGTTATAAGAGCATTCCGCGCGGTGGGTCTCCTGACCCACCGCGGGCAATGTAGCGCGGCAGGTCAGGAGACCCGCCGCGCAGGATGCGCGGAACGCCGCGCAGGATGGGACTGTGTGGCCCGGCCGGCTTGTCCTTGTTCGGTAAGGACCCGTATGGGTCCGGCCGGGATGCGCGGGAAGGGGAGCAGGGAGTCTCGTCATGCCACGCACGCGCGTTTTCGTACTGGCGGTGACGGTTCTGGCGCTCGCGCTGGCCGCCACAAGCCTGGCGGCTGCGGCCGACTCCGCCTCCCGGCCCGAGATGATTACCGCCGAGGCCGAGCAGGCCATCGAGAACGGTCTGGCGTACCTGGCCCGGACGCAGGCCCGCAACGGCTCCTGGCGCAGCCGGACCAACTACGGCGTGTACCCGGTGGCGATGACGGGGCTGGCGGGCCTGGCCCTGATGGCGGGCGGCAACACGCCCAGCGAGGGGCCCTACGCCGACAACGTCCGCCGGGCGGTCCACTTCGTCCTCAGTCAAGCCCACCGCAACGGCCTCATCGCCGCCATGGAGGAAGAGAGCCGGTCGATGTACGGCCACGGGTTCGGCATGCTGTTCCTGGCCCAGGCGTACGGGGCCGAGCAGGACGCCGAACTGGCGCGCGACATCTACCGCGTGCTGGCGCGCGGCGTGATGCTGACGGCCCGAAGCCAGTCGGCCGACGGCGGCTGGCTCTACACCCCGGACGCCAACAGCGACGAGGGCTCCGTCACGGTCACGCAGATTCAGGCCCTGCGCGCCTGCCGCAACGCCGGCATCAAGGTGCCCAAGTCGACCATCGAACGGGCGGCCACGTACATCGAGAAGTGCGCCAACCCGGACGGCGGCATCAGTTACTCGCTCCGCAACCGCGGCCAGAGCCGCGGACCCATCACGGCCGCCGCCGTCGCCGTCCTCTACAACGCCGGCCAGTACGAGAACCCCGTCGCCTTGCGGGCCCTGGAGAACGTCAAGAGGAACCTGGAGGGCGGCGACGCGCAGGTCTTCTCCGGCCACCGATGCTACGGCATGCTTTACGCCGGCCAGGCCATGTACCTGTCGAGCGAGGAGAACTGGCGATGGTTCTTCTCGAAGTATCGCGACGACCTCGTCAACCAGCAGAACAAGGACGGCAGTTGGACGGGCGACAGCGTCGGCGAGGTGTACGGCACCGCGTGCACGCTGCTCGTCCTGCAACTGCCCTATCGGTACCTGCCCATCCTCCAACGCTAGAAGGAGCCGTGCACGCATGAGCCAGACGCCCGCCGCCCCTAATGCCAACGATTCGCAGCCCCTCCGCCGCGACGACCTGGAGGAACTCGGCCGCCTCAAGGACGCCCATGCCCGCGTCAAGCAGCAACTGGCCCGGGTCATCGTCGGCCAGGAGGAGGTGCTCGACCAACTCCTGATCGCCATCTTCAGCCAGGGCCACTGCATCCTGGAGGGCGTGCCGGGCCTGGCCAAGACCCTCATGGTCAGCACCCTGGCCTCGGGCCTGCAACTCTCGTTCCACCGCATCCAGTTCACGCCCGACCTGATGCCCTCCGACATCACCGGCACCGACGTCATTCAGGAGAACAAGGCCACCGGCGAACGCGCCCTGCGCTTTATCCACGGGCCCGTCTTCGCCAACGTCATCCTGGCCGACGAAATCAACCGCACGCCGCCCAAGACGCAGGCCGCCCTGCTGGAGGCCATGCAGGAACGCCAGGTGACGGCCGGCGGCACCCGGCACGTGCTGCCCGTGCCGTTCTTCGTCCTGGCCACCCAGAACCCCATCGAGCAGGAGGGCACCTACCCCCTGCCGGAGGCCCAGCAGGACCGCTTCATGTTCAAACTCTTCGTCCGGTACCCCAGTTTCGAGGAGGAGTACCGCATCGCCGAGACCACCACCGCCATCTTCAGCCTGGAGGTGGACGAGGTCCTGACGAGCGACGAGATTCTGCGGCTCCAGGAGATCGTCCGCCGCGTGCCCGTGCCCAGGCACGTCATCGAGTACGCCCTGCACCTGGTGCGGGCCACCCGCGTGGGCGAGGACGGCGTGCCCGACTTCGTCAACGAATGGGTCACCTGGGGCGCCGGCCCGCGGGCCTGCCAGTACCTGCTCCTGGGGGGCAAGGCACGGGCCGCCCTCGAGGGCCGGACTTTCGTCACCACCAACGACATCCGGGCGGTGGCCCACCCGGTCCTGCGGCACCGGATTATCACGAACTTCCAGGCCGAGTCCGAGGGTGTCACGACCGAGACCATCGTCGACCGGCTCATCGAAACCATCACCGACCCGTCGGGCACGGGCGACATGCCCGCGGAAGCCGCGCGGGCCTTCGGCGAGTAATTCTGCAACGCGACTTCCCGCGCGGGATGCGCGCCTTTTAGCCGCGACGCGAAGCGGAGCGCGCAGCGCAGGAAGCAGGGAGACGTCATCCGTGACCGACCAGACGGGCCGCCGGTACCTGGATCCGAAGATCCTCAACCGCATCACCCGGCTCGATGTGCGCGCCCGGACCATCGTCGAGGGGTTCATCAGCGGCCTCCACAAGAGCCCGTACCAGGGCTACTCCGTCGAGTTCGCCACCCACCGCGAGTACGTCCACGGCGACGACATCAAGCACATCGACTGGAAGGTGTGGGCCCGGGCCGACCGCTACTACATCAAGCAGTACGAGGAAGAGACGAACCTCCAGGGCACCATCCTCCTGGACGCCAGCCGGAGCATGCGCTACGGCGAGGCCGCGCGCGACGGCCGCATGAGCAAGTTCGACTACGCCGCCACCATCGCCGCCTCGCTCGCCTACCTGCTTCAGCAGCAGCAGGACGCCGTGGGGCTGGTGACGTTCGACACCGAGGTCCGCCGCACCCTGCCGCCCTCCAGCCACCCGAGCCACCTCAAACTCCTCCTGCACGAACTCAGCCAGACCGAGCCCGACCGCCGGACCGACGTCTCGGACGTCTTCCACCGGCTGGCCGAGCAGATTCCCCGGCGCGGGCTGGTCGTCCTCCTCTCGGACCTGTTCGTGGACCTGGATTCGCTGACGCGGTCGCTCCAGCACTTCCGGCACAAGCGGCACGAGGTGGTGGTCTTCCACGTGATGCACGAGGACGAGTTGGAGTTTCCGTTCCAGGACAACACGCTGTTCCGCGGGCTGGAGATTGAGCGCGAGGTCCTGACCGAACCGCGGGCTCTCCGGCAGGCCTACCTGGAGGCCGTCGGGCGGTTCCTCGGACGGGTCCGCCGCCTTTGTGCCATGAATGGCATCGATTATATGCTGATGAGTACGTCGGACCCGCTCGACGCGGCCCTGGCCAGTTACCTGGCCTTCCGCCAGCGGACGGCGCTGACAATCCTGGGCCGGTAGGCCCGGGCACCGACAGACGGGATACACGATGTTCGATTGGCTGGGACTCGGCGCGGTCAACGGCTGGCTCCTCTGGGGGGGCCTGGCGGTGGCCTCGCCCATCATCATCCACCTGCTCAGCAAGCGGCGGTTCCGGACCGTGGACTGGGCGGCCATGGAGTTTCTGCTGGAGGCCGAGCGGCGCAACCGCCGGCGCATCCGCCTCGAAAACCTCCTGCTGCTGCTCCTCCGGTGCCTGGCGGTGCTCCTCATCGCGCTGCTGGTGGCCCGGGTGTTCCTGGCGCCCACGGGCCTGGCCGCCCGCGTCATCGAGTCCGCCCGGTTCGAGCGGATTATCGTGCTCGACGATTCGCCCAGCATGGAGGCCCAGGTCGGCCCGCGCAGCGTCTTCGACGAGGCCAAGGACGGCCTCGTGGAATTCGTCCGCCGCACCGCCCGCCAGCGGCCCGGCGACACGCTGACCCTTATCGCGACCAGCCGGCCCGACCGGCCCGTTCTGTCGGGTCAGTTCCTCTCCGACGGCAAGGTGGACGCCGTCTGCCGGACCATCGAAAGCCTGGAAGTCTCGGACCGAAGCGCCTCGTTCGACACGGCCCTTCTGGGCCTGGAAGAGATGCTCGGGACGCCTCGCGGCAACCTGAACCGCGAGGTGGTGGTGCTGACGGACTTCCGTCGTCGCGACTGGCAGGCCCCGCCGCCCGCCGCCCCCGCCGGCGCCGCGCCCGCCGCTGAAACGCCCGGAGCGGCCGCGGCAGACGCGCCCGCCTCGGGCGCTGCCGAAACGCCCGCCGCCGCCGCCCCCGCCGAAGCGCCCGCCGAGCCGGCCCCCGGGTCCCGCGGCCCGGGGCTGCCGGGCCTCCTGAAGCGCCTGGCCGAGCGGCTCGAAGGCCTGGCCATCGTCAACGTGGGCGGCAAACAGGCCGCCAACCTCGCCGTCACCGGCGTCGCCGTTCGCGACAAGACCATCGTCGCGGGCGTGCCGGTCCGGTTCGATGTCACCGTCACGAACTACGGGCCGGTCGACGTGACCGACGCGGAGGTGACGCTGACGGCCGGCACGGCCGTGCCGCTGCGGTCGCCGCCCATCGAGGTGCCGGCCGGCCGGCACGCCAGCGTCCCGTTCACGTTCACCTTCGCCGAGGCCGAGGCCTCCCCGGTGCGGGCCGAGACGGGCGCCGACACCGTGCCCCGCGACAACGTCCGCTTCTTCGCCGCCCAGGTCCACCGCGGCGTGCCGGTGCTGCTCGTCGACGGCGAGCCGTCCAGCGAGTACGGCGACGCCGAGGCGTTCTACCTGGACCGCGCGCTGGCGCCGCCGGGCGAGATCACCAGCGGCAACGACGTCCGCATCGTCACCGAGAACCAGTTTGAAGATATGTTGCTGGACGAGTTCCAGGTCATCGTGCTGGCCAACGTGTACCGGGTGACCGACGGCCGGGTGGCTGCGCTGGCCGAGTGGGTGCGGGCGGGCGGCGGCCTCATCATCTTCCTGGGCGACCAGGTCGACGAGATGGTCTACAACGAGAAACTCGCCGGGGAAGCGGGCCTCTTTCCCCTCGCGCTCGAAACGATCCGGGGTGACGAGGCCGAGGGTCGATGGGTCCACCTGAACCCCGAGGCCGCCAACCACCCCGTCCTGGAGGTCTTCGCCGGGGCCGAGAACCCGTTCCTCTCGCGCGTCAAGTTCTTCCGCTGGTGGGGCGCCACCGTGCCGAAAGAGAGCCTCGCGTCCGGCCGGGCGCAGGTCCTGGCGACGTTCAGCGACGCCGACGCCTCGCCGGCCATCGTCGAGCAGCGCCTGGGCGACGGCCGCGTCCTCGCCGTCACCACCGCTGCCGACGCCGAGTGGTCCAACTGGCCCGCCGACCCCAGTTACCTGGTCACCGTGCTCGAGATGATGCAGTACGCCGAGCGGCCGATGACCGGCGAGACCGGCCTGGCCGTCGGTTCGCCCATCCGCTTCGACGTCGACCCGGCCCGGTACGCCGGCGAGGTCGTTGTGGAAGCGCCCGGCGGCGGCGAGACCGTCTCCGTCCAGGCCGTCCCCACCGACGACCCCGCCCGCATGCGCCTCACGTACGAAGACACCGACAGCCGCGGCCTCTACCGCTTGCGGCTGCGGACGCACGAGGGCGACGAGCACGCCCGCCTGTTCGCCGCCAACGTCGACCCGACCGAGGGCGACCTGACGCCGGCCGACACCGATGCCTTCCGCCGGGCCCTCGACGGGGCCGACGTCCGCCTCCTCGAGGGCCGCGAGTACATGGGCGAAGGGCCCACCGGCGCCCGGTCGGAACTGTGGCGGCCGCTGCTCATCGCCCTGCTGGTGGTTCTTTTCGCCGAGCAGACGCTGGCGTGGTGGTTCGGCAAGCGCCGGTGAGGTTCCCCCCTCCTGCCATGCCGGCGGGATGGGGTGAGGGTGAATCCCCTCTCCCTTGATGGGAGAGGGGCAGGGGTGAGGGTGAGACCATAGGTCCGCACGCATGAACGACTTCTACCTGGCGCTGTTCGGCTTCGACAAGAGCCGCCTCCCCGCGGACGCGGAGACGGAGTTCGTCTGGACGCACGCGCCGTCGTCGTGGCTGGCCATCGCCGCGGCGGTGGCCGTCCTGGGCCTGCTGTACGTGGTGTGGTACCTGTACAAGCGCGAGACGGGCCAGTGCCCGCGGGGCGTGCGGGTGCTGCTGGCGGCCGTCCGCATCGCCGTCATCGTCCTCTTGATCATCGTCCTGATGGGTCCGGCCCTGGGCATCTCGCTCCGGCGGTCCGTCGAGCCGTACGTGGTGCTGCTGCTGGACGACTCGCTCTCGATGACCATCTGCGACCACTACGACGACGCGGGGGCGGCCCGCGTGGCCGCCGTCACGGGGACCGAGACCGACGCCCTCCAGGCCGACCCGCCCAGCCGGGCCGAGGTCGTCGACGCGCTCCTGAAGAAGGACGACGGCCGGTTCCTGCGGAGCCTTCAGACGCGCGGCCGGGTGCGGGTCATGACGTTCTCGGACCATCTGAAGGCCCGCGACGCGCTGGGTCTGGAGCCCGAGGCCCTGGCGCCCGAGGGCGAGCCGCCGCCCCAGGACGTCGTGCCCGTCCCGAAGGGGCCGCCCGTGCCGCCGCTGGTGCCCGCCGGCACCAGCACGAACCTGGGCCGGGCCGTCCGCGACGCCCTCCGGTCCGTCGCCGGCAACCCGGTGGCCGGCCTCGTGATCGTCTCCGACGGCCAGAACACGGGCGGCATGGACCCCGCCACCGCCGGCGACTATGCCAAGAGCCAGCAGGTGCCCATCCTGGCCGTCGGCATCGGCGACCCGCGCGACCCGCAGAACCTCCGCGTGGCCGACGTCTGGGCCCCCGAGACCGTTTTCCGCGGCGACCCGTTCGAGGTCCAGGCCCGCATCCAGGCCGAGGGCATCGACGAGGGCGGCCTGGAGGTCGAACTCGTCCAGCGCCGCCTCGCCGGCGCGGGCGAGACCGCCGACGAGGCCGGCACGGTGGTCGATCGCAAGACCGTGCCCCTCGACCCCGACACCCGCGAGGGCGCCGTCGCGTTCCGCCACGAGCCCCAGGACGAGGGTCGGTTCATGTACACCGTCCGCCTCCAGACCGTCGCGAACGAACTCCTGAAGACCGACAACGAGAAGGCCACCACCGTCCAGGTGGTGGGCGAGCGGGCCCGCGTGCTCCTGATTGCCGGCTCGCCCACGTGGGACTTCCGCATGGCCCGGACGCTACTCGTGCGCGACAAGACGATCGACGTCTCGTGCTGGCTCCAGTCGATGGACATGGACATGCGCCAGGACGGCAACACGGTCATCGAGCGGCTGCCCACGAAGGCCGAGGACCTCTTCAAATATGACGTTATTGTGATGATCGATCCGGACGCGGCGGAGTTCGGCGAGACGTGGATCGAGTTGCTCCGCAAGTTCGTGGGCGACCACGCCGGGGGCCTCCTGTGGCAGGCCGGGCCGAAGTTCACCAGCCAGTTCATCACGAACTACCGGACCCGCGAGATCCGCGACCTGCTGCCCGTCCGCCTGGGCGACATGCCCGACCGCGACGTCCGCCTCCTCGGCCGGCCGCACACCCAGGCCTGGCGGATGCGGTTCACGCCCGACGGCACGGAGCACGCGCTCCTTCAGTTCGAAAAAGACCCCCAGGCCGCCCGCCGCATCGCCGAGGCCCTGCCCGGCGTCTTCTGGTCGTACCCGGCGCAGGCCGCCAAGCCGGGCGCGACCACGCTCATCGAGCACGGCGACCCGCGGCTGAAGGTCCGCGACGACTGGCGGCCGCTGCTCGTGGCCGGGCAGTACGGCCCCGGCCGCGTCCTTTACCTCGGCTTCGACGGCGTCTGGCGATGGCGCCGTGCGGGCGAGCGGTACTTCGACCAGTTCTGGGTCCAGGCGGTCCGGTACCTGGTCGAGGGCCGGATGATGGGCGGGAAACGCCGCGGCCGCATCGCCACCGACCGCGACGTGTACTCCGTCGGCAGCCGCATCGTTGTCACGGCCCGGCTGTACGACGCGGCCTTCGAGCCGCTGACCGACCCGACCGCCCTGGCCGTGGTCCGCCCGCCGACGCCGTCGCCGCCGGCCGAGATGGAGTTGCGGCAGGTGGCGAACCGGCCCGGCCACTACGAGGGCTCGGTCATCGCCGGCGAGATCGGCGCTACCGAGATCGAGATCACGCTGCGCGACACCCGCGGCGGCCAGCCCGTGCGGCTGGCGCGGCAGGTGACCATCGAACCGCCGCGCGTCGAGTTCCGCGACCCGCGCCTCAACCGCGCCCTGCTGGTGGACCTGGCCGAGCGGTCCGGGGGCCGGTACTACGAAATCGACGAGGTCGACCAGGTGGCCGACGCGCTGCCCGACCGCCACGAAACGATCATCGTCCGCGAGCCGCCGCGCAACCTCTGGGACACGTGGCGCCTGATCGCGCTGGTCGTGGCCCTTCTGACGGTCGAGTGGGCCGTCCGGAAACGCTTCCGGCTGATGTAAGCGAACTTTGCGCGGCCCGTACGGGCCGCGCTGGAAATGAACATTTAGCCGCCGGGCTTGCCCGGCGCGTTGCTGTGGGCGCCCGGCCCGTACGGGCCGCGCTGGAAATGAACATTTAGCCGCCGGGCTTGCCCGGCGCGTTGCTGTGGGCGCCCGGCCCGTACGGGCCGGGTGGCATGGTCATCCCCCGCAGGGGGTGACCATGCGAAGCGAGGTGTGTGGCCTGGCCGGGAAAGGTGTCAGGCACCTTTTCCAACGGCCGAAAAGGTGCCAGACACCGGGTGTGGCCCGGCCGCGCAGGCGAACGTAACATAAGGTGATGCGAGGATGCGAACTGCCGTCACGCGCCCCGAGGTGCCCGCCGCCATCCGCCGTCGGCTGGCGTCGCTGCGGTGGTCGGTCGCCGTCTGGATGGCGACCGACGCGGTCGCCGCCTTCGGCGTCCTGCTGGTTATCTTCGTAGCGGCCAGCCTGCTCCTGGACCGGACGCTGCGGTTCGACCGGCCCCAGCGGGCGGCCGTGCTGGCCATCGGGGCGGCGGCCATGGGCGTCCTGGCGTGGCGGCGGCTGGTCCGGCCGCTGGGCCGCCGGCTTTCCGACGACGCCCTTGCCCGCGCCGTCGAGGCCCGTCACGGCGAACTCGGCGAGAGCCTGCTGGCGGCCGTCCAGTTGTCGCGTCTGGCCGACCCCGAGGCCACCGGCGCCTCGGCCGCCATGGTCCAGGCGTCCATCGACCAGGGCGTCCGCCGGGCCGCGGGCCTCGATTTCACCGACATCCTCGACCGCCGGCGCCGCAACCGCAACCTGCTCGTCGGGGGTGGCGCCGTGGCCCTCGTGGCTGCCGTCGGCCTCTTCTTCCCGACCACGATGGGCCTGTGGTGGCAGCGGAACGTCCTCCTGGCCGACGTCGACTGGCCCCAGGCGACCCACCTCGCGATCCTGGGCGCCGACGACGGCGTTCTCATCTGCCCGCGCGGCGACGACCTGCCCGTCCAGGTCCGGGCCGACCCCGACGGCGTCGTGCCGTCGGTCGTTACGCTGGACCACCGCGGCGGCGGCCCGCCCGGCGGCGAAACCATGGTCCTGGTGGGCGAGAACCTCTTCCGGACCGTCTTCCGCAACGTCCTCGCGCCGTTCCGCCTGCGGGTCCGCGGCGGCGACGACGTCACGCCCTGGCACGATGTCCGGCTGGTCGAGCGGCCGGTCGTCGACGACCTCGTCCTCGTCTACACGCCGCCGTCCTACGTCGGGCCCGAGCCGCGCACCTTGCCGGCCAACGTCGGCTCGTACCCTATCCTGGACGGCAGCCACCTGGAGGTCCGCGGGACGGCGAGCAAAGACCTGGAGTGGGCCCGCCTGTCGCTCGGCAAGACCGACCTGGGCGACCTGGAACGCGTGGGCGACCGCGGGTTCCGCATCCGCCTGGCGGGCGACCGCCTCACCAGCGGCGTCTACGGCGTGTCGCTCATGGATACGACCGGCCTGGCCTCGAAGCAGCCCGCCCGGTTCAGCCTGAAGGTCCAGCCTGACCGGAAGCCCCTCGTCCGGGCCCGGCTGGAGGGCATCGGCGACCTCATCGTGCCGCGGGCCGTCGTGCCCGTCCAGGCCGGCATGCGCGACGACTTCGCCATCAGCAAGGCGGAACTTGTTTACAGGAAGATCGTCGAAGAGGGTGGGGACGAGACCGTCGGCCGGACCCTCTTCGGCCGAAACGACGACCTGTACGGCGGCGAGACCGTCGAGGCGGTCCACCGGCTCGACTGCGAGCCGATGGACCTTCCGGTCGGCTCGGTGCTGGTCCTGACGGTCGAGGCCACCGACAACGACACCGTGAGCGGCCCGAAGACGGGGACCTCCGGCGTCTTCTCCCTCAAGGTCGTGACGGAGGACGACCTGCGTGCCGAGTTGCTCCGCCGCGAACAGGAGCAGCGGTTCGAGTTCGAGCGGCTCCTCAGGGACCAGCGGAAACTGCTGGAGGATTCGCAGGCCCTCCTGGCCATCCTCGACACGCCCGACCGCCCGTTCGCCGACGAGGACGCCAAGACGTTGGCCGGCGACGAAAAACGCCAGCGGCTCGTGGGCGGGCGGTGCACGGCCATCGCGGACCAGTTCGAGCGGATCCTGGCCGAGGTCGAGAACAACCGCCTCGAGGAGGACCAGACCGTTCGCGACCGCCTGGCCCGCAAGATCATCGATCCGCTCCGCCTGATGGCCCGGCGCAGCGTCCTGGCGGCCGCCGACCTCCTGGACCAGGCCCAGAAGGCCGAGCCGACCGAGGCCGCCGCCCGCCGGGCCGCCCTCGCCGCCGCAGCCGCCGAACAGGAAAACATCGTCGCCGTCATGCGCGATGTGCTCAAAAATATGGTAAAATGGGAGGGCTATCAGGAGGCCGTGACCCTCCTCAGGGAGGTCCTCCGCGCCCAGAAGGACGTCAGCGAGCAGACCATCCGGGAGTACCAGCGCCGCGTCCGCTCGATTTTCGAGGATGGCGAGAAGTCGGGAGACAAGCCATGAAACGCGTGCCGCTTCTGATGCTGGCCGTGGCGGTCCTGGCACCGTTCGCTTTGGGCGCCGCGGCCGCACCTGCCGCCGAGCCGGCCGCGGCCCCGGCCCCGGCGAAGACCGACCCTGCCGCGGCGCCGGCGCCCGCCGACCCGGCTACGGCCCCAGCTGCCGACCCGGCCGATGAACCGACGGCCGAGCCGGCGGCCGAGACGACCGACGATCCGGAGCAGCCGGCCGGGTCGCCGCTGGGCATCCGCCAGGACGGCGTCCGCGAGATGATGAAGGAACTGGAGCACAAGTTCAGCCGCCTGGCCGACATCCTCGAGGAAAACGAGCCCGAGCAGGCGGCCCGGCTCCTCAAGGCCCTCCGCGAGTCCAAGGAGGCCCTCATCGAGAAGCACATGGCCGACATCGTCGCCCTTCTGGACGAAGGCCGGCTCGACCGGGCCCGCGACTCGCAGCAGAACGTCGTCGGCAACC
>JADHXV010000030.1 GCA_016782785.1 Planctomycetota bacterium | reverse complement strand
GCTGCCGTGGACCAGGTTGAAACGCTTCGACATGCCGAAGTCGCCGCGGACGGTGCCCGGCTCGGCGTCCGGGCCGAACGTGGCCCCCATCATCTTGCGGACCACCGCCACGGCGTTCATGCCTTCCAGGACAAGGAACACGGTCGGCCCGGCTGTGACGAACCGTAGCAGCGGCTCGTAGAACGGCTTGCCCTTGTGGTCGGCATAGTGGCGTTCGGCTATGGAGCGGTCGATACGGGCCATCTTCATGGCGACGATCTTCAGGCCCTTGTCCTCGAACCGGGCGACGAGGCGGCCGATGAGACCGCGGTGCACGGCATCGGGCTTGAGCATCACGAGGGTGCGCTGCACGGGGGTCTCCTTGCCGAGTTACGTTTAGCGCGGTGGGTCTCCGCACCCACCGCGCCAGAAATCGTAGTTGTTCGCGTGCGCGGCGGGTACGGAGACCCGCCGCGCAGCACGCCTCGTTGTCACTCCAGCCCCGCGGACAGGGCCGTCGAGAGGTACCGCTCGGCGCAACTCGGGATAACGACGACGATGAGCCGGCCGGCCATCTCCTTACGTTCCGCGACGCGGGCGGCTGCCGCCAGGGCGGCGCCGCTCGAGATGCCCGCCAGGATGCCTTCCTCCCTGGCGGCCCGGCGGGCCCATTCGAACGCCTCCTCGTCCTCGACCTGGACGACCTCGTCGATGAGCGACGTATCGAGAATCTTCGGCACAAAGCCCGCCCCGATGCCCTGGATCTTGTGGCTGCCCGGCTTGCCACCCGAGAGGACGGGGCTGGCGGCCGGCTCGACGGCGACCGCCCGGAACGACGCCTTGCGCCGCTTGATGACGTCGGCCACGCCGGTGATCGTGCCGCCGGTGCCCACGCCGGCCACGAGGACGTCGACCAGGCCGTCGGTGGCCCGCCAGATTTCCTCGGCGGTGGTGCGGCGGTGGATTTCGACGTTGGCGGGGTTCTCGAACTGGTTGGGCATGAAGGCGCCGGGGTTCTCCTTGAGGAGGGTGGCGGCCCGGTCGATGGCCCCCTTCATGCCGTCGGCGGCGGGCGTCAGGACAAGTTCCGCCCCCAGGAGTTTCAGGAGCCGACGCCGCTCCACGCTCATGCTCTCCGGCATCGTCAGGAGCAGCCGGTATCCCCGGGCCGCACACACGAACGCCAGGCCGATGCCCGTGTTGCCGCTGGTCGGCTCGACGACGGTGCCGCCGGGTTCCAGGTAGCCGTCGCGTTCGGCGGCGTCGATCATGGCCACGGCAATGCGGTCTTTGACGCTGTTCGTCGGGTTGAAGAACTCAAGTTTCGCACAAACCAGGGCCTTGCCGCGAATGAGGCGGTTGATGCGGACCAGGGGGGTCCGGCCCATGGTCCAGCCCATGTTATTGTACAGTTCAGCCATGGCGTCGCCCCTTTTGTGGAGGGATGAAACGCTGACGGAAGCCAGTCTACGGCCCGGAGCCAACCTCGTCAAGCCAGATGAGAGAAGCCGCTGTGCCATAACAGGAGGGCCCTCGGCGCGTCTTGGGAAGGCCCAAACCGGCGGCGGACGCCCGGTTTGGGGGTTCCGGCCCAATCGGCGCTTCAGTCAGAGGGGGCGTTTTGCCGATAAACGGGCCGGTCACCGTGGCGCACGACACTCTCGGCCATAGCCGGTACACGGGGGGGGGAAAGAGACCGTGAGCGCGATTCTGGGATTTCTGAACCGGTACCTTTCGAGCAACCGCCGGCAGCATAGGCGCCTGCGCCGCAAGTACGACACGATCGTCCGCGACGAGGGCTGGCGCGAGGTCTTCCGCGGGCGGACCCTCGACATCTCGGCTGGCGGCGCCAAGGTGACTGGCTTCGCGCACGGCATCGGCGTGTTCGAGGGCCAGAAGGTGACCGTCGAGTTCCTCATTATCCCCAAGGACGTGGCCCGCGTGTCGCAGCGTGCACCGGTGTCGGGGCGCATCATCCGCCTGTACGAGAGCGAAGAGGAGACGACGATGGGCGTCATTTTCGACCGCCCCCTTGGGGCCAAGCCATCCACCAACTGATGCTCCGCTTCGGACGGCCCGAGGCCGGCGCCCCTCTGGACGCCGGCCTCTTCTTTTTCCGATCCCAGGCGCCAACCGGCGCCGGTCCCTTTCGCCGCCCCCCCTTGCCCACGGGTTGATACGGACCTGTGCCGCGGGTAGAATACCTGAATACTGCAAAGGGAGGCGCAGCGGTGTGGGACTATACCGAAAAGGTCCGTGAGCACTTTCTGCACCCGAAGCACGCGGGCGAAATCGAGAACCCGGATCTCGACGCCACCGTCGGCAACATCACCTGCGGCGACGCGCTGCGGTTGATGGTCAAACTGGACGACGCCGGCCGCATCGCCGACGCCAGGTTCCAGACCTTCGGCTGCGCCAGCGCCATC
Source organism: Planctomycetota bacterium (assembly GCA_016782785.1). Taxonomy (GTDB): domain Bacteria; phylum Planctomycetota; class Phycisphaerae; order FEN-1346; family FEN-1346; genus BS750m-G62. The sequence continues at coordinate 15,639 of JADHXV010000030.1, read as the reverse complement.
GCCTCATCCGATGCCCTGATCGACCTTATCATGGGCAAGACCGTCGAAGAGGCCGAGGCGATCACCAACGACGACATCGCCGAGTACCTGGACGGCCTGCCGGAGGCCAAGATGCACTGCTCCGTCATGGGCATGGAGGCCCTCCAGAAGGCCATCGCCCGCTACCGCCACAAGCCGTTCACCCTCGAGGACGAGGGCAAGATCGTCTGCCGGTGTTTCGGGGTGACCGATAAACTCATCGAGAAGATCGTCCGCGAGCATAACCTGCACACCGTGGACCAGGTCACGCACTTCACGAAGGCGGGCGGCGGCTGCCGAGGGTGCCATCGCGAGATCATGAAGATCATCGAACGCATGCACGGCTCCAGCCCCGAACACGCCGCCAAGGTCCGCCAGCGCCAGGAGCCCATGACCAACCTCGAACGCATCCGCCGCATCCAGCAGATCATCGAGGACGACATCCGCCCCATGCTCCAGGCCGACGGCGGCGACCTGGAACTCGTGGACATCGACGGCCGGCACGTGAAGGTGGCGCTGCGCGGTCACTGCGCCTGGTGCCGCGCCAAGGATTTCACCCTCAAGGGCGCCGTCGAGGACCGCCTGCGAGAACTCGTGGACCCCGAGATCGTGGTCGACGACGTGGGCGGACGCCTGCCCGACGATACCCCCGCTCCGAAAGGCCGCCATGCCTGACGTCATCTACCTCGACAACAACGCCACCACGGCCGTCGCTCCCGAGGTCCGCGAGGCCATGCTCCCGTTCCTCACGGACCTGTACGGCAACCCCTCCAGCATCCACACGTTCGGTGGCCAGGTGATGAAGCACGTGGACCGGGCCCGCGAGCAGGTGGCCGACCTCCTGGGGTGCCATCCGACGGAGGTCATCTTCACCTCGTGCGGCACGGAGAGCGACAGCACGGCCATCACCAGCGCCCTGGCGTGCTGGCCGGAGCGGCGGCACGTGATCACCAGCCGCGTCGAGCACCCGGCCGTCCTGAACCTGTGCCAAGCCCTGGCGACGGGCGCACACGGCCGGCCGGTCTGCCGCGTCACCCAGGTGCCCGTCAACGCCGCGGGCGAGTTCGATCTGCCCGCCTTCGGCGACGCCCTGGACGACGACACCGCTGTCGTCTCGGTCATGTGGGCGAACAACGAGACGGGCGTGCTGTTCCCGGTGGAGGACGTCGGCGCCCTGTGCCGCGACCGCGGTATCGTGTTCCACACCGACGCCATCCAGGCCGTCGGCAAGGTGCCGATGAACGTGGCGGACCTGCCGATCGACATGCTCAGCCTCTCCGGCCACAAACTGCACGCCCCGAAGGGCGTCGGCGCGCTGTACGTGCAGCGGGGCACGCGGTTCAGCCCGATGATGATCGGCGGGCACCAGGAGCAGAACCGCCGCGGCGGCACCGAGAGCGTGCCCCTCATCGTCGCCCTCGGCAAGGCCGCCGAACTGGCCAAGGCCAATCTCGAAAAGGAGAACACGCAGGTCCGGGCCCTTCGCGACCGGCTCGAGCGTAAACTCCTGGCCGCTGCGCCCGACGCCCGCGTCAACGGGCGCACCGACCTGCGGCTGCCCAACACCACGAATATCAGTTTCGAGTACGTCGAGGGCGAGGCCATCCTGCTGATGCTCGACCAGTACGGCATCTGCGCCTCGAGCGGGTCGGCGTGCACCACGGGCAGCCTGGAGCCCAGCCACGTGCTGCGGGCGATGGGCGTGCCGTTCACGGCGGCGCACGGCTCCATCCGCTTCAGCCTGAGCGTGTACAATACGCAGAAGGAGATGGACCGGGTGGTGGAGGTGCTGCCGCCGATCATCCGCCGGCTGCGCGAGATTTCGCCCTTCGGCCGCGAGGGTAGCCCGGCCGTTGAGACGATCGGGTCGTAGCGCCGCCCGCGCCGCCAAAGTAGGCCGCGGCGTGCCGCGGCAACCGAGCCGCGACCGTAAGGTCGCGGGTACGATCGATTCCAGGACAGGCCCAGGACGGCGCACGCACCAACGGGACGAAAGGGACGTTCGATGGCACAGATGTTCTTCAACGAAATCGAGGCCGCCAAGATCGCCCAGAACATGGAGGCCAACGGCCTGGCGTTCTACCAGAAGGCCGCCGCACGGGCCAACGACCAGGCCACCCGCGACGTCTTCCTCAGGCTCGCCGAGGACGAGAAGGAGCACCTCGCCCGATTCCAGGAACTGGAAGAGAAACTCCAGGGCGAACGCCGCGCCGGCGCCGGCTACGCCGACGACGCCGAGATCGGGGCGTACATCGACCGGCTCCTTAAGACCCAGGTCTTCGGCAGCGAGAGCGACGTGGCCCGCCTGGCCGACCAGGCCGAGAGCGATTACGAGACCCTGGCTGTCGGCATGCGGGCCGAACGCGACGCCATCGTCTTCTACCAGGAGATGCTCGACTTCGTGGACTCGAAGGTCGCCAAGGAGGCGTTCACGCACATCCTCGCCGAGGAGCGCAAACACCTCCTGATCCTCGGCGACCGCAGCGAGCACTGCGAGGACTTCCAGGGCTGATGTATTTCGGATTTCGGATTTGGGATTGAACGGCAACGGCGCTTGTGTGCTGGTCGGGGCGCACGCAAATCTGGAATCTCAAATCTGAAATCTGAAATCTGAGACCCCAAGTCCCAAATCGCCATACCCAGAACGAAATCCGAAATCTGAAATCCGAAATCGCTAGCCCCACACCCACCACGGAGCCCGGACGGCGTCGCCGTAGGCAATCATGTCGAACGCCACGTGAGCCGCCAGCGCGGGCCAGACGTTCCCCGCCCACGCCCGCACCAGGCCGAACGCCGCCCCGCCCAGGAGCGTCCACGTGACCAGGAACGTGTAATCGACGGCCACGCCCTCCGGAGGCCAGGCGAAGAGGGCCGTCTTGTACACCGTGTGCGCCCCGGCGGCCAGGACGACCGCCACTGTCATCCCCGCGAGGCCGCGAAACCACGGCGTCTCCCGGCCGGACAAGCCGGCCGGGCCACACGGCGGCACCTCGCTGGCACGTGCCACGGCCGGTCTTGTCCGGCCGTGCGCCTTGTCGAGATCGCCACCATCCGACGCATCCCGGCCGGGCAAGGCCGGCCGGGGCACCATGCCGGCATCACCCTCACCCTTGCCCTCTCCCATCAAGGGAGAGGGAACCGCGTTCGCCGCCGCCGTCAGCCGCCCCTGGACATAGCCGCGATAGAGCACCTCCTCGGCCGCCCCGATGGCCGCGGCGGTCCACACGAACGCCGTCAGCGTTTCCGGGAAAAGGTCCGGCATCCAGACCCATCGGAACGCCACACCCAGGCCGACGCCGAGCGCCACGCCCACAATGGTCAGGAACCACGTTCGCCGCGAAGCCGGGACGAAACCCAGCATCATGGCCGGGGACCAGCCGGACCGAAGGGAAAGGTAGAACGCGCCGGCCACGAGCGCCAACCCGCCGGCCGCCGCCATGCCGCCGGCCACGCGGGCGCTCCGGAGCAGCGCAAACGCCGCCATCCCGGCGGCCGCCAGGCCCGCCTCCGCCAAGGCTCGCCGGCGGACTGTCGGCGTGGCGTCGCCGTCACCCATAACGCTCGGCCTCATGGCCGGCCTGCCGCCGCCGGGCCAGGAGACATCCGGCAGCAACTGACGGCGCGAGCAGCAGAATCCAGCCCGACCCCAGGCACAGCGGGGCCGCCTCGACCACCTTCAGTCCCGGCCGCGCCTTCATGACCGCCACCAGCGCTTGCTGCATCTGGGCGTGGGCCGCCTCCTCCTGGGCCTTCGGCGTGTGCAGGCCGAGGAGCCTCAAGGACTTTATCTCCGCCAAGGGGCCGAGCGGGGCCGTCGTCGTGGCGCAGAGGACCTGAAGTTTGCGCAAGCCCTTCGCCGGGGCCAGGTCGGTAATCTTCTCGCATCGGATGGCCTGGAGCACGACCAGGTCGCGATGGTCGGCACAGAGCGTCGCGAACTGTTCCTGCGTGGTCGCGGGCGGCAGGCTCAGCCACCGCAGGTGCTTGAGCGACGCCAGCGGCGCCAGGTCCGCCACCTCCTGGCACTCGGGCAGGCACAAGGCCTTCAGGCCCGACAGGCGGGTCAGGCCGGCCAGGTCCGTCAACCGCTCGCCGCCGACGATGACCAGTTCCTCCAGGATCGGCTGGCCACCCACGGGCGCCAGGTCTCGCATCTTCCCGCCGAACACGATGAGCGTGCGGAGGTTCTTGAGCGTCGGCAGCGTTTCGGGCGGCTGGTCCTCCGCCAGGCCGGCCCAATCGGTCATGACCAGCGTGCGGAGCATCGGCAGCCGCTTCAGAAAGCCCAGCCCGCCCGTCTGGGCGCCCTTGAGGAACAGCGTCTGCAGCCGCGGCTCGGCCGCGAGTTTGGCCTGCTCGTCCTCGGTCAGGTCTATGTCGCCCAGGGAGAGCCAGGGCGGGTCAAAGAGGCCCAGCCCCAGGGCGAGCGACGCCTTGTCCGTGACAAGGACGCCGGCGTTCGGGCTGGCGGCGCGGAGGCGATCGAGGGCGTCTCGGCGGTCGGCCGGCAGGCCGTCGGCGCCGGCGGCCGGGTCGTCGCCGCTCAGGTCTTTCAGGCTCACCAGGCGAATGTCGGCCAAGGTCTCGGCCGGGGCCTGGGCCAGCCACGCCCAGCCTTCGCCCTCCTCCCGGCCCAGTTCGATGGCCACGGTCCGGCCTTCCAGGAGGACCTTCTCCTGCGAAGCGTTAACGGCCACGTTGGCCGGGTCGCCGGCCAGGTATGGGAACGGCGGCCCTTCCGTCAGGGCAACGAGTTCGCCCGGGCGGACGAGCACGAACGACGACCACTCGCGGCGATAGAGGCCCGTTTCTTCATCGTCGTCCTGGTCCACGATCGCCCCGAACATGGCCCCGTACATGGGCGAGATGCTGTACGTCTGCAGGGCGCCTTCCAGGCGGACGATGCGGGGCGGCTGCCAGCCGTCGTCGGAACACGATGCGCCGACAAAACAGGTCGTCAGCGCAACCATCAGCACCAAGGCACCCCGGCAGACAACCATGCTCCCCTCCTTCACGATGTGCCAGAAACGGACTCAGGCTAGCCGCGGCGGCGACTGATGTCAACAAATCCCGCCGGCCGGCCGGCGCGTTCTTCTTGCTTCCGGACGCCCGGGACGGTAAGAGAGACGGGGCCTTTCGCCGGCAGCCGGTAAGGGGGAGACCTGTCATGGCCAAAATCCTGGTCGCGTACTATTCCCGCAGCGGGAACACCGCCGCCATGGCCGAACACGCCGTCGCCCTGCACGGATGACCCGAGCCCGCCGCGGGAGCGGCGGGTTACGTTCGACCTGCGTGGCACGTGTCCACGCCAATCGGGCGTGACCGGCGGCTGCCACCGCCGGCTCGAACAGCGCCTCGCGCTACGAACGCATCACAACGGCTTCGCGCCACGCACAGAGACACGATCGAGAAAGGAGAGCCGCATGGAGGTCACCATCTGCACCGATTACGCCGAAGTCAGCCGTCTGGCCGCGGGCATCGTCGCCGACATGGTCCGGGCCATGCCCGACGCCGTGCTCGGTTTCGCCACGGGCTCCAGCCCGCTGGGGCTGTACAAGGAACTCATCCGGCTGCACAAGGAGGAGGGCCTCGATTTTTCGGGGATCACCACGTTCAACCTGGACGAGTACTACGGCCTGGACGGCGACCACCCGCAGTCGTACCGGTCCTTCATGAACGAGAACCTTTTCAATCACATCAATGTACCGATGGAACAGACCCACGTGCCGTCGGGCACCGCCGAGGACTGGCTCGAGGCGTGCGAGGCGTACGAGGACCTCATCGAGGATATGGGCGGCATCGACGTGCAGGTCCTGGGCATCGGCAGCGACGGGCACATCGCGTTCAACGAACCGGGCAGCAGCCTGGGTTCGCGCACGCGGCGCGTGTACCTGACGCAGCAGACCATCGAGGACAACGCCCGCTTCTTCGAGCGGCGCGAGGACGTGCCCACCTCGGCCATCTCGATGGGCGTCGGGACCATCCTGGAGGCCGCCACGTGCGTCATGGTCGTGAGCGGCGCGAACAAGGCCCCTGCCCTGGCAGCCGCCATCGAGGGGCCCGTGACGGCGATGAACACGGCCAGCGCGCTCCAGTGGCACCCCGACACGTGGGTCTTCTGCGACGAGGCCGCCGCCGCCGACCTGGAAATGCGCGACTACTACAACTGGATTCGCAAGCAGCGCGAAGCCGATTCCTGATAGGTGAACGCGCTGTGCCGCGCGGAACCGCCGGGGGCGCGGCCCGTACGGCCGCGCCTGAGCAGCAGCGCCTACCGCGCGCGGCCCGCGAAAGCCGGTTCGCCTGGAGAGCAGCCATGAACGACACGGACGTTCTGCCGGCCGGGTCCCTTGGCCGAGAGTTCATCAGCGACCCCTATGTGCCCGAGGGGTGCGACGAGTACTACCTGCGCAACCAGCAGAGCCCCCGCGACCCGGCCGAATGGCGAAACCTGCGGGCCGATGAGATCGAAACGCTCGTCAAGAACGGCAACAGGTGCGACAACTGGGACGACATCCTGGTTACCGACCAGTTCGACGCCACCCACATCCGCAACTGCGAGTTCCACGGCTTGGTGCGCATCGGCCGGCTCGAGGCCGTCTACCTGAAGCACCACGACCTGACGGTGCCCGTGGGCCTGACGAACAGCCGTATCATCTCGTGCGACATCGGCGACAACGCCGCCATCCACAACGTCGATTACCTGGCGTACTACATCATCGGCGACCGCGTCATCCTGGCAAACGTCGACGAAATGTGCTGCACGAACCACGCGAAGTTCGGCAACGGCATCGTCAAGGAAGGCGAGACCGAGGACGTCCGCATCTGGCTCGACCTGGTGAACGAGGCGGGGGGGCGGTCCGTCCTTCCGTTCGACGGCATGATCGCCGCCGACGCCGCCCTCTGGTGCCGGTACCGCGACGACCCCGACCTCATGGTCCGCCTGGGCGAGATCACGCAGCGCACCTTCGACCCGCGGCGGGGCTTCTACGGCACGGTGGGCGACGAGTGCGTCGTCAAGAACTCGCGCGTCATCAAGGACGTCAAGATCGGCCCCTGCGCCTACATCAAGGGCGCCAACAAACTCAAGAACCTCACCATCAACTCCAGCGACGAGGAGCCCAGCCAGATCGGCGAGGGCGTGGAACTCGTTAACGGCATCATCGGCCGAGGCTGCCACATCTTTTACGGATGCAAGGCCGTCCGGTTCGTCCTGGGCGAGAACTCGAACCTCAAGTACGGGGCCCGCCTCGTCCACTCGTACCTCGGGGCGAACTCGACCGTCTCGTGCTGCGAAATCCTCAACAACCTCATCTTCCCGGCCCACGAGCAGCACCACAACAACTCGTTCCTGGTCGCCTCGCTCGTGATGGGCCAGTCGAACCTGGCGGCCTGCGCCACCATCGGCTCGAACCATAACAGCCGGGCGCCCGACGGCGAAATCCACGCCGGGCGGGGCTTCTGGCCCGGCCTGTGCGTCAGCCTGAAACACAACTCGCGGTTCGCCTCGTTCTGCCTGATCGCCAAGGGCGATTATCCCGCCGAACTGAACGTGCCGCTCCCGTTCTGCCTGGTGTCGCAGGACGACGGCGCCGGCCGCCTGCATCTCATGCCCGCGTACTGGTGGCTCTATAACATGTACGCCCTGGCGCGAAACACCTGGAAGTTCGGCGCCCGCGACAAGCGGAAGGTGAAGGTCCAGAACATCGAGTTCGACTCGCTGGCGCCCGACACCGCCGAGGAGATGTTCGCCGCCCGCGCGTTGCTTGAGCGATGGGCGGCCAAGGCCGCGGTGGCCGCCAAGGGCCAGACCGCCGACAACGTCCCCGACAGGGACCTGGCCGCCCGAGGCCGCGACCTCTTGAACGGCGCCCCCGACGCCCTGGCGGGCCTCGATGTCCGGGCCGAGGACGTCGAGAACTCGCGCCGCTCCGTCGGGGTGCTGAAGGCCCGCGAGGGCTACCACGCCTACGGCCAGATGCTGCTCTACTACGCCGTCAAGAACCTGCTGGACTGGATGGAGGCCCGCCCGGACGCCAACTTCGCCGCCATGGCCGCCGCCCTCGACGGCCCGCGCGAGCAACGCTGGGTGAACCTGGGCGGGCAACTCATCCCCGGCCCGCAGGTCGATACGCTGCGCGACCGCATCCGCCGCGGCGACCTCGATTCCTGGGACGCCATCCACGAGGCCTATAACGCCCTCTGGGCTGAGTACCCTGAGAAGAAGCAGCAGCACGCCTTCGCCACGCTCGGCGACCTGTTGGGCGCGGAGGCCTTGACCGACGAGGCCTGGCAGAAGGCCCTCGACGACGCCGTCGCCGTCCAGGAGTACATCAGCGACCAGGTCTACGCCAGCCGCAAGAAGGATTTCACCAACCCGTTCCGCCGGATGGTGTACGAGACCGAGGCCGAGATGCAGGCCGTCCTGGGGACAGTCGAAGACAACAGTTTCGTCCACCAGACGCACAAGGCGACCGAGGCGTTCAAGGCCCGCGTGGCGGCCGTCCGCGAGCGGGGGTGACACGCCGGCCTGCCCGTAGCGGGACGCGGCCAGGGCGGGCCGAAACGCCTGCCAGGATGGCAGTCCGAGGGGGCGGGACTGTCTATTTTGGCACCCTCGGCCGCCGTTCGCGGCGGGCGGCGCGGCGGTCGGGCGGCTAAGGCAAGTCGCAAACCCTTTCCCCATAACGGCTTACGACGATTCCCCCCTATCGATCCCCCCGCCCTGCCCCTTTGGCACAGCCGTTGCACCTGTATGGGGTGCGGAAAGTCTATTGTGTGAGAACGAATGATGGTCGCCTGGCCCAACGACATGGCGGAGCAGAGCCCTTCGGTCCTCGTGGCCGACGACAGCGCCTCGTGGCGCGACGCCGTCGGCGATTGTCTGGCCCGGGCGGGTTTTCGCACCCTCGAGGCGGCCGACGGCGAGGAAGCCGTCGAGATCGTCCGCTGCGAGCGGATCGACGTGCTCCTGATCGACTTCCACATGCCGCGGCTCGACGGTCTTCAGGCCATCCGCATCATCCGGCGCGAGCACCGCTGGTTGCCCAGCGTCCTGATGACGGCCCACCCCACCGCCGTGCCGGCCGACGAGGTTCGGTCGCTCGGCATCGCCACCGTGCTTGCGAAGCCGGCCGACCGGCGGATCATCGTTACGACCGTCATCCGCGTGATGCACGGCGAGGAAGTGGGGTAGCGCCCGACCAGGCGGCGCGGGGCCGCGCGACCTGCCGCCCACGAATGCGAACCCGCGGCCCGTACGGGCCGCACGTTAACCCGAACGCAACGAGAGGCCAACCAAAAACCGGAAAGGAGCCACCAGTGAAACTGAAACCTCTGGGTGACAAGGTCGTCGTCAAGCGCCTCGAGGCCGAGGAGAAAACCCGCGGCGGCATCGTTCTGCCCGACACCGCCAAGGAGAAGCCGAAGCGCGGCAAAGTGGTCGCCGTCGGCCCCGGCAAGACGCTCGAATCCGGCGAGGTCGCCAAGCCCACCGTCAAGAAGGGCGACGAGGTCATCTTCTCCAGTTTCGCCGGCACCGAGATCACCGTGGCCGGCGTCGAGATGCTCATCATGAGCACCGACGACATCCTGGCCGTCCTGACCAAGTAACCGGCCCGGCGCCGCGTGCCGTCGGAAACGGGCCGGCGCCTCCACGAACCGCACCGCACCCGCACGAAGGAGAACGTACCGTGGCACCGAAGAAGATCGCGTTCAACCAGGAGGCCCGCGAGGCGATTCGCCGCGGCGTGTCGACGCTCGCCCGGGCCGTCCGCGTCACCCTCGGCCCCAGCGGCCGCAACGTCGTCCTGGAGAAGAGTTTCGGCGGGCCCACCGTCACCAAGGACGGCGTGACCGTCGCCAAGGAAATCGAACTGGAAGACGCCTGGGAGAACATGGGCGCCCAGATGGTCCGCGAGGTCGCCTCGAAGACCAGCGACGTGGCCGGCGACGGCACCACCACCGCCACCATCCTGGCCGAGACCATCTTCTGCGAAGGCCTGAAGAACGTCACCGCCGGCGCCACCGCCATGGAACTGAAGCGCGGCATAGACGCCGCCGTCGAGACCATCGTCGGTGAACTGAAGAAGATGGCCAAGCCCATCCAGTCCACGAAAGAGGTCTCGCAGGTCGGCACCTGCGCCGCCAACCAGGACCAGGAGATCGGCAAGATGATCGCCGACGCCATCGACAAGGTCGGCAAGGACGGCGTCATCACCGTCGAGGAAGGCAAGAGCCTGGAGACCACCGTTGACCTCGTCGAGGGCATGCAATTCGACAAGGGCTACCTGTCGCCGCATTTCGTCACCGACTACGAGTCGATGACGTGCGAACTCGAAAAGCCTTACGTCCTCATCCACGAGAAGAAGATCGCCAGCGTCAAAGACATGCTGCCCCTGCTGGAGAAGGTGGCCCAGGCCGGCAAGCCGCTTCTCATCCTCGCCGAGGCCATTGAGGGCGAAGTCCTGGCCACGCTGGTCGTCAACAAACTGCGAGGCACGCTGCACTGCTGCGCCGTCAAGGCCCCCGGCTTCGGTGACCGCCGCAAGGCCATGATGGAAGATATCGCCACCCTCACCGGCGGGCGGGCCATCTTCGACGACCTCGGAATCAAACTCGAGAACGTCCAGATCAGCGACCTCGGCCAGGCCAAGAAGATCTCTATCGACAAGGACAACACCACCATCATCGAGGGCGCCGGCGACGAGGCCGCCATCAAGGGACGCATCAACGCCATCCGCAAGGAAATCGAGACCACCACCAGCGAGTACGACCGCGAGAAACTCGAGGAACGCCTCGCCAAACTCTCCGGCGGCGTGGCCCAGATCAACGTCGGCGCCGCCACCGAGAGCGCCGTCAAGGAGAAGAAGGCCCGCGTCGAGGACGCCCTCCACGCCTGCCGGGCTGCCGTCGAGGAAGGCGTCCTGCCGGGCGGCGGCGTGGCCCTCCTCCGGGCGCGCAAGGCCCTCGACAAACTCAAACTCACAGGCGACCAGAAGGTCGGCGTCGACATCGTCCGCCGGGCCGTCGAGGGACCCATCCGCCAGATCGCCGACAACGCCGGCACCGACGGGTCCATCGTCGTCCAGACCGTTGGACAGTCCGACGACCCGAACTTCGGCTACAACGCCCTGACGCACAAGTTCGGCAACCTCGTCAAGGACGGCGTCATCGTCCCGATGAAGGTGGAGCGGATCGCCCTCCAGAACGCGGCCTCGATCGCCGGCCTGCTGCTGACGACCGACGCCCTCGTCTCCGAAATCCCGGAGAAGAAGAAACACCCCGCCGGCCCCGGCATGGGCGGCGAGGATATGTACTAATCGCCAGGGATTGAGGGAGCGAGGGAGAAGGGGACGCAGGCACAGACACAGAGGCACAGAGGCAACTGCAAGGCACAAGTGATCGCGCGGCGGGTCTCCCGACCCGCCGCGCGTCTCTACGTCCCGTTCCGCACGCGCCAAGAACGAAACGTGGCGGCCTTCGCAGGCCGCCGCGCCTTTGTGCTATCACCAATGCGAAATCCGAATTCCCTGGCCTTTCGTCCGAGCCTTTGGCTCGGACGAAGGCTCGGGCAGGCCGAAATCCGAAATCGTCTTACCCTTCGATGCCGTAGCGTTTCATCTTCTTATAGAGCGTCGTCCGGTTGATGCCCAGGGCCTCGGCGGTCGCCTGCCGGCTCCCCTGGTACGCCGCCAGGGCCCGCTCGATGATGTCGCGTTCGGGCCGCTCCAGGGCCTGCTTGAGAGGCAGGATCCGGCCGTCGCCGTTGCCGCCGGAGGTCTCGATACCCCGCAGGTCGTCAGGCAGGTCGTCAGGCAGGTCGTCGGTCATCACCGTCGGATGCTTCGTCAGGATCACCGCCCGCTCGATCACATTCTCCAGTTGCCGGACGTTTCCCGGCCAGCCGTACGCCTGGAGCCGGCGCATGGCCTCGTCGGCAAACCCCACGACCTGCCGGTCGGTGCGCCGGCAGTGCTGCTCCAGAAAATGCTCGGCCAGAAGCGGGATGTCGCCGAGCCGGTCGCGAAGGGGCGGCAGGTGAATGGTCACCACGTTCACGCGGTAATACAGGTCTTCGCGGAACCGGCCCAGCCGGACCTCTTCCTGAAGGTCCTGGTTGGTGGCCAGGATGCACCGCACGTCCACGCGTTCGGTCTTGGCCCCGCCGACCGGCTCGAACTCGAAGTCCTGGAGCACTCGCAGCAGTTTCACCTGGAGGGCCGGCGTGGCGGTCGAGACTTCGTCCAGGAAGATCGTCCCGCCGTCGGCCTGCGTGAACTTGCCGGCCTTGTCGCGCACCGCCCCCGTGAACGACCCCCGCACATGGCCGAAGAGTTCGCTTTCGAGCAGCGTCTCGGGGAGCGCCCCGCAGGCCACCTCGACGAACGGCGCACCCCGGCGGTTGGAGTGCTGATGGATCGCCCGGGCCACCAGGCTCTTGCCCGTCCCGCTTTCGCCCGTAATCAGGACGGTGGTCGGCGTGTCGGCCACCGCCTCGATGAGGTCGAACGTCCGCAGCATCTTCGGGTCGTGGCCAATGATGCTGTCCAGGCTGTACCGCTCGCCCAGTTGGCTCCGCAGCGACCGGTTCTCGGCCATGAGGTGCTGCTGCGCCAGCGCCCGCTCGAGGGTCAGTTTCAACTCCGGGTCCTTGACAGGCTTCGTCAGGTAACTGAACGCCCCGCGCTTCATCGCCTCGACGGCGTTTGCGATCGTGCCGTAGCCGGTAATCATGATGACCGCCGTGTCCGGATACCGGTTGCGAACCATCTTGAGGAGTTCGAAGCCGTCGACCTCGGGCATCGAGACGTCGGCAATGACCACCTCGAACGCCTCGGCCGCCAGGTGGGAGGAGGCCTCGCGGAAACTGCCCGCCGCTTCCACGGCATACCCCTCCAGCCGGAGCAACTCCGAGAGGCTCGCCTGAATGAGTTCGTCGTCGTCGACGACGAGAATGCGTGTGGCCGACATCTTACCCCTCCTTCGTTTCCGGCATGGCTGCCGGTCCCGATCCGGGCGCCAGCGGCACCCGGACCGTAAAGACGGCGCCGCCCGCGTCGCGGTTGGCCGCCGTCAGGCTGCCCCCCTGCTTTGCCACCAGGTCTCGCGAAATGACCAGTCCCAGCCCTGTGCCCTTGCCCAGGGCCTTGCGGCTGTAGAACGGCTCGAACAGGTGCGCCAGGACGTCGGCCGGAAGGCCCGGGCCGCTGTCGGCCACCTCGATGACCAGCGTGTCGTCGGTGCACCGCGCCCCCACGCGCACCCGCCCGCCGCGCGGCGACGCCTCCACCGCGTTCTTCACCAGGTTCAGCACCGCGTGGTACAGGTGCCCGCTACGGAGCGGCGGAAGGTCCGGCGCACAGTCCAGCGCGACCGTCACGCCCGCCTCGTCGGCGGCCGGGGTCATCGTGTGGACGGCCTCGGCCAGGATATCGCGAATCGGCATCGGCTCGACCGTGCCGCTCGCGCTCCGCGAAAAGTCCAGCAACTCGCGCACGATCGTCCCGATCCGCGCCAGCCCCTTCCCGACGTACTCCAGGTACCCTGGCACACGCTCGGTGTCGCCCCCGTCGATGGCCCGCGCCGACAGGTTCACCAGCCGCGTGATGCCGTCGAGCGGATTGTTGATCTCGTGGGCGACCATGGCGGCCAGGCGTCCGACGCCTGCCAGCCGCTCCGACACCTCCAGCCGCTCTTGCATCTTGACCCGCTGCGTCACGTCCTCGATGACCAGGACGCCGCCCACGACGCCCTGCCGCTGGCTGAGGAGTGGCGAACTCGCCAGGTTCACCCGCGCCGGCTCGGCGCCCGCCCGCTCCAGCCGGAGCCCCGCCGCCAGCCACGGCCGACGCATGTCCACGACCTCGCGCAGACCGACCTCCCAGTCGGCGTCCACCCGGGCCACGTCCGACCGGCGGGCCGCGTCGAAGACGTTCCGGTCCTCAGGCCATAGCCGTTCGGCGGCCGCATTCCGGAATATGATGTGGAACCGCGGGTCGAAGACCACGATGCCGACCGGAAGCGACTGGAACAGTTCCTCGTCGAACGTCTTGACGCGCGCCAGTTCCGCCGACGCCCGGTTCAGTTCCGCAACGGTCTCGTCCATCCGGTGCTGCATCTCGCTGCGGAACCGTGAATGGACGAGGTACGTCTCGGCCGCCATCGCCACCACCTGCCCGAGCGCCGCCATCAGCGCCCGGTCCGTCTCGCTGTACGCTTCGCCCTTGGCGGGCGCCCCGAGCGCCAGTACGCCCAGCAGGTCCGTCGAACCCACCACCGGGATGACCGCACGGACAGCCCACGGCCCCGCAGCGGCCTCGAGCGTAACCTCGCCGGGGCCCGGCAGCGCAGGCTCGCGGCCGTCAACGTCCGCCGACGTGACGCCCGCGGCCTCCGCCAGGCCCGACACCTCGGCACCGGCCGCCCGACCAACGGCTCGCGCCAGCCGAAGGCGACGGCCCTGGGCGTCCCACAGGCAGACCGCTCCGCTGGAGCAGCGGAACGCCTCCAGGGCCGTCTCGAGGGCCGCCTGCTGGAGGCCTTCCGGATCGTCCAGGCGAGCCAGACGGGCGGCCAAGTGCGCAATCAGGCGAATGCTACGTGCGCAGTCGGCCGGTTCGCCGGTTTGGTGGAAAGGTTGTTGCGATTCGGGCACACTGCCCCCTGCTATGGGCCAATGCGGGTCACCCCCCGGGTGCCAAGCGTTGTAAAAATACAACATTTTTGGGGAAAGTCAAATCTTGCCACGTTCAAAACGCCTTTTACGGCGCGAAAACGTGGATTGCGGGTCGATTTTTCTGAACCACCACAGCCGCCCAGGTAGCCGGCAGCGATGCCCTGAGGAAACTTCGCCCGTCAACTTCGCATGAGCCACGGGCTTTGCGTCTACCGCGGAGGCCAAATCCGTTGACGGTCCTGTCCGCCCGCTCTATACTCGGCCCGACCCGTTTGGAGACCACCCCATGAGTCCTACACGAACGGAGCAACCGTCCGCCCCCCGGGTCGGCATCGTGATGGGCAGCGATTCGGACCTGGAGACGATGCAGGCCTGCGCAGAAACTTTGGACGACTTCGGCGTCCCATACGAACTGCGCGTTATCTCGGCCCACCGGACGCCCGAGGCGGCCCATGAGTACGCCGGCACAGCGGCCACACGCGGCCTGGGTGTGATCATCGCGGCGGCCGGGGGCGCAGCCCACCTGGCGGGCGTCATGGCCAGCATCACGCCCCTGCCCGTCATCGGCGTGCCCATCCAGACGAGCGCCCTGGGCGGCCTGGACAGCCTGCTCTCCACGGTCCAGATGCCGGGCGGGGTGCCCGTAGCCACGGTCGCCATCGGCAAGGCCGGCGCCGTCAACGCGGCGATTTTGGCCGTCCAGATTCTGGCCACGGCCGACGAAGGCCTCCGCAAGCAGGTCGTCGCCCACAAGGCCCGCTTGGCCGAGAAGGTGGCCGACGCCGACGCCAAGGTGAGGGCCCGTCATGCCTGAACCCACGGTCCGCTGGGTCGGGGGCCTGGACGGGCGGATGGAACTTATCGACCAGACCCTCCTGCCGACCGAGTACAAGGTCATCGCCTGCCGCACCGTTGAAGAGGTCTGGGAGGCCATTAAGGTGCTC
>JADHXV010000029.1 GCA_016782785.1 Planctomycetota bacterium | reverse complement strand
GCTGTGGCTCTACTATCCGCTCTGCCTGGTGGTGGCGGTGGTGTACAAGGCGACGAAGTTCGATGACCCCAAAAAAATCGCCAAGGCGGCGGCCCATTTCTTCGTGTCGGTGACGCTGGGCATGTTCGCCCTGGCGCTGGTGTTCTACCTCATTTCGCGGTTCGTGTAGCCGGCGGCCGCGGGCCCCCGAGCCGTGGGCTGAGAGCCCCGAACCGCGGACCGCGAACCCCGCGCCACGGACCACGAACCCCGCGCCACGGACCGCGAACCCCGCGCCACTTTGTCATTCTGAGGAGCGGCGCAGCCGCGACGAAGAATCTCGCCCTGGCCGCCGTTGTCTGCCGTTCGCACGGCGAGATGCTTCGCTTCGCTCAGCATGACAACTGCCCCACATACCGCCTTACGCTCTCCTGCCACGGCGGAAAGCGAAAGCCCGTCTCGCGGGCCAGCCGCTCGCACGAGAGGGCCGCCCGCGCCGGCCGCGGGGCGGACGGCGGCAGGTCGGCCGTCGTGATTTCCTCCGGCACAGCGTCGAACCCGGCGGCCCGCAGCGCCGCGACCGCCATCGCGTGCCGCGACGCCTCGCCCGCCCCGCACGCATGCAGCGTGCCCCGGCACCCCGCCGCCACCATCGCCACGAGCGCCCGGGCCAGGTCCTCGGTCCACGTGGGGCACCCCACCTGGTCGGTCACGACCCGCATCGGCCGGCCCGCGCGGGCCCGCTCGAGGACGGCGTCGATGAAGTCGCGGTTCCCCGCCCCGTACAGCCACGCCGTGCGGACGATGAGATGGCCGTCCGGGGCGGCGGCCCGGACGCGCTCCTCGCCCTCGGCCTTCGTCCGTCCGTAGACGCCCAGCGGTCGGACGGGGTCGTCCTCGACGTACGCGCCCGCCTTGGTGCCGTCGAAGACGAAGTCGGTGCTGATGTGGACGACGCGGGCGCCGGCCGCGGCCGCGGCGCGGGCCACCACCTCGGCGGCGTCGGCGTTCAGGCGACGGGCCTCGGCCGGATGGGCCTCGGCTCCGTCCACGTCGGTCCAGGCCGCCAGGTGGAAGACCGTCCGCGGGCGGAGACGGCCCATCGCCTCGGCCACCGCCGACGGGTCGGTCACGTCCAGGTCGTGGACGTCCGTCAGGCGCACGGCGTCCGGCGACGGGGCGTCGGCCCGGAGGCGCGGCCCGAGGGCGCGGCCGAGGCGGCCGAGCGCCCCCGTGACCAGGATCGGATACACCTCGGCGGAAAGCGTCATGCGTTCTCCCGCGGCGCGTTGACAAACGGGCCGGCGTGCGGTACCGTACGCGTGCCCGATTCGGCGTTCCGCCACCGTGCCCGCGTCCGTTTGGCCCCCGCCACGGAGCCCCGATGGCTTCGTTTCTGCGACATTTCCGGACCGTCAGCGTGCTGACGCTGGCCTCGCGGGTGCTGGGCTTTGTGCGCGACGCCGCCCTGGCCCACGTCCTGGGGGCCGGGCAGATCATGGACGCCTACAGCCAGGCGTTCCAGTTCCCGAACCTGCTCCGGCACCTGTTCGGCGAGGGGGCCCTGAGCGCCGCCTTCATCCCCGTGTTCACCGATTACCTGGAGTCCGGCGACCGCCGGGCCGCCAACCGCTTCATGAGCCTGATGATCGCGCTGCTGGTGACGGCGCTGGCGGCCGTGACGCTCGTGGTCATCGGCGTGCTGGTGGCGGCCCGGCATTTTACCGAGGACCTGCCGAAGTGGCACCTGATTTTCGGTCTGGCGGCGGTGATGTTTCCGTTCGCCGTCACCATCTGCCTGGTGGCGCTCTTGCAGGCGGCGCTGAACTGCTGCCGGCACTTCGTGATGCCGGCGCTGGCGCCCATCGTGCTGAACGTCTTCATCATCGGCGGGGCGGTGGCGGCGGCGCTGGCGGCCGCCGACGAGGCCATCACGCAGGCCTACCTCATCGCCGGCACGATCGTGGTGGCCGGCGTCGTCGAGGTCCTCATCCAGGTGCCGGCCCTCGGGAAGAAGGGCCTGGCGATGGCGTGGGTGTGGGACCTGCGGCACCCGGGCCTTCGGCGGGTGCTTCGGCTGATGGGGCCGATGGTCCTGGCCATCGGTGTCATCCAGATCAATACGTTCATGGATGCGACGCTGGCCAACCTCTTCAGCCCGTACGAGGAGGGCGTCGAGACGTTCCGCCTGGCCGGCCGCGAGATCGCCTACCCGATGAAGACGGGGGCGGCGTCGATGCTATACTACGGCCAGCGGCTGTACAACTTCCCGCTGGGCGTGTTCGCCATCGCCCTGGCCACGGTCATCTTTCCGGAACTCAGCCGGCTCGCCCATCGCGGCGACACGCGGGGCCTGGGGCGCGTGGCGTCGCACGGCCTGCGGCTGACGATCTTCGTCACGGTGCCGGCCGCGCTCGGGCTGATGCTCGTCTGCGAGCCGCTGCTGCGCCTCTGGCTGGAGCACGGCCGGTTCGCCGACAACACCGAGGCCGTCGCCCGCGCCGCCTGGGTCACCCGGTTCTACGCGCTGGGCATCTGGGCGTACTCAGCCAACCACATCCTGGTGCGGGCCTTCTACGCCAGCGAAGACACGCGAACGCCGCTCAGGGTGGCGGTCGTGGCGGCCGTGGGGAACTTCGGCCTGAACCTCGTGCTCCTCTGGCCGATGGCCGAGCGGGGACTCGCGCTGGCGACGGCGCTCTCGGCGTTCGGCCAGTTCGCGGTGCTGGCGCTGCTGGTGAGCCGCCGGGTGGCTCACCTGGACTCGGGCGCGATCCTGGCGACGACCGGGCGGACGGTCCTGGCGACCGCCGCCATGGCCGTCGCGGCCGCGGCCGGCGTGTATTGGGCGGCCCCCGCCGTCGGCCTCGAGGGCCGGGCCGGGGCCGTCATGGAACTCGTGTTCGGCGTGGGGGCCGGCGCCGGCGCGTTCTTCGCCGCCGCGTACCTGCTACGGATGCAGGAACTGAAGGACCTCTTCGCCCGCCTGCCGGCCGAAACGGACGAGGAGCCGCCGGCCGGGGCCGAGGAGTCGGTCAATGAGCCGGCCGAGGACGGCGGCCCGTCCGACGCCGCCGCAGAAGACGATTCCGCGGACCGCCTTGACCGCGACCCGCCGGCGCGATAGAAGGACCCGGCCCGCGCCGGCCGTCGTGGGGCGTTCTTTCGTCCCCGCGACCTCACGGTCGCGGCTCGTCAACTGAAGAAGGTTCGCCATGTCGCGACCCACGTACGCCGAGATCGACCTCGCCGCCCTCCGCCACAACTGCCGCACGCTGCGCGACCGCGTCGGACCGGGCGTCCGCATCCTCGGGGTTGTCAAGGCCGACGGCTACGGCCACGGGGCGGTCGAGGCCGGCCGGGCCATGGCCGGGGCCGGCATCGACATGCTCGGCGTCGCCATCGTGGAAGAGGGCGTGGCGCTGCGGGTCCACGGCATCCGGACGCCCATCCTGGTGATGGGCCTGACGCCCGACGACGAGGCGGCCGCCGCCATCGAGTACGGCCTGACGCCCACGGTCGACGGCCCGGCCACGGCCGAGCCGCTCGAGCGCCGGGCCGCCGCGAAACGCGTCACCCTGGCTGTCCACCTGAAGATCGACACGGGGATGAACCGGCTGGGCGTTCGGGCCGAGGAGGCCGCCGACGCCGCCCGCGCCGTGGCCGCCTGCCCGCACCTGACGGTGGCCGGCGCGTACACGCACCTGGCGTGCGCCGACAGCCCGGACGACGCCGTGTCGGCGGAGCAACTGGCGCGGTTCGCGCAGGCCCTGGACCGGCTGCGGGCCGCGGGCATCCGGCCCGAGGTGGTGCACGCGGCCAACTCGTCGGCGCTCCTCAGGGCGCCCGAATCGCACTTCGACATGGTGCGGGCGGGCCTGGCGCTCTATGGCGTGCATCCGTGCGAGGCCGTCCGCGACGTGCCGCTCAGGCCGGTGATGAGCCTCGTGACCCACGTGGTCGCCACCAAGCGGGTGCGGGCGGGCGAGGGCGTCAGTTACGGGCACCAGTGGCGGGCGGGGCGCGACGCGCTCGTCGGCGTCCTGCCCATCGGTTACGCCGACGGGTATCCGCGGGCACTCTCGAACCGGGCGCAGGTCCGCGTGGGCGGACGGCTGGCGCCCGTCGTGGGCGCGGTCTGCATGGACATGGTCCTCGTGGACCTGACGGACGTGCCCGAGGCCGCACCGGGCCTGGAGGTGACGCTCATCGAGGCCGACCCGGCCAGCCCGCTGTCGGCGGCGGCCCTGGCGGGGACGGCCGGCGCCATCCCGTACGAGATCCTGACGGGCATCGGCAAACGCGTGCCGCGCGTGTATCGGGGGTGAAGTCGGCGGACGTGTGAGCCGCGCGTTCCGCTAGCCGTCGGCGGGAGGCGATTCCTCGCCGGCCTCGGGCGTTTTCTCGTCGGCGGAGGCCGGCGGCTTGGTCGAATCGATCCGCTGGCCCTTCTGGAGCCGCTCGATTGCCTTCTCGGCCTCCCTGGCGGCCTTGGTGCCGGGGTAGACGTTGATGACGTTCTCGCGGTACATGCGGATAAGTTCATAGACGGGCGTGTCGGGGTTCGCCTCGTACTGGCGGACCTCGGCCAGGACCTCCTGGGCCACCTTCTCGAGCGGGTCCTCGACCGGCGGGGGCGGCGTGGGCGGCTCCGTGCCGGGCGTCGGAGGTTCGGTACCCGGCGTCGGCGGCTCCGTGCCGGGCGTCGGAGGTTCGGTACCCGGCGTCGGCGGCTGCGTGCCGGGCGTGGGCGGTTCGATACCCGGCGTGGGCGGCTGCGTGCCGGGCTGGGGGCGCGGCCCGCCGGGGGCGAGCAGGATCGCCGCCGCCACGGCCCCGCCCAGGATCACCAGGACGGCCAGGCCCACCAGGACCCACAGTTTCCAGCCGGCCTTTCGTCCGATGGCGGCCGTGCCGGCGCCCAGGAAGTCCTCGACGGCGCTTTCGGGCATGGGCGTCCGCTGCCGCTGGGCCCGGCGGACGGCCCGGCCGAGCGTCTCGGAGAGGTGCGACCCGCGGTCCTCGGCCGAGACGCTGCCGATCTGCTCGATCAGGTCCTGCGATTCCGACGTCGAACCGGCGGCGCTAAAGTCCAGGCGATCCAGCGCCCGGATGAACTCGTCCGCCGTCAGGTACCGGTCTTCGGGCTGCTTGGCCATCGCCTTCTCGAAGAAGCGGTACACCGCCACCGGCAGCGTCGGCACGTGCTGGCGCGGGTCGGGCACAGGGGCCTGGACCTGCTTCTTCATGATCTCGCGGTCGTTCGTGCCGTCGAACGCGGCGTGGCCCGTCAGGAGGGCGTAGTAGGTGGCGGCCAGGGAGTAGAGGTCGGAGGCGGCGCTGGGCTCCTCGCCCAGGGCCTGCTCGGGGGCCATGTACCGCGGGGTGCCGAGGCTGTGCCCGGCGTCGACGATGTCGCGGCCCTGGAGCACGTCGCGGGCCAGACCGAAGTCGCTCACCTTCACCTGCCCGTCGTTGGTGAGCATGATGTTGCCGGGCTTGATGTCGCGGTGGATGATGCCGCGCTTGTGCGCGTGGCCGAGGCCTTCGGCAGCGGCCCGGACGATGCGGGACGCCTCCTCGGGCGGCAGGCGTTTGCGGGTGGCCAGGTACTCGTGCAGGGCCCCGCCGTCCACCAGTTCCATGACGATATAGTAGGTGTTGTGATATGGACAAATCTGGTGGATCGTGACGATGTTCGGGTGGGCCAGTTTCGCGGCGCTGCGGGCCTCGCGCAGAAACCGCTCGACGACGCCCTTGCCGGCCTTGGCGATGTTCGGGGGCAGCATCTTGATGGCCACCGAGCGTTCCAGGTTCGTGTCGAACGCGCGGTAGACCACGCCGAAGCCGCCGGTCCCGAGGCGGGTCTGGACCTTGAAGCCGTTGACCTTGGCGCCGACCAGCGGGTCGGGCGCCTCGGCGGCGGCCGGCTTGGCGGCCGGCGGCGGGGCCTTCGGTTTGTGCGACGCCGCCATGGCCGCCAACGCATCCAGAGGCGACCCCTGCTCCAGGTGGAGGTTCACCGGGCGCTCAGGCGCCTTGGCGGCAGCGCCTTCGGCGGGCGGCTCGGACGGCGCAGCAGGCGCCGCGGGGGGAGGCCCCTCGGCGGCCGGCGCCGCGCCGCTCGTCTGCTCGCGATGCGCCTCGGCCGGTATCCACCGGTGGCCGCACGACCGGCAGACCGCCTCGGTCGAGGCGTGTTCCTTCCCAATCTTATAGGCGGTCCCACACTTGGGACACGCCACGAACAGATGGGCCATGAGTCCTTCCGAACCGGCGTTCGCGCGACGTTCCCCCCGTCCGGGGGGCAAACCTCTTCGGCCGGCGCCTGCCCACGTCGAACTGCGTTGTGATGCGCACCTTCGATTCTACCCCGAAGACGGCCAAGGTCAAACGTTTTTGGGGCCGCGCGCGGGTACGGTCGTTTGTCCTTGCAGAGCGGTCGAGCGGGGCATTACGATGGCGGGCGCCGCCCGGCCCAGGCCCACCCCGGGCGTTGACTATTTGCGGTCCGCCTATGCACGCCATGCACGACGCGCGCGTCATCATGCAACGGGGCCGGCGCTGGGCCGTCACGCCGGCGGCCGAGCCGCTGCTGGCCGACGGCTGGCCCGTCGACGACCCCGACCGCCTCGCCCTCGTCAAACGGGGCCGGCGGCGGAGCGTCCACCGCCTCGAGTCGGGCGGCCGGGCGTTCTACGTCAAGACGCACGAGCGGACCGGCCTCGTCGACCGGCTGCGCGTCCGCCTGGGTCTCGGCCCGGGCCGGCGCGAGTGGGAGGCGCTCGTGGCGGCCCGCGACGCCGGCCTGGCGGTCCCCGAGCCGGTGGCCGTGTCCCTCTCGGCGCCCGAAACGCTCATCACCGAGGCGGTGCCCGACGGCCGGCGCCTCGACGAGTACCTCTTTGCGCGGTACTATCCCCCGGGGCCGGACGACCCGCCGTACCCCGGCGCCCGGCCGCCGGAACTCGTGGCCGTGTGGCGCCGGCGCCGGACGCCCGCCGGCGACACCATCGACCCGCGGGCGCTGGCGTACCTCGTGGCGGACCTGGTGGCCCGGCTCGACGAGGCCGACCTGTATCTGCCGGACCTGCATCCGGGGAACCTGCTGCTGGCGGGCGAGGCGGGCCGGTGGCGGCTGGTGCCGGTCGACCTGGCGGAGGCCGTCCGGCCGGCCCCGCCCGAGGCGGTGCTCCAGCACCTGGTCCGCCTGGAGCATTTCTTCGAGCCGATCGCCTCGGCCGCCGAGCGGCTCCGGTGCCTGGCCCGGCTGCGGGCCCTGGCGCCCGACGCGCCCGACGCCCGGGCCGTGGCCCGCGCCACGGCCATCTACCGCCGGCGGTTCTACCCCGGCCGCGACCGGCGGACCCGGCGGCGGTCGAAGTACTTCCAGCCCGTGGCGGCTGGGCCGTGGCGCGGCTGGGCCACCGGCGACTGGGCCGAGGCGGTCGAGGCCATGCTCCGGGCCAACCCGGACCTCGCCCCGCCGGCCGGGGCCGAGGCGCTCAAGGACGGCCGGTCGGCCGGCGTCTGGACCGTGGCGGCACCCGACGGGCGGGAACTCGTCCTCAAGCGCGACCGCCGGGCGGGCGCGCGCGGCGGAGCGGGCCTGGGGCGGCCCACGCGAGGCATGGCGGGGTTCCGCCGCGGGCACATGCTGCTCGTGCGGGGCATCGCGACGGCCCGGCCGGCCGCCGCCGTCCACCGGCGCCGCGGCGGCAAGGTCGCCGACGCGGTCCTCGTGACCGAGCGCGTCGCCGGCGCCCAGCCGCTCGCCGAATGGCTGCAGGCCGGACCCGCGCCGGCCGCCCGCCGGCACGTGACGTGGGCTCTGGCGCGGATGCTCCGCCGCCTGCACGACGCGGGCCTCGCGCATCGCGACCTGAAGGCCCCGAACATCCTGGTCGCGCCGGCCGACGACCCTCGGCCGAAGGTCGTCCTGGTGGACCTGGACGGCCTGCGCCGGCCGGTGCACGTGTCGGCCCGGCGGCGGGGGCGCGACCTGATGCGCCTGGCGGTGAGCCTCGAGGAATGGGGCGTGGCCCGGCGGACCGACCGCCTGCGGTTTCTGCGGACGTACCTGGGCCGGCCGGGCGCGATGCCGGCCATCACCGTGCGCGGCCGGGCGCGCGGGCGCACGGCGCCGGCCCGCCGGCTTCGGCGGTGGTGGCGGCAGATCGCCCGGGCCGCCCAACGCAAACGCGACGCCCTCCGGCGCCGCTACGGCAACGTGGAACGCCTATGAACTTCGCGCGAACGCTCATCATCAAGCCGTCGTCGATGGGCGACGTGGTCCAGGCCCTGCCCGTCCTGACGGCGCTGAAAGAGGCGCACCCGGCGGCCCACGTCTCGTGGCTGGTGGGGAA
The DNA here is from genome assembly GCA_016782785.1 of Planctomycetota bacterium. Lineage (GTDB taxonomy): Bacteria > Planctomycetota > Phycisphaerae > FEN-1346 > FEN-1346 > BS750m-G62. The sequence goes on along the minus strand of JADHXV010000029.1, from coordinate 10,271 downwards.
GTCGTTCGCGGGCATTCTGGAAGGCCATCCGCGGCTGGACGAGGTGATCGTGTTCGACCGCCAGCGGTTCGGCACGTTCACGTTCAGCGTGACGGTGGCGGGCGAGTTTCTGGCGTTCATGAAGAGCCTGCGGCAGCGGCGGTTCACGACGGTCATCGATTTGCAGGGCCTCTTGCGCAGCGGCCTGCTGGCCCTGGCGACGGGCGCGCCGAGCCGCGTGGGGTTCCGCGACGCGCGGGAACTCGCGCCGCTCTTCTACACGGCGGAGGTCTTTGTGCCGCGGCGGATCGTCCACGCGGTGGACCGGTACCTGGCGGTGGCCCAGCGCCTGGGCCTGGCCGGGCCCCGGGCGCGGGACCATCTACCGGTCTCGACCGAGGCGCGGGCCGCCATCCGCCGGCGCCTGGCCGAGGCCGGCCTTGCGCCGGGCGAGCCGTTCGTCGCGGTCGGCCCGCACGCGCGCTGGCCGACAAAAGAGTGGCCGGCCGAGCGGTTCGCGGCCGTCGTGGAGATGCTCGGCCGATACGAGGGGGCCCGGGCGGTGCTGGTCGGCAGCCGCGACGCCGCAGACGCCGCCCGCCTCATCGCCCGGGGCCTCGCGGAGCCGCCTATTGACCTGACGAACCGGACTACGTTAAAAGAACTGGCGGCGGTGCTGGCCGAGGCACGCGTCATGCTGACCAACGACTCGGGCCCGATGCACGTGGCCGCCGCCGTCGGCACGCCGGTCGTCGCGATCTTCGGCCCGACCAACCCGGCACGGACCGGACCGTACGGGCCGGGGCACCGCATCCTGGCCGGGCGGGCGGCGTGCAGCCCGTGTTATCGCCGACAGTGCCTGTATGATCGCGGGAACGCGGCCATGCTGTGCCTGACCAACATCACGCCGGAGGCCGTGTACGAACAACTCTCGGCGGCGTGGCGCGACGCCGGACCGGCCTAGCGCCCGCCGCACTGTATCGCGGGGACCCATGATACCGTTTCACTCGGACCTGACGAAAACGCGTGGGTGGTTCATCCACCTGCTGCATCTGGACGATTCGGTCCACCGGATCGCCTTGGGCACCGCCATCGGCGTCTTCATCGCCTTCACGCCGACCATCGGCTTCCAGATGCTGCTGGTGCTGCTGGCCACCTCGGCGGTGCGGGCCAACAAGGTGGCCGGCCTGCCAATGCCCTGGATCACCAACCCGGTGACCATCGTCCCGATATACTCGCTCAACTACTACCTGGGCTGGCTGATGGTGGGCGGCCCGAGCCTGACGGAGTTCGAGCACCGGCTCCTGAAACTGATGAGCCTGGACCTGGCCTGGATCGACTGGGTCAAGGGCTGGTGGCACCTGATGATCGACATGGCCGGACCCCTCTGGGTCGGGTCGCTGGCGGTCGGCATCGTGGGCGGCGTGGTGGCGTACGTCGTCATGTACCACCTGATTACGGTGTACCGCCGGCACCACCGGCGGGCGCGGGCGCTGCGGCAGGCGGAGGCGGCGGCACCCCTGTCCGGCCGGGCGCCGCCCACGCCCGGTCCCAGTGAGCCCGCGGCGCCCGCCCATCCGCTTGACGGCCAAACCCGCTCCGCAAACCGCGACGAGCCGACCGGCAAGACCGGAACCTACGGACCATGACCACGCATTTCGTCATCATCGGCAACGGCGCCGCCGGGTACCGGGCCGCCAAGGCCCTCCGCGAGGCCGACGCCGACGCCCAGGTCAGCGTCTTCTCCGACGAGCGGTACCCGTTCTACCTGCGTCGGCAGCTGGGCGACTTCCTGTCGGGGGCCATGACGCTCCAGGAAATCGTCTTCCAGAGCCGCAACGCCTACCGCCGCGAACGCATCGACCTGTTCCTGATGACGCCGATTACGTCGGTCGACCCGGACGCCCACGTCGTCGAGTTCGCCTCCAGCCCGCCGGTCCGGTACGACCGGCTGCTGCTGGCCACCGGCACCGAGGCGGTGCTGCCGGCCATCCCCGGGCGGGACCTGACCGGCGTGACGACGTTCGACACGCTGACCGAGGCGGCCGACCTGCGCGACAGCCTCAAAGCGGTGGAGCGGGCGGTCATCCTCGAGGAAGGCGTCATCGGCCTGACGCTGGCCGAGAGCCTCCTCGCCGCCGGCGTCCACGTGACCCAGTTGATGGCCGGCGAGCGGTTCTGGCCCGAGGCCCTCGACGAGACGACCAGCGCCCGGCTGGAGGCGCTGCTGGAAGAGCGCGGCGTGGTGCTGCGGCGGCAGGCGGCCGCCCGGGCGGTGATCGGGACGGCCGGCCGATGCGCCGCCGTCGAGTTGGCCGACGGCCAACGCCTCTCGGCCGACCTGGTGGCCTGCGGGTGCCGCCGCCGGCCCGCGACGCGCCTGGCCGAGGCGGCCGCCATCGAGGTGGGCGCCGGCATCCGCGTCGACGAGACGCTGCACACAAGCCGGCCCGACGTCTTCGCCGCCGGCGACGTGGCCGAACCCGCCGGGGCCGACCCCGCGGCGCCCGCCGGCGGCGCGTTCTGCTGGCAGCGGGCCTGGGCCCAGGGCGCTACCGCCGCCGCCAGCATGCTCGACCAGCGGCCCCAGGCCGTGGCCGAGGCCGTCCGCATCCGGACCACCTTGTTCGGCCTCGACCTGGCGATCCTCGGCCAGGGCCACCTGCCGGCCGGTGGCAGCGTGACGGTGCGCGAACACCACGACGGCCCTGACATCTGGCGGCGGCTGGTGTATCGCGATGACCGCCTGGTCGGCGCCGTCGTCCTGGGGACCGGCGAATCGGTCCACGAACTCGGCCGCCTGGTCGTCGAGAAGGCCGCCCGCGAGCGGGCCGAGGCCGTCCTGGCGCCGCCCGAGGCGGCCGAGGGCGACGACCTCGTCCCGACGACGTTCGCCCGGCACTGCCCCATCTGTGCCGCCGAGTTGGTTGTCCATCGAGGCACCCGTGAAGGCGCCGTCCTCCGGTGCCACGCCTGTAACACCGACCTGGTGGTCTGCTGGGACGGCCGGCACGGCTGGTTCGAGATTCGCCGGCCGTGAGCCGCGCCATGACCAACGCCGCACCGCACCTGATTCTGGCCTCTAACTCGCCGCGGCGCCGCGACCTGCTGCGCCAGGCGGGGTACCGGTTCTCGGTCCGCCCGCCGCCGGTCGGCGAAAGCGGCGTCCGGCCCGAAGGGGCCCCCGGGCCGTACGTCGAGAGCCTGGCGTACCTGAAGGCGCAGGCGGCCATCAAGGCCCACGGCCTGGCGGCCGGCCTGGTCCTGGGGGCCGACACCGCCGTGGAACTGGACGGGGCGCTCCTGGGCAAGCCCGCCGACCCCGACGACGCCCGCCGGATCCTCGCGCACCTCTCGGGGTCCGAGCACCACGTGCTGACGGGCCTGGCGCTCGTGGACCTGGACCGCGGACGACGGTGCCTGGCCCACGAGGTCACACGCGTCCGCATGCGGCGCATGACCCCGGACGAGATCGACGCCTACGTCGCCAGCGGCGAGGCCATGGGTAAGGCCGGCGCCTACGCCATCCAGGAGACCGGCGACCGGTACGTCGAGGAAATGGTCGGCAGCCTGACCAACGTGGTCGGCCTGCCGATGAGGCTGCTGGAACGGATGCTGAAGGCCGCCGGCCATGACCCGAGGATGTTTCGCGGTGGATGAAAGGCGTGTTGCGCGCGCGGCCTTCCCAGGCCGCCGCGACATCCCCACGCTCAGGCACCGTGGTGGCCTGGGAAGGCCACCACGCGGACCCGCCGCGCTCATCGCGCGGGCGCTCGTGGCGCTGCTGGCACTGGCGGCGCTGGCGGCGCTCGTGCTGGGCTGCGAGGGCGAGCCCCCGGCGCCCGCCCCGTCGCCCGAACAGGTCGAGCGCCTGCCGACCGCCGAGATCCGCGTCGGCGACGTGCCGCTCACGGTCGAGGTCGCCGACCAAACGGCCGAGCGAAACCGCGGCATGATGTTCCGCCGACACCTCGCCCCCAACGAGGCCATGCTTTTCGTCTATCCCTACGAGACAAACCGCTACCCGTTCTGGATGAAGAACACGTACGTGGACCTCGACATCGCGTACATCGCGTCCGACGGCACGATTCTCCAGATCGAGCGGATGCGGGCCCTCTCGACCGAGGGCGTCTGGAGCCGCGAACCGTTCCGCTACGCCCTGGAGACGCCGGCCGGCTGGTTCGCGTCGCACGGCATCCGCGAGGGCGCGACCGTGACCCTGCCGGAGGCCCTGCGGCGTCCGGACGTGGGCGACCCGCCCGACGACCTGGGCCCGTAGGACATCACGCTACCTGCGGATTCCGCGCGGTGGGTCTCCGCACCCGCTACAGGTCGGCCCTTGCAGCCGGCGTCCCGGTCCCTAGAATAGGAGATACGAGGCGGATTCGCGGGCACGCAAGGAGGGACCGTCATGACCGAGCCACAGCCTCAGAAGCAGGCCGACGATCGGCCGACGAAGAAACCGTACAGCCCCGGCGTCCTCCTGATCATGGGCATCGTGATGCTGGCGCTGGCCGCGTTCTGCTTCACGGACGTCGTCTACCCGGCCGACGCGGCGAAGAAGTGGCGCGAGGAGAACGCCACCTTCACGATCTACATGAACTGGGCGGCCCTGTTCGGCAGCGCCATCGGCGCCGTCTGGGTGTTTGGCCTGGCGGCCAAGCGCTGGAAGACCGAGCCGCCGCCCGGCCCGGCGCCGCACGCCCCCGAACCCGGCGGCGAAGATGAGCCGGCCGGCCGCGAACCGCCCGCCGGCGACAATGACCGGACGCCCTGACCGCCGCCCGGGCGCGGCCCCGCGCGGGCCCGCGCCAATAAGCCGCCGGCCCGGGCGTCCAGGAAGGTGAGAAATCATGACGACAGGCGCAAAAATCGGAATCGTGGTCGCCATCGCGGTGGTCGGCGTCCTGGTGATCGGTGTCGTCCTGACAGGGGCCGGTGCCCTGTTCTGGATGGGCAACCAGGCCCAGAATCAGCAACAGACGGCTCGCGAGGCGGTCATGGCAAGAACCCAGGCAGAGGCCGCCCGCGTGGCCCGCGCCCGCACGGCCTTTGCCCGCGCCGAGGCCGCGGAATCCGCGCCCGCCGACCCGCCTGCCGCGGCGCCCACCGCCGCGGCGCCCACCGCTGAGAAGCCCGCCGAGGCCGCCGCCCCCGACGCCTCCAAGGCGGCGCTGGCCAAGCAGCGGGACCAGGCCATCGCGCGCGGCGTGGCGTACCTCATCACCCAGCAGGCCGAAAACGGGGCCTGGGGCGACGGCAACGTCGGCATCACCACCCTCTGCGCCGACGCCCTCCTCGAAACCGGCAAGACCATCAAGGACGAGCCCGTCCGCAAGGCCGTCGACTTCATCGTCAAGTACCAGCAGGACGACGGCGGCATCTACGACCAGGGCCTCCGGACCTACACCACCAGCCTCGCCCTGATGGTCCTTGCGAGGGCCGACCCGAAGACGCACGCCGCCGCCATCGAGAAGGCCAAGGCCTACCTCATCGAGCACCAGTGGGACGAGCCCGAGAGCATCGACCAGGGCAATCCGTGGTACGGCGGGCACGGGTACGGCGAGCACCAGCGGCCGGACCTCTCGAACACGCAGTACTTCGTCGAGGCGATGCACGAGGCCGGCGTCCCGAAGGACCATCCCCTGTGGGACAAGGTCGTGGTCTTCGTCAGCCGGAGCCAGGACCGGACGGAATCGAACGACGGCGTGTTCGTGGGGACGGACTCGGGCGGCATGGTCTATTCGCCGAACGCCGGCGGCGAATCCAAGGCCGGCACCGTCGACCTGCCCGACGGACGCAAGGGCCTGAAGGCCTACGGCTCCATGACCTACGCCGGGTTCAAGAGTTTCATCTACGCCCACCTGGACCGCGACGACCCGCGCGTCCAGGCGGCGCTGGACTGGATTCGCCGACACTGGACGTTCGAGGAAAATCCCGAACTCGGCCAGCAGGGCCTGTACTACTACTATCACACCGTCGCGAAGGCCCTGGCCGCCTGGGGCGAAGACACCATTACCGACGCCCGCCGGCGCGAGCACAACTGGAAGGCCGAACTGGTCCAGGCGATCGCCCGCCGACAGAAGACGGACGGCTCGTGGGTCAACGAGGCCGACCGCTGGTTCGAGGGCTACCCGCCCGTGCCGACCAGTTACGCCGTCATCGCCCTGGCCCAGTGCCGCTGACGACCCGTACGTACGCATGAAGGAAGGCTGTCATTCTGAGGAGGCCCGCAAGGGCCGACGAAGAATCTCGCTGTTCTTGACCGGCTAACGGCGAGATTCTTCGGCCCCGCACAGGCGGGGCCTCAGAATGACATGCGGCCGGGGTCTGTGCCGCGCGGACCGTACGGGCCGCGCACGAACGCACGCTGCATCCGGAGGAACCATGCTTCGACATGCCTGCACGCTTCTGGTTGCCGCGGCGCTCGTGGCGCAGACGGCCCTTGCCCCCGCCGCCGAGACGCCCGGCGCCCCCAAGCCCGCCGCCAAGGACCTCATCATCACCACCCTGCCGGGCATCACCGTGGACACGAAGGCCCGCGAGGTCCGCCTCGAAGGGACCATCTGCCTCAAGAAAGGGGCCCTGGAACTCTTTGCGTGCGCCGAGGGCACGCGCGAACACGAGAGCATCATCGCCGTCAAGGCCAAGCCGTCGCACGTCACGTTCGCCCTGGCCATGCTCGGCCTGGACCCCGGCAAGCCGGGCTACGTGACCGAGGGCGGGGCGTTCAGCCCGCCCGCCGGCGCGGTCCTGGAGGTCACCTGCCGCTACAAGACCAAGGCCGGCGAGACCCGCTCCCTGGCCGCCTACAAACTCCTGCGCCTGACGGGTGGCGACGTGGCGCTCGACCGGCCCATCGACTGGGTGTACGTGGGCCGGCCCGAGGCCGACGCCCTCCGCGCCGCCGACCGCGAGGGCACCGTCATCTGCCTCTCCAACTTCCCCGAGGCCGTCATCGACGTCCCCTTCGAATCCACCAGCGCCAACTCCGACCTCGTCTACGAGGCCAACCCCAAGACCGTGCCCGATCCCGGCACCGCGGTGGAACTGGTCCTGAAGCCCACGGGCCAGCGCATCGAACCCAAGAAGGTCCAGGTCGAAGTGGTCCTTAAGAAGGGCCGGCCGGCGGAACTGGACGGCAAGCCGATGGACTTCGAGACGCTCGCCTCCACGGTCCGGTCGCTGCCGGCCGCCATCCGCACCACGGTCCTCCGCGTGGACCCGGAGGAGCCGTTCGGCCGGGTCATGCAGGTCCACCGGATGCTCCGCGACACGCTGATGGAGGTGCACCTGGCGCTGCTGGAGCGGCAGCCCGAAACACCCGCCCCGGCGGCCGCCCCGCCCCTGGCCGTCGCCGTGACGGCCGACGACACGGTCCGCGTGGGCGACAAGACAATGCCCGCCGAGACGTTCGCGGCGAAGGCCGCCGAGGTCCTCGGCGAAGCGACGCGGGTGGAACTGGCGGCCGAGAAGGGTGCCTCGGCCGCGACGGTGGCCCAGGTCATGGCCGCCATCCGCGACGCCGGCGCCGGCGTCACGCTGAAGCGCGGCGAAGAGAGCAACGCGCCGTAGCGCCCCGAGCCGCGCTTGGCCCCTCGCCATCCCGCGCGGCGGGTCTCCGGACCTGCCGCGCGAGCGCACGCACGTAAGGAAGGCTGTCATTCTGAGGAGGCCCGCAAGGGCCGACGAAGAATCTCGCTGTTCTTGACTGGCCAACGGCGAGATTCTTCGGCCCCGCACCCGCGGGGCCTCAGAATGACATCTTGCTTGGGTCTGTGCCGCGCGGAAGACCCTGCACGCCGCGGCCTACGGTGCGGGGCGCTCAACCCACGTCCGGAAATCGTCGCCGATGCGGCCGTCGTCGCGGTATCGCTGCATGGCGCTTCGGCAGTGGCAGGACCGGTCGGGAGCCAGCCGGTCGACGGCGGCCGCCAGGACGGCCGGCACGCGGGCCGCGGCCGCATCCGCCGACGCCTGTTCCGCCTCCGTCGCCATCCCCTCGAAGAGGACGTCCGGCCGGTACGGCCGGTCGCGGACGCCCTCGGCCGGGTTGACGACCCACGCCAGCGGCGCGTAACACATCTCCAGTTCCCGCGCCAGGGCGAACTCCGGCGCCAGCGTCATGCCGACCACGGTCGCGCCCTCGGCGGCGAAGGCCCGGATCTCGGCCGGCGTCTCCAGCCGCGGCCCGTCGGTCACCACGCACACGCCGGCGTCGACGTGCGGCAGGCCGGCCTCGGCAAGGGCCTCGGCCAGGGCCTTCCGGGCGGCCGGGCAGAACGGCTCGGCGTGCCGGAGCACGCCCAGGCCCGAGGCCTCGAAGAACGTCCTGGGGCGCCGGGTAGTTTTGTCGATGAGATCATGCGGCAAAACGAACGTGCCGACCGCCAGGGCCGGGTCGATGCCCCCGCAGGCGCAGGTGGCCAGGACGAGGTCGGCCCCCAGGTCTTTCAGGGCCCACAGGTTGGCGCGGTAATTGACGGCCCAGGCGCCCACGTCGTAGCCCCGTTCGCCGTGGCGCGTGAGGAGCAGGACCGGCCGGCCGCCGGGGAGGTGCGCCTCGAAGATGGGCCGCGACGACCCGAACGGCGTCGGCCGCGGCGCGCCCGGGCCGAGCACGAACCCGCCCTCGCCCCGCAGGACGTGCCAGGCGCCGCTCCCGACGATCACGGCGCAGCGGCCGTCGGCCGTCACGACGCGCCCTCCTGGTCCTCGTCGGGCATGTCGAGGGCCTCGCGTTCGATGGCGAGTTGTTCCTTGAAAGCCCGGGCGGCCGCCAGCCGCTGCTCGGCCAGGCGGCGGGAGGTCTCGAGGTTGAACGCGTCGCGGACCCGGGCCTCCCAGTACCCGTACTGCTCGCGCCGCTGCCAGGCCCGGACGGTGTCCTCGACGGCCCGGCCCTCCAGGATATAGCGGCGCAGGTCGCGCCAGACGCCCAGGGCCCCGATGTCGTCGAGGCTGTCGGCGTCGGAAAGGATCTTGGCCTCGGCCAGTTCGATGCTGGCGTCGTGGGCCCGGCGGATGATTTCCTGGACCAGGTCCAACTCGCGGGCCGGCATCTTGCCGCGCAGGCGGTCCCCCGCCAGTTCCGCGCTGTACTCCTTCACGTCCTCGGCGCTCATCGTGGCGGCCGCGTAGACGGTGGACGTGCGGCGCTCCTCGTCCAGCCGGACCGTGGCCGCCTGGTGAAACAGCGCCGCCACCTGGAGCGCGAAGCGATTGATCCGCCACGTACAGACCTCGCGGCAGTGCGACAGCCGCTCCGCCACCTGCATCACCCGGCGGGCGTGGTCGAACAGAAAGTGGTCCTCGCGCCCCAGCGGCGACTCGGTGACCAGCACGTGGCGGGCCTCTTCGATGAACGGCTCGATCGGCGGCACGGCAAACCCCCTTCGCGGCTCCCGTTTCCTTATCGGTCAGGGGCCGACGGTCTGATAACGAGAATCCCGCTGCCGCGGCTCGTAGCCGGCCGAGGCGATCAGCCGCCGCAGCGTCTCCGGCGACGCCCGGTGCCGGCATCCCGTGGCCGCCACCACGTTCTCCTCGATCATCGTCGAGCCCAGGTCGTTGGCGCCGAACCGAAGGGCCACCTGCCCGATCTTCGGGCCCATCGTCACCCACGAGGCCTGGGTGTTCGGGATGTTGTCGAGCACGATCCGCGCCACGGCCACCATGCGCAGGTACTCGGCCCCCGACACCGGCCGCCAGCCGTCCGGCAGGCCGCCCGACCGCGCCAACTGCGTGTTCGGCGCCTGGAACGGCCAGGCGATGAACGAGAGGAAGCCGCCCGTTTCATCCTGGAGGTCCCTCAGGCGCAGCAGGTGCTCGATGCGTTCGGCCGGCGTCTCGATGTGGCCGAACACCATCGTGGCGCTGGTGGGCATGCCGAGGGCATGGGCGGCCCGCATCGCGTCCAGCCACTCCTGGGCGGTGCACTTCCGCGGACTGACAAGGCGGCGGACGCGGTCGACGAGGATCTCGGCACCGCCGCCGGGCAGACTGTCGAGCCCCGCCGACCGCAGCCGCTCGAGCACCGCCCGCACCTCCAGGTGCGCCCGCCGGGCCATCCAGACGATCTCCGGCGGACTGAAACAGTGGAGCCGCACCTCCGGAAACCGCGCCCGGAGGTCCGCCAGCAGCCGCTCGTAGTACGGCAGGTCCGTCCGCTCTGCCAGTCCCCCCTGCCCCAGGATGTGCGTGGCCCCGAGGGCGACGGCCTCCTCGATCTTCGCCGCCAGCGCCGCCTCGTCCAGGACGTACGCCTCCGGGTCGCCCTCGGCCCGCCAGAA
>JADHXV010000028.1 GCA_016782785.1 Planctomycetota bacterium | reverse complement strand
TTCATGATGGCCAGCGTATCGCCCACGTACACGCCGTGCCCCCGGACGTCGATGTAGTTCCAGTCCGACTGCGGCCGCGTGGCCAGCGGATACTGCTGACGCCAGTTCGCATGGAAATGCATCGACCGGTCGTCCCACGCCCACGGGCCGATGGTCGCCGCCAGCGTCACCGCCACCGGCCTCTCGCCCAGGTTCAGCACGGTGAGCGACGCCGACGCCCGGTACGGCATGATCCACCGGCAGGCCAGCGTGCCGTCCTTCGCGACCGTCCGGTACCAGCCCTTGAACGGGTTCAGGCCGACGCCGCTGCCGAAGAAGTCGCCCGCGGGGCACCAGACGGTCGCCTCGCCGTCGGCCTCCATCACGAGGACGGTCGAGCGAAGGGCCTGCTCGTCGCACGGGTCAAGCGTCACCCGCAGGCCGCGCACGGCGGCCGGGCCGGCGGGCAGCGCGACCGACTCGCTGCCGCCCGGCGCCACGCGCTTCTCCATCGCCGCGGTTGTGCCGCCCGTGGCGTCGGGCGCCTCCAGCAGCGTCCGGCCGACCGATTCGACGGTCGCCCGCGCCTTCTCGAAGGCCTCCTTCGAGAACGTCTCGACCTTCGTCCCCTTCTCGTAAGACCGATATGTAATGATATAATAAAATGGCTTCTCGTCGAGCGTCACCTTGCAGCCCTTGGCAAACGGGATGGGCAGGAACAGCACGCCCGACCGCTGGCTGACGTACGCGAACGGCGGCCCCGCGAACGCCTTGCCGCTCAGAAAATCCAGGAACGGCGCCTCCAGCGCCGGCTCCGCCGACCCGTCGAGGTAGAACCGGACCGTGCCCGTCTCCTTGCCGGCGAGCAGCCGACGGTCCGGCGACCAGATGCGGCCGATGCACCCCGGCCCCGCGTGGTCCATCAGCACCCACTCGGCCCGGCCGGTGTTCGTCTCGGTCCGCAGGAAGTACCCCTGGTCACCGTTGGCGAACCAGCCCTGGGGGTCGTCCGGCGTCTTGGCCAGGCGATTGTAACTGCTGAATTGTTTGCATAGATAGAAGGGGTCGGGCCACCGGGCCAGGCGGTCGCGGTCGACCATCTCCGCCAGGAGCGACTCCAGCGTCACCGCGCCGGCGGCTCCGGCGGCCCCGCCCGCTCCGGCCGCCCGGACCGCAACCGTGGTCGCCGCCGTCAACGCAAGGGCGAACAGGAAGACCGTTGTCCCAACCCGTTCTCTGGATGGCATGCGACGTTCCTTTCATCCGGGTTCATCGGGGCGCCGCGCGGCCGGCGCTCTGGATCTGTTCGAGTTTCGCCTTGAGTTCCGCGACCACGTCCGGCCGCTCGTTATAGAGGTTTTTCGCCTGGCGGGGGTCGGCTTCCAGGTCGTAGAGTTGAGCGGGCGGGGCGTCCGGCTTCAGTTGCCCATTGGCGACATCGCTGTTGACCTGGCCCGTGAGCCGAAAGGCCGCCGGCCCTCCCAGGTTATGATCGCCAATCTGTTTGCCGCGGAACCCTCCGTTGCCCCGGTCGGCAATGTAGACCCACTTGCCCATGCGCAGGGTGATGTGCCTGCTGCTCTGGGGACACAGCACCAGGTGATCGCGAATCGGGCTCGGCGGCGTGCCGGTCAGCGCGGGCAGGACGTTGAAACTGTCGGGGCCTTCGTCCTCGCCCAGGCGGCGCCCTGCAATCGCAGCCATGGTGGCCAGCATGTCCACGTTGCAGATGAGTTCCGTCGATACGGTGTCGGGCGGGACGTGCCCCGGCCAGCGCGCGATAAACGGCACGCGGTGCCCCCCTTCCCAGGCGTCGAACTTGAACCCGAGCAGGTCGCCGTTGAGGCGGTGCCCCGCCTTCCAGGCGTCCTGCCCGCCCTGGTTGAGCATGCCGCCGTTGTCGCTCGTGAAGACGACCAGCGTATCGTCGGCCAGGCCCTTTTCGTCCAGGGCGGCCAGGACCTCGCCGACGATCCAGTCCAGTTCGTGGATGAAATCGCCGTAGCGCCCGCACCGGCTGGTTCCCTGGAACCGCGGCGCCGGCGTGAACGGGTGGTGGATGTTCGTCGTCGCCAGGTACAGGAAGAACGGTTTGTCGTGCGGTTTCCGGATCCAGCCGACCGCCTTCTCCTTCAGCGTGGTCCCGACCTTCTCGTCCTCATAGAGGGCGTGGGCCGCCTTGCCGCCGCCGATCTGGTCCAGGCCCATCTTCGCCGGATACGCTTTGGTAGCAGCATTCTGGCCGTAGACGAGCGGATCGTCCGCGGTCAGGCCCACCACGTGGTGATCCTCCACGTAGACGAACGGCGGATGGCTGTTCACCACGGGGACGCCGAAATAGGTGTCGAACCCCAATTCCAGCGGCCCGGGCTTGAGCGGCTTGTTCCAGTCCGTCGGCGTGGCCGTGCCGAATCCGAGGTGCCACTTGCCGATGCAGGCGGTGGCATAGCCGGCCTCCTTCAGAAGCCGGGCCAGCGTCATGCGGTTGGCGTCGACGATCAGCGGCGTCTTCAGGAATATGGGACCCCAGACGCCCCGGCGAAACGGATACCGCCCCGTCAGCAGCGCGTACCGCGACGGCGTGCAGACGGCCGAGGCCGCGTGCGCGTCGAGGAACATCCGCCCCTGCCGGGCCAGGCCGTCGATGTTCGGCGTCTTGACGTGGGTGGCCCCGTAGCACCCGACGTCGCCGTAGCCCAGATCGTCGGCGTAGATGAGGACCACGTTGGGCGGCTTCGCGTTGCCTTCCGCACCGCGGGCCACGCCACGCGCCATCGCCCCCAGAACGCCCACGCCCAGGGCCTTGAGAAATCGCCTGCGGCTTGCGCCCGACGCGTTGCCCTTCATGTCCGTGTTCCTTGCCTGGAATCGAATGGCTCCCGCCACCGAGTTCGCGGCTCGGCCACAACCCACAACCGCCCCCTTCCTCAAACCCACGCCAGCGGGGACCGATGCGTTCAATCCGCCGCCGTGGCAGCCAGGCCGTTATCCTGATGGAGCGAAGTTTACCCGCCGGGGAGGGCGACCGAAGGATCTCGCCGTTGCCGTTTGGCCGTTGGCTTTTGACTTGCAGCCTGGGGCCTGTGGCTCGCAGCCGCCTGCCGCCGCCGTTTGCTCTTTCCTTGGTCCCTTGATCCCTCATTCCCTCATTCCCTCGATCCCTTGCGACGGGCCCTCCCGCCCCGCCTGCGTTACTGCGTCACTTGATTGCCAAACTCACGTGCCAGGACCGGTCGGACGTGACCGGCTGCTCCGGGGCTACGCCGGGGGCTTCGCCTTCGCAGGCCGCAGGGGGCTCGCACAGCATTCCCGGCCGCACACACTATAGCGCATATCCGCCCCCTGCAAAGTCCGCGAAAAAAGCCGCAAAAAGTTGAAAAGTTCCGAAAGTTTCCGAAAACATGGGGTAAAAAAGGGGTAAGTTTCCGCGCGTTTCAGAGGCCATTTTTCGGCCATTTTGGCGGGACAACGTCCCTGGCGCCCTGAAAACCGCGATTTCGGCCCGCCGACACCCTCCAAAACCGTTTCAACCCCGCGAAAGGGCGGGTTTTGGCCCGTCGGATTCTCTTAAAGTATATGCGGACGGGTTAGGCCGGGCCTGGTTTAAACCAGCGCGGCCGGCCCATACGGGTCCGTACCGGACAAGCGGGCCGGCGAACCGAGGCCGCATTCGAAGCGCCCCGCCGGCACAGCGACGGCGCGGCGGTTGCGGAGAACCGCCGCGCAGCCAATCCCGTTCGGCTGCGCTCCGGGCAGGCTCTGACCCGCCGGGCGGCCAGCCGCTCGGCGGCCCCGCGGCCGGCGCCGCCGACCGGCCTTCAAGACCGAAATCGCCGCCCGGCCTCCGCGGCATGGCCGCGATGCCTCAGTCCACGTGGAACACTTCCTCCAGGACCGACCACCACTCGCCTTCGGCGGCGGTCGGGACGGGCTGCTGGCACGGCTTGCAGCGGCTCCACCACTGGCGCGTGACGGGGTCGGCCGCCATGCGGGCCATGTCGGCCTCGAAATCGTCGCCGGTGTACTCGAAGTAACTGAACAGGTGGAACCGGCCCGGCTCGGTCTCGGCCAGGTAGATGGAGTAGTTGCGGATGTGGCACTCGGTGATCATCTTGAGGACGTCGGGCCAGACGGCCGCGTGCAGCCGCTTGTACTCCTCGACCTTCTCGGGCCGAAGGCCCAGGACCATGCCGTAACGCTGCATTGGGCGGCTCCTTATACAAGTCAGGCGCGAGCAGAAACACACGCCGCGCAAGCGCGGCGGCTAAATGTGGCGCGTGGCGCACGGCGCATCGCGCTGACGGCACGCGCCGCGCCCATACGGGTGCATACGGCTGCACAAGCGCGGCGGCTAAATGTGGCGCGTGGCGCACGGCGCATCGCGCTGACGGCACGCGCCGCGCCCATACGGGTGCATACGGCTGCACAAGCGCGGCGGCTAACTGCGGGCGAAGCGGACCCGCCAGCGGACCTCGCCGCCGACGGGCGACGTGATCGTCACGCGGACCCACGCCCCCTCCTGCCTGACCGCGACGGCCGCGGCACCGGCGCGGGCATCACCGGCGGCGGCGCCCGCGGCCGCGGCGCCGGCGGGCGCGACGACGACTTCGGCACCCTCGGCCTTCCACGGTTTCTCCGCGGGACCGGCCGCAATGCGAATCTCGTACGGGTCGCCCGCCACGAGGCGGCTGGTGCCGGCCAGCGCCGCGGCGGCGGCGGCCCACGTCTCCGCCACGAGGTCCACGACGCCCTGCGTGATGTGCCGGCTGGTCCCGACCACCTGCGGATGGTCGGCCGCGGGACGCAGCGCCAGGACGCGGCACGCGCCGGGCGGGACATCGGCTTCGAGCGCGCCCGCCCACGGTCCCACGAACGTGTCGGCCCAGTAGTCGAAGCCGACGTACGCCTCGGCCTTCGGCAGGCCGATGCGTTCAGCCGGCAGCGCGAAGTGCGCCGGCGTCTTCTCCTCCCAGTTGAAGAGGCCGACGACGTCCCGCCGCGCGCCGCTGCATGACCAGGCCAAGTGCCAGACGCGCGGCAGGTCGGCCTCAAACAGGTCCACCGGCCGGGGCCGGAGCGTGTGGCTGGGCATGGCGCGCCTCAGGATGTCCAGGCGTTCCGGCGGCAGGCCGGGCAGCCAGTCGCTCGCCACCGTCAGTTGGCCCGTGACGGCGGCCCAGGAACAGATGAGCCGGGCGTGTTCGACCGGCATGTCGCCCCGCACGTATACCGGGTCGGGGTCGTTATACCACACCCGGCCGTGCAGGAAGTACCGGTTGGAGCCGTGCCACGGGCCGCGCTGAAGGGCCTTCAGGGCGGGCCCGTTGTCGGGGCCGACGCGCATGGCGTCGAGCAGGCCGAACGAGGCCCCCAGCGTCCGCATGTTCTGCGACACGTTGCACCCCAGGAAGAAGACGTCGGGGCCGGCGGCCTCGCGCACCAGTTTCAGGCCGCTGCGGTACGCCTCGACGGGCGTGACCTCGGGCCGGTGGAACACGGCCACGCCCAGGTCATCCGGCTTGTACGGATTGTGGACGTACAACTGCTCGACCGCGACGCCGGTGTAGAGGCCGTCCATCTTGAAGTAGCCGTAGCCCCACTCCTTGGCGATGCGGCGGGCGACGTCGGCCAGGTACGCGCGGGCCGCGGGGTGAGTCATGTCCATCGACGTGCCGCCCCAGCGCGAGACGTACGGCTTGCCGTCGGGCGTATGGACGAACCAGTCCTGCTTGTCGGCGAAGAACGGGTCCTCGTGGTCGCCGGCGAACGGCATGAACCAGAGGCCCGCCGTCAGGCCGACCGACCGCAGGCGGTCGGCCGCCTTCTTCATGCCGTCCGGGTACGGCCCCTCGGGGTGGTGCCGGCAGAAGACCTTGGCGGGGCCGTTGCGGCGTGTGCCGTCCTGCCACTTGTCGTCAATCTGGATGAAGTCGAAGCCGAAGGGTTTCAGCGTGCGGGCGGCGAAGTCGGCCAGTTCCCCGAGTGCCGCCTGGTCCGACGCCCCGCCGTGCGGCTTCGAGTACCACGTGCAGTAACCGGCCGGCTGCGGCGGCAGGCGGATGCCGTACCAGCGGGCCACCAGGTCGGCCCAGCGTTCCAGACCGAGACGGGCGTCCGCGAAGCAGCCGAGAGCGAACGTCTCCGTGGTGGCCGTCGCGCCGGGCTTGATGAGCAGCCGACCGTACTCCACCTTCGGGGCCAGCCGGACCGCGCCGTCCTCGACCGACGAAAAGACCACGCCCGTGCCGCGGTCGTGCGTCAGGTACGCCCCGACGGCGCCGGCGCGCGTGGCGGGGTCGGCGACGGCGAGGAAGCAGTAACTGCCCGGGTGACCGTCCGGGGCGGTCAGGCCCGCCGTGCCGAGGGTTTTTAACCGGGCGGCGGGTGTGCCAAGGTCCAGCCGGATGTCGGCCACGGCGTGGTCGCGGACGTTCCGCGTCTCCGTGCCCGTGTTCGCGAGGACCGTCTGGAAGAATACGAAGGGGATGTCCGACGGGTACAGGAGGAGGCGGTCGGCGGTGCCGTCGGCATAGGCGATTTCGATCGCGCTGGCCGGTCCCAGGGCATCGCCCGGCAACAGCGTGACGCGGGCCCGGCCACCCGCGCGCGGGAACGTGCCGGTGGCGAACGTCCGGCCGGTTGCTTTGTCCGTGACGGTAAAGCGAGCCGCGTCGCCGTGCCACTGGACGCGCAGGGCCGGGTTGTCGATGGCCAGGGGACCGGCAGCCTCGTCGCGGGCCGGCGCCGCAGCGCAGCACGCCGCCAGCGCCGGAAGACACGCCAGCGCTGCGACCAGCCACACCCGTGCGCAGACGAGCACGCGGCGAGAGGATGTCCTCATGCCATTCTCCTTTGCCTCCACCCCTGCGAAATGCTCGTCGCGGCAACAACGCGCCGGACAGAACAATGAACAGCGAGATTCTTCGCTCGCTGCGCTCGCTCAGAATGACAGCCTTCCGCAAGGCCCGCACGGCCCGGGTCACTCCGCCGGCGCCAGTTGCAGGTTCCAGACGTTGACGGGCTTCCAGGCGGCCGCGTCGGCGGGTTCGAGCGTCAGGTGGTATACGCCCGGCTCGGGGACGTTGACCGTGCCGAGGTCCACCCACACCTGCTTGAACCAGCCGTCGGTCTTCGGGACGGCGACGGTGTGGGTTTGCCCGGCGAGGCGCATCGTCAGGCCGCTGGGGCCGGGGGCGCTGGTGAACTCGCCGCGGACCGCCCACTCGCCCGCCCGCTGGAGCCAGACGAGCCAGTGGCACCGCTCCTTGGGGTTGTCCCAGGCGCCGATGTTGGGCCGGCCGCCCACGTCCTGGACGCGGACCTTCGTGCCCTCGAGCGTCACCTTTTCGGGCGGCACGGTGACCGCCCCAGGCATCTCGAACCGGGCGTCGGGGCCGAGCGACACATCGAACCCCGTCAGTCTGAACGCGAAGGCGTGGTCCGAGGGGCGGCGGTCGGGCGGCAGGGCGGGCACGCGGATGACCAGGCGCTTCCCGGCATCGACGGCGTGGCCCACGGCCCCGTCGTGGCCGAGCAGCGCCACACGGGCGTCGGCCGAGGCGCCGTCCACCTGCATGGAGCGGATGACGAGGTCGCCCTCCGGCCGGCCCAGGGCGATGACGTACAGCGTCCGGCCGTCCTTGGAGCGCGTGAAGCGGATGTCCCGGGGGCCATAGCCCTTGTCGGTGCCTTCCATGTGCCCGCCGCCCCTGGTCTGCTGCGTCGGCCCCTCGCCGAAAACGAGCCACGGACGCGTGTCGTAGATGGCCTCGCCGTTGACCTTCAGCCAGTCGCCGATGCCGCGCAGGATGGCGCGGGCCTGGTCGTCGATGCGGCCCTGGCCGTCGGGCCCCACGTTCAGCAGCATGCACCCGTTCTTCGAGACGATGTCCACCAGGACGTCGACGATCTCGTCCACGGTCTTGTACTTCGGGTTCTTGTAGTAGTACCACGGGCCAATGGCGGTGTCGGTGAGCCAGGGGTACGGCGTGAGGCGGTCCTCGCGGCCGCGCTCGAAGTCGATGATGCCGGTGTGCGCGTGGATGTCGTGGTGCTTGTGGGCCACGCCGACCTGCCTGCCGTGGGCGGCGGCCCAGTTGTAATAGTCGGCGAACATCCGCTGCTGGTACTCGGGCGTGACGACCCGGCCGAGGCCGAAGTCGTGCCAGATGAGGTCCGGCTCGTACTTCGTCACCACCTCGTTCACCTTGGCCAGCCACTGGTCCAGGAACGCCTTCGAGGGCGGCGTGCCGGGCTTGTGCGGCTCGCCGTAGAGGCCCGCGTAGGCCGGGTCGGCCGCGTCGTACGCGTAGGCGGGCTCGAAGTATTGCCACGTGAAGCCATGATGGAAGGTGGCGATGAACCGCATGCCACGGGCCCGGATGGCCCTGGCCAGTTCGCCCGTGATGTCGCGCTTCGGGCCCTTCTGGGCACTGTCCCACTCCGTGAGCGCGCTATCCCACAGGGCGAAGTTCTCGTGATGGATGGCCACGGGCCCGGCGAACCGGGCGCCGGCCCGCTGGAAGAGGTCGGCCCAGGCGTCGGCGTCGAACGCGGGGGCGGTGAACCGCTCGATGACGTCCTTGTACCCGACGGTCTTCTGGTCGCCGAAGTGCTCCTGGTGGTACTTGAACTCCCACGCCTTCGGCATATACATCTTTTGGCCGTACCAGCCGCTGTCCCGCTCGGAGTGCATGGTGGCGAGCGAGATCGGTCCCCAGTGCGTGTAGATGCCGAACTTGGCGTCGCGAAACCATTCGGGCGGCGTGTGTTTGGCGAGCGATTCCCACGTGGGCTCGTAGGGTTTCTCCGCTCCGCCGGTCGGCCCGGCAAGCAGGCCGGCCAGCGCCACCAGAACAACGAGCCTTGTCATTTCGGCGTCCCTTTTGCACGATGGCCCAACGCAGCGCGCGCGGTGCCGGGACAAGTGTACCGTCGGCCGGCGGGCCTGTCTTTCGATTTCTCGCGGCGGCGAATCGGGGCACGCGCGGACGGTTCGCGATTGACGGCACCGCGGGCGTCATCCATAATCCGCAGAGCGACGGCCGGCGCCTGCCGGCACGAGGCGGACCGATGGCGGAACGGCTCTACAGCATCCAGCAGACGGCGGACCTGCTCGGCATCCCGGCGGCCGAGGTCCGCCAGCTCATCCAGGCGGGGACCCTGGAGGCCGAGCGGGTGGCCGGCGACGACCGCGTCTCGGAGCGCGGCCTGGTCCGCTTCCTTTCGACCCAAGGCGTGGACCTGGGCCGGGTCCTTCGAGCCGTCCTGGCCGAGGAGGACGAACGGCCGGGCGAGGTCGGTGCTTCCGCGCAAAGTGCCACATCCCGCGCGGCGTTGATTGAAAGTCCTCACGAGCCCGTGCGCGATGGGCTAAACACGCGCCGGACAAGTCCGGCGGCTAAATGTTCGATCCCGCGCGGCGGGCCTTCCGAGCCACCGCGCGACGCCGCCGCCCAACTGGCCGACGCCATCCTCCGCGACGCCCTCGACCGCGGCGCCGACGCCGTCTTCCTGGAACCCGCGGCCGAGGGGCTGACGTTGAAACTCCGCGTGGCCGGACGCGTGCGGGAAAAGCCGCGGTTCGCCCGCCGCCTGCCTCGCGGCCTGGGTCCGCGGCTGCTGGCGCGGTTTCGGGCGATGGCGGGCGGGCTGCCCGACGGCGCAGGGTCGGCGGCCTTCGAGGTCACGGTGAACGGTCGGCGCCGGGCGTTCGGGCTGGAGGTGCGTGCGACGGCGGGCGGCCCGGGGCTGGCGATCTATCCCGTCCGGCCGTGACCGGCCCGGGCCGGGCGAAACGCACAACACGCGCCGGACAAGTCCGGCGGCTAAGTGTTCAATCCCGCGTGTCGCGCGGCCCGTATGGGCCGCGCGGAACGCTCACTTGGCGTGCCGATAGGCTTGGGCGGTGCGTTTGCCGCCGGCGATCCGCTCTCGCTGCTCGGCCACCTCGCTCCGCTGCTGGGCCAGGGCCAGGCCGACCCGGCCGTGGAGGTCGAGCAGCCGACGCCGGCCGGCCTCGTCGAGGCGGGCCCCGGCGGCGCGGGCCTCGGCCACGAGGCCGTCGACGCGGCGAGCGAGGCCTTCCACGCGGTCCAGATCGCCGCGGCGGGCGGCGTCCAACTGCTCGGCGAGCGCAGCCGTCAGCGCCCGGACGCACGCCGCGGCGTCGCCCGAGGCGGCGGCTCCGGGTGTGGCGTCGCCCGGCGCGGCACGCGTCGTGGCACGGGCGGTCGCAGATGGTTCGGCGGGTGTGGTCACGAGCGGACGGTCTCCGCGGCCAGATGGTGCTGCCGGCGGCGGACATCGCGCAAGAGGTCGGCCGCCTCGGCATTTTCGGGTTCCAACACCAGGATCATCTCCAGCGCCTGCCGGGCCTCGTCCATGGCGCCGTCGCGGGCCTGGAGCGTGGCCAGGCAGAACAGGACCGACGTGTCGCCGGGATGGCGGTCGAGGTACACCTCCAGGTAACGGATGACCCGGGCGAACGAACCCATCTGGCACGAGGTCTGGAACAGGCCGAGGAGGGCGACGAGGTTGTCGGCGTCCTTGTCGAGGCAGGCCATGTAGAGGTCGAACGCCTCGGCATGTTTGCCGCGATGCTGGCGGACCATGGCCAGGCCGCCGTAGGCCTCGGCGCAGGCGGGTTCGAGGTCGGCGGCCGCGCGGAAGGCGCGTTCAGCGGCATCGAGGTTGCCGAACTGGAGTTCCACGACGCCCAGGCCGACGCAGGGGCCGGCCTTCTCGGGGGCCAGGACGCGGGCCTCCTCGTAACAGTGCCGGGCCCGGTCGGTGTTGCCCAGCGAGGCGTGGCAGTCGCCGAGTTCTTTCAGCACCTCGTAGTGCTGCTCCAGGCCTTCCTCGACGACGACGTGTTCGGCGTTCAGTTGCACGGTGATCCTTTCGCAGTGAGGCATCGGCGGGCCTCTTCGAGACGGTCGATGGCCTCGCCAAAACGGTCGGCCTGCCGGTGGATGCGGGCTTCCAAGATCAGCGTGCCAACGGTGGGCCGGCGGTTGAGGTCGCGGCAGAGGTCGAGCGCCGGGCCCTCGCGGCCCGCCTCGTGCAGGGCTCGGGCCCGCCGCTGGCGCATCCAGTGGGCGTTGCCGAAACGGTCGGCGATGTCGCGGTAGGCGTGGGCGGCCCGTTCCCAGGCGCCGTCCTCCTCCAGGCGTTCGGCCTCCTGGAGGGCCCGGTCGAACTGGAGGGCGTACTCCGTGGGCCCAGGCGCGCGGAGGGTGACGCCGGCGTCGGCCAGCGCCTGGGCCATCGGCCGGCCGCCGGCGCCGCGCAGCACGCGCGCCAGCGCGCCCGTCGGCAGGACGAACGCCGGGGCCACGGCCTTCGGTCCCGGCAGCGCGAAGGCGGTCCGCCCGTCGCCGCGCGTGGCGGCGTGCAGGGCGTCCTCGACCCAGAGCATCTGGAACGTGGTGCCGGGCGGCACGACGGCCACGTAGTCGCCCTCGCCGCGCTCCAGGGCGGCGGCCAGGCGGGTCTCGCGGGTCGCCCCGTCGGCCGTCGCAACGGGCACGAAGTTCGGCATGCGGATGCGCAGCCGCACCAGCGCCGCCTCCGGCATCGGCAGGAGCACCTGGTATGGCATGAAGGTCCATGCGTAGATGTCGCGGACCATGGCGCCGGCGGCCTCGGGCCCGTCGGGAAGCGCCACGATGGAAAGGTCGGGCATCCGCGGCCACGGCTTGGGCGGCCGGGCGGTGCGGATCTTGAGCGTGGTGGCGATAAACGCCTGCCGGTCGGCCCGCCCCTTCTCGGAGATCCGGTCGGAGTCGGCCACGGGGGCGTAGAACTCGCCGGTGACCTCCGGCACATGCAGGAAGTCGGTGAAGAACGCCAGCCGACGCGTCATGTCCCAATCGATCAGGATACCCAGCGACTCGTCGTACGGGCCGGTCCGGTCCACCAGGTCGCGCCGGTGCATCAGGCTGACGTGCAGCGTGTGGTTGAAGTAGCACAGGAAGAATCGGTCGAAGTCGCGGCAGACGTTGACGACCTTGCCCAGCGCCTGCCGCGAGCCGTCGGGCAGGACCCGGCAATGGACCTTATACAGATCCGTATAGGCCACGCCGCACGAGGCGTCGGCCTCCAGGGTCTCGACCAGGCGCTGGAGGTGGCGGGGATAGAAGAGGTCGTCGTCGTCCAGGTACGCCACGTACGTGCCGCGGGCCCGCACGAGGGCCTCGTTGAGCGAGGCGGCCTTGCCGCGGTTCTCGCGGCGGTCGATGAGCGCGAGGCGCGGATCGGCGAAGGCGTCGACGATATCGCGGACGGGCTCGCCGCCGTCGTTGATCACGAAGGCCTCGAAATGCGTGTACGTCTGGGCCACGAGGCTGGCCAGCGCCTCGCGCAGGGTCGCGCGCCGATTGAAGGTCGGCACGAGGACCGTGACGAGGGGACCGCGTGTTTCGCCGGCGTGACTCATGCGACGATTCCTGCGCGGCCCGTACGGGCCGCGCTTCACCATTTGCGCCCAACGCGCTCCGCTACGCGTCGCGGCTAAAAGGGCCGCTTTCCGCGCGGCGGGACTCCTGTCCCGCCGCGGCTGAAAACACGCGCCGCGCAAGCGCGGCGGCTAAGTGTTGCGAGCAACGAGACACAGGTGCAGGCCCTTGTGCTGGCCCTCGCTGGCAAACGGGTCGAGGCGTTCGACGTCGAAGCCGGCCGTCTCGGCCAGCCGGCGGAGGGCGTCGGCGTCCAGCCAGTTCTCGATGGGCTGGTCGGTCCACGGCCGGCCGTCGCGGGCCAGGCACTCGGCGTTCAGCGCCTCCATGACGGGCCGGTTGGGCGTGGTCAGGACGAGCACGCCGCCGGGGACGAGCAGGTCGCGGGCCCGGTCCAGGTGGCGGCGCTGGTCGGCGTCGTCGAAGTGCTCGATGACCTCGACGGAGGTGACGGCGTCGAAGGCGGCGCCGGGCAGCCGCATGTCGCGGATGTCGCCGCGGACGAACGTGGCGGCCGGACAGTGCCGCTCGGCCGCCCGGACCGCCTCCTCGCTCAGGTCCACGCCGGTGACGCGGCCGAAGCGGACCAGGTGCGGCTCCAGGCGCCCCAGGCCGCAGCCCAGGTCGATGATCGCCAGGTCCTGCCGGCCAAGCGACTCGAGGGCGGCGACGACCCGCTTGCGGCGCATGCGGGCCAGCGTGCCCTCCTTGACGGCGACGTCGTGGTACCACGCGTCGTAGAACGCGCGGGCGTCGCGGGTGGCGGGCGCGCTCGCGGCGTCGGGCGCCTCGGCGGAGGCGGTCTGGCCGGCGGCGTCGGCCCGGATGCCGCGCTCCAGTTCCGTGAAGACGGTGCCGATGCGGGCCAGTTGCAGGCCCAGCGAGTACCGCTCGGCCACCCAGTCGCGGTAGCGGGCGGGCTCGTAGTCGCCTTCCAGGACCGAGCGGCAGAACTCGTCCGGGTCGCGCCACAGGCAGTCGGGCGGGAAGAAGCCGCGGGCGCCCGGCCAGGTGTGGACGAGCGGCTTGATGCCCCGGGCCATCGCCTCCAGGACGTTGACGGGGTGCCCCTCACCCATGGCGGCCGAGACCACGTAGTGCTTGTCCTCGAGCCACGCGGCCACGTTGTCCTGCCAGCCCTCGAACGCGACGGCGCCGGCCAGGCCCAACTCGTCGATCATCGCGGCCATGTAATCTTCCAGGAGGCCGTCATCCTGGAACTCGCCGGCGATGAACAGGCGGTACTCGGGGTCGACGCGGTGCAGCCGGGCGAACGCCTGGAGCACCAGGCCGGGGTTCTTGCGGAGGTTCAGGTACCCGACCATGGCCACGTTCTTGCCGCGCGGGCGGGCCTGGAAGGCGAACCGCGCCAGGTTCACCCCGTTGGGAATGGAGAGGACGCGCGTCCGCTCGGCGATGTCCGGCACCTGGCGGACGATGCGGTCCACGACGAACGGGTTGCCGACGGTAATCAGCGCGTCGACGTTGTCCCAGTTGACCTGGGCGGGCCAATCCTTGAACGCCTCGAACCGGTGGAGGCGGATGAGGATGCGGCACGTCTTGGGCAGGTGCGAGGCGAAGACGGCCGTCGGGTTGCACCACTCGAACCAGGCCAGGTCGCACCACTCGAGCATCGCCTTCACGTCCTCTTCGCTCGAGCCCTGGAAGAACCGCGTCGGGAACCGCTGGATGGTCCAGGCATAAATGTCGGTCAGGAACTTCGTGTCGCCGTTGGTGCAGAAGAACGCCACCTTGGGCCGCTGCACGCGGATGGCGTTGATGAACTCCGTCGGGGTCTCCTGGTCCGGGAAGGCGGACCGGCAGGCGAGCAGCGCCTCGACCGCGCCGCCGGGGTCGCCGGCGTCGAGAAACGCCGTGGCGGTGCGGTTGGCCAGGTCGGCGCTGAGGAGGCCCTCGCGGTGCAGGGTGTCGAACAGGCCGAGCGCCTTGCCGGGCCGGCGGCCGGCCAGGTACACCTCGGCCAGGTTCCAGAGGGCCATGGGCCGGCCCTCGCCGAGGCGGCATGCCGCGCCCTCCAGGTGGACGGTCGCCTCGTCCACCCGGCCGGCGGTAAAGAGCAGCGTACCCACGTCGTTCAGGGCCTCGGCGTCGGCGGGGTGCTCCTGAAGATACCGGCCGTAGGCGGCCAGGGCGGCGTCGGTGTCGCCACGCTCCGCCAGGCGGACGCACTGGTCGTAGGCGGGCGTTCGAACGGTGGTCGTGCTCACAGGTGGCTCCTTCCGAGGACAGGCTGCCGGGCGGCCGCGGCGGCTTCGGCTCCGGCGGCGGCGAGGGGCTGCCCTCGTCCGGTCGTCGGGCTCGCGTCCGGTCCCCCCCGCATGCGATACGTCTCCAGGCGGTCGAGGAGGTCGGCGGCGTCCTGTCGCGACCGGTTCGGCCCCTGCCCCAGCGCACGCCGCAGGTACTGCTCGGCGTCGCCGAAGATCGGGTTCTCGACCGACCCGCCGACGCCGATGGCGATCCGGAGCAGAATGCGCCCGATGACCAGTGGCGGAGATTCGTGCAAATCCCGTGCCACCGGGTTCACCAGCGCCTCCTCCCCGCACACCTCCACCAGCCGGCGGACGATGTGCATCGACGACTCCAGCGCCTTCCACCGCCGCGGAGGCGTGTACCACGCCCGGTGCACCGTGACCAGCGGCACCGGCATGTACAGGAACCGCACGTCGCCCGCCGCCGCGCACCGGCACCAGAACTCGTAGTCCTGGCCGTACCGGAACGCCGGGTTGTACGGCCCGATGCGGTCGTACAGGTCGCGCCGAATCGTGGTGGACGTGTTCAAAACGGGGGATCCGGTGGCGATACCGGCCATGCAGCGGGCCGGCAGCGTCTCGGGCGGCAGGTCCGGACCGCGCCGCGTGTACTTGACGGCGCCGTCCGGCCACAGGAGCAGGCCGTCGCTGTGGATGACGTCGGCGCCGCCGGCGCGGCGGGCGGCCTGAATCTGGGCGAGGATGCGGTTGGGGGCGGCCTCGTCGTCGGCGTCGAGCCAGGCGATCCATTCGCCCCGGGCCTCGGCGATGCCGTGGTTTCGCGCCACGGGCGTCCCGCCGTGCGGTTTGTCAAAATATCGTACGCGCGGGTCGTCTAAATGCTGGGCGACCCGCTCGGCCGTGCCGTCGGTCGACCCGTCGTTGATGACCACGATCTCCAGGTTCGGATACGTCTGCCGGCGCAGGCACGCCAGGCACCGGTCGATGGTGTCCTCGTTGTTGTGCGTGGGGACGACCGCGGAGACGAGCGGCCAGCCGGCGGCCTGCCCGTCGGGTGCCGGCGGGGCGACGGACGGAGACGGGCCGGCCGCGTCGCGGAGCCGCTCGACGCGGTAGATCGGCTGCTCGGCGGCCCGGGCCTGCCAGAGGATGCGGCAGTCGGCCGGCCCGTCGTCCACCACCTCCAGGCCGTAGGCGACGGAGAGGAACTCGGCGGCCTCGGGCGGCGGGTTGCCCGTCAGGCGGACCCGGCCGCAGCACCGCTCCGCCAGGGCGGCGAGGACCGCCCAGTCGTCGCCGCGGAGGTCGCCGGCGGGCGTGCCGACCCAGTGGGCGAAGTCGAGGGCGTCGCCGCCCCACTCGACGCGGGCCAGGCCGGCCGGCGTCGGCGTAATGAGCAGCCGGACGCGCTCGGCCGTCCGCGCGTCGGGCGCCACGACCGTCCGCACCAGCCGCCAGAGGTCCGGCACCGGCAGGCCGTCCACCTCGTCCGGGGCGATGCGGAGAAACGCCCGGGGCAGCCAGCCGGCCGCCGGGCCGCGCACGAGGGCCTTGAGCAGCGGGCCCGTGCCCTCGAACCACAGGCGGTCGGCGTCGCGAAGCGTCGGCAGCGCGGCCAGAGGGTCGGCGTCGCCCTTGACGAGGCTCACCTGGATGCCAACGCGGGCGGCCAGCAGCCGAACCCACTGCCGCGTGTTCGCATACTGCCGGGCGGCGATGACGGCAACGTGCATGGCGCGGGTCTCCGGAGAAAAGACGTATTAGAGATAGTCAAACAATGACAGTTGAAGCAACCGGGATGCCGATGCCAGCGTCATCTCGTAGAGCGTCTGCCGACGGGCAAGGTCGGTGGCCACCTGCACGAGGTCGGCGTTTTCGAGGGCGGCGGCCTGGTCGTCGGTGTTGGCCTTCCGGGCCTCCAGCCCCACGCCCAGGGTGCTCAACAAGCCGAGCCCGGTGCCGACGGACGTCTGGGCCATGGTCAGGCATTCGGCCACCTCGTTGACGAGCGAGACCGCCTCGTTCAGGCACTCCAACTGCTTGTTTTCCGACAGGCCGCGCGTGTTCATCATGAGGTCGCGGACCGTGATGATGGCCGAGAAGAGGTCGGCCGTCCCCGGCAGGCGGACCGTCTCGTGGCCGGTCTGCTCGATGCCGGTGCAGTTGACGTACAGGACGCGGCCGGTGGAGGTATCGGTGACGGCGAGGTTGGCGTTGGCGAAGTCGATGGGCACCGTGCCGGCCCCGTCGTCGATGGAGAGCCGGCCGGTGGCCTGGATGTTCACCGTGCCCTGGAAGACCGGGGCGAGGGCCGTCGTGTCGACCCACACGCGCAGGCCGCCGGGACCGGTGACACAGACGTCGGCGTCGCCCAGGGTGAAGGCGACGGCGTCGCCGCCGTCGAGGGAGAGGGTGCCGGCCGGGGCGTCGATGGTCAGCGTATGGCCGTCGCCGAGGATGGTATCGCCGTCGGCGGAACTGGCGCCGGCGGCAATGCCGCTCGCGCCCAGGTACGTGGTCGTGCCGTGCGTCACGGTCAGCCAGGCGCTGGTGCGGACGGTGCTGGTGGCCGAGCCGGCGGCGGCGCCGGTGTCGCCGTAGAAAACGGGCTGGCTTCGGTCGTGGCCGCGGAAGATGTCGTCGCCGACGATGAGCGAGGCATGGTCGACGCCCGGGGCGACGGGCACGTCGACGGTGCCGAGATGGCCGACGTACCGGACGGCCGTGATGGTGCCGTCCTCGTAGTCGGCCTCGTACGGGGCGGCACGGGTGGCGGTACCGCCGAAGAGGTACCGTCCGCTGTGCTTGGTGTTGGCGAGCGAGAGCATCTGGCCGAGCAGGCCGTCCAGTTCCTGGGCGATAGGCCGGCGGTTCGACGCCGAGTACGTGCCGCTGGTGCCCTGCGTGACGAGTACGCGGACACGGGCCATGAGTTCCGACATCTGGCTGAGGGCGGTGGAGGCGACGGCGAGCGAGTCGTTGACGCGGCGGATGTTCTCTCCGTAGGTCGCCAGGGCGGTGCTTTCGGCCCGCAGGCCGAGCAGGCGGAACGCCTCGGCGGGGGCATCGGAGGCCCGTCGGAGCCGGACGCCGGTCGAGATCGCCTGCTGCAACTCGGCCAGTTCGGCGCCGTGGCGGCGAAGCGCCAGGCGCGTCGATTCGTAGATGGATCCCCATCCGCTCATGGCGTCCTCTTTCTCTCAGGCCCGCGCTTCGCCGAGTGCGCTCAACGCGCTCCGCTGCGCGTCGCGGCTAAACGTGCGGCGTGGCGCGTCGCGGCTAAACGTGCGGCCGGCGCATCAGACCAGGTCCATCAGGTACTGGTGGGTGCGGTCGACGGCCGCCAGGTACTTGGCCATGCCCTGGAACATGCGTTCCAGGGTGAGCATGGTGGCGGCCTCTTCGTTGATGTCCACGCCGCTGGTGTCGTTGCGCTGGCGCGTGAGTTCCTCGAGCAGGTTCTGGAGACTTTCGCTGCGGGCCTCGCGCAGGGCCACCCAGTGGCCCACCCGCGTGATGACCACCCGGAAGGCGTCGGCCGGGACGTCGTTGTCGAGGTCCGCCAGGGGCGTTTCGCCCACACCGATCATGCGGCGGAGGTTCAGGTTATCGAGGCCCGGCGTGCCCAGCGACGTGGCCAGGCAGGAGGCGTCGGTCCGAATCCGCGACACGAGGCCCATCGTGTCGGACGTGGTGCCCGAGAACAGGGCGTTGACGCCGGCCGCCGCCAGGAACCCCGTCGGGTCCGACCGGCTCAACGCCTCGATGGTGAACTGCTCGCCGGCGTTCAGCGTGCCGCCGCTCATCGAGACAAACAGGCCGTCGCCGAGGTCGAGCGGCTCGCCGGCCTCGTAGCCGAGGCCGACGTTCAGCGTGCGGAGCAGGTCGCCGCCCGCGTTGCGGACCTCGATCGTCAGGCCGGCTGTCACGCCGACCTGGCCCGTGCCTACCACCGTGGCGGTCAGCGTCTGATTCGTCGCGCCCGCGTACACGCCGGAGAGCGTGGGGGCGGCCGTGCCCGTCAGCGTGCTCGAGGCGGGGTCGGCAGTCACGATGGGCAGGAAGTCGAACTCGTAGCCGGCCTCGGCCACCAGGCTCAGCCGGCCCTCGGTTACGCTGGCCGAGAGGTGCTGGACGGCGTTGAACTTGGCCGCGATGTCGGCCAGCGTCTCGGTCAAGGGGTCGGCGATGGTCACGGTGTACCGGACGGCCTGGCCGGTGGCGGTGTCGATAAGACGGACATGGATGTCGCCGGCCGAGACGGGCATGGCCCAGTCGGCGATGGGGCCCTGGGCCATCCGCCAGCCGGTCAGTTCATCGAACGAGCCGGCCCGGCCCACGCCCTCGGCGTGCAGCGCGTTGACGCGGCTGATGATCTCGGCCGCCAGCGTATCGAGGTCATCCTTGACGGCGGGCAACAACTCGTTGTAGAGGGCCAGCAGGCCGCCCAACCGGCCGCCGTGGGCCTCGGAATCGTAGTGGCTGGCCCCCTTGACCGAGACGCCGATCGTGCCCAGCCCGGTGTGATCGACCTCGATTTCCGTCGGGTGGCTGCTGAGGACGAGCGGCGTGCCCCAGGCGTAGACGTTGTAGGACCCGTCCTTGCCGGTGACGAGGCGGACGCCGGCCAGGTCCGTCAGTTCCGTCAGGGCGCGGTCGCGGATGTCCAGCAGGTTGGCGTCGGAACAGGCCCGGGCCTGGAGGTCGCGGACGATGGTGTTGGCCGAGGCAATGCGTCCGGCCAGGTCGTTAATCTGGTCGGCGGTCTGGCGTGCCTCGCGGAGGATCTGCTCCTTGAGTTCGCCGATCGCCTCGCCGAGGACGCGGAACTGGGTGGCCAGGTTGTAGGAGGCGCCGATGGCCTTCTCGCGGAAGGCCGGGCTGTCGGGCTCGGAGGCCAGTTCCTCCAGGGCGCTGAAGAAGTCGCTGATGGCCGACGCCAGGCCGCCCGTCGCCATGTCGCCCAGGATGCTTTCGAGCGACGCCAGGATCGTCTGCTCCTGGTCGGCCTGGCCGAGTTCCGGCCGCTGCTTCCAGATTTCGGTCTCCAGCAGGGTGTTGCCGGTGCGGCGGATGCCGGTGACCTCGGCGCCCAGGCCGACGGGCATGACCGCCATGGGGTCGGCCGCGAGGGGCGAGATGATCGGCTCCTGGCGGTGGTACCCGTCGGTGGCGGCGTTGGCGATGTTGTTGCCGATGATCTGAAGGGCCTGCCGGGCCACGTTCAGGCCGCTGATCGCGATTTCGTATCCGCTCATGGTCTAGAGCCTGGCGTCGAGCATGGCTTGGCCGGACGTGCGGACCGGCGAGCCATCGGTTCCATAGGTGCGTGCCCCGGCCGTCGTCGGCACGAGGGCGGCCAGCAGCGACCGGCTGACGCGGGCGGCCTCGCCGACGAAGACGGCGGT
>JADHXV010000027.1 GCA_016782785.1 Planctomycetota bacterium | reverse complement strand
GCGCGGCGCCGACGTGCTGCCCAACCCCGTCGGCACGGCCGTCGGCATGGCGGCCCGAGTGGGCACCGCGCGGGTATTCTGCATCCCGGGCGTCCCGGCCGAGATGCGGACGATGCTTGACAACGAGGTCCTGCCGCGGATCCGCGAGGTTGCCCCAGGCCGCGTCACGCTCGTGCGCACGGTCCGGACGTTCGGCCTGCGCGAGTCGGAGGTGGCCGAGGTCCTGGCCGACCTGATGCAGCCCGGCCGCCGCCCGCAGGTCGGCACCGCCGTCCACGCCGGCGTCATTGACATCCACATCCACGCCTCGGGCGACCCCGACGAGGTTGGCCGCCTCTTGGGCGCCGACGCCGCCACCGTGTGCAGTCGGCTCGGTCGGGCCGTCTTCGGCGAAGGCGACAAGGGGCTTGAAAACGCCGTCGCCGCGCTCCTGGCCCGGCGCGGCGCCACGATCGCCCTGGCGGAATCGTGCACGGGAGGCCTGGTGGCAGCCAGACTCGTTAATGTGCCCGGCATGTCCGAGCACCTCATGGAGGCCGTGGTGGCATATGCCAATGCGTCGAAAGTGAAGACGCTGGGTGTGCCGGCGGAACTCATCCGGGAACACGGGGCCGTCAGCGAACCGGTCGCCCGCGCCATGGCCGAGGGGGCACGCCGAAGGGCAGGGGCCGACGTCGCTCTCGCCGTCACGGGCATCGCCGGGCCGGGCGGGGGAAGCAAAGAGAAACCCGTCGGCACGGTATGGTTCGCCCTCTCCGACGCCGCCGGCACCGAGGGCGTGTGCGAACACCTCCTGGGCGACCGCACCCTCATCCGCGAACGCGCCGCCTGCCACGCCCTGAACCTGTTGCGACTGCGGTTGCTGGAGGGATGATGCACAGGGGTGGGGCCGAGGGGGAGGATCAGAACCGGTCGCGGATAAAAATCTCGCGGATCTCGCGCAGCGTGTACCGCTTCTTCAGGTCCTGGATGAGCCGGATGCGGCGGGCCATCGAGGCGCCGAACAGCCGGTGGCCGCCCGGTGTCCGGTCGGTCTCCTGAATCAGCCCGTACATGCAGTACGTGCTGACGACCTGCCGCGAGACGCGCGCCAACTCGGCCAACTTGCCGAGACGATACAGCGGGGGCTTTTCTTGACGGGCCGGGTCCGGCATAGTAGGGTAGTCCTCGCTCACCGGGGGTATCGAGTGGGTCCCCAGGCCGACTTGAGGTAAACTCCGGACGCTCCGGACGCTCCGGACGCTCCGGATGTTCCGGGGCCCGGGTGGTTCCCACCCGGCGGGTCGGAATCGTGGCCGGGACAGAGTCCCGGCGATTCACAGAGTGCCTGGGTGGCGCCCCGGCCACCATCCCGGCCGGGCAAGCCGGCCGGGCCACACAGACGCGCATCGCACGCTGCTAGAGGAGGCATGGACTCATGGCCAAGCACACAATTGGCGCGGCACTCTGGTCCCTGGCGATGGACGACACCGTCGCGTCGCTCGGGAAACTGGCCGAACTCGGCTACAAGGCCGTCCAGTTCACCTTCCGGCAGCCGACCGACACCGGCCCGGAGGGCATGGACCGCATCCGCGAGGCCCTGAAACGCACGGGCCTGGCCGTCCCGGCCGGATGCATCATCTTCCCCGGCGAGGACTACTCCTCCATCCAGGCCATCCGCAAGACCGGCGGGTTCATCGACCCGAACGATTTCCCCGAACGCCTCCGGATGTGCCGGGAGTGGAGCCGGGCCATGGCCGACCTGGGCATCGGCCACGTGACCATCCACGCGGGTTTCATCCCGCCCGCCGGCGACGCGGACCACGGCGACTTCATGGACCGCCTGGCCACCGCCGTCGACGCCATCTACGAGGAAGGCCTCACGGTCGGCATGGAGACGGGCCAGGAGTCCGGCGAGGAACTCCTGAAGGCCCTCGACGAACTCGACCGCGACTACCTGAGCGTGAACTTCGACCCGGCCAACTTCGTCCTGTACGGCAGCGACGACCCGCTCAAGGCGGCGAAGGCCCTTGGGTCGCGCACGTCCATGGCCCACATGAAGGACGGCACGCGCTCCGACCGGCCCGGCGTGACCTGGGGCGCGGACGTGCCCCTCGGCACCGGCCAGGTGCCCGTGGAGAAGGTCATCCGGACGCTGGAGGCGGGCGGCTTCACGGGCGCGCTCGTCGTGGAGCGCGAGGCCGGCAACGACCGGGCCGGCGACCTCGGCCGTGCCCGCACGTTCCTGGAAAACCTGGTCGCGAAAATGGGTGAATAGGCCCGGGTCGCGGGCCGTCTGTGGATGCGCCGGCCGGATTTTTTACTGGAAATGCGCCGGCCGGCTCGTAAAAGTATAATAGACGCGAGGGAAGGGGCGGGTTCCCGCCAACAGGGCCAACTGCACGCGACAAGTGTCTCGCCCCCCGGGCCATGGGAGCCGTTATGGGGAAGGCCATTGCCGCTGTTGCCGGCGCGTTCGAGCAGGCAGGGCGCCGGGGCGCCGCGGCCGATTACGACGTGGGGGTCATGCTGCGGTTCCAGAAGGGCGAGGAACTCGCCTTCCAGGAACTGGTCGAGCGGAACCACTCGCGCGTTATCGGCCTCATCTATCGGTTTATCAGCGACGCGTCCGACGCCGAAGACCTGGCCCAGGAGGTTTTCCTCCGCATCTATCGGGCCCGCAAGACGTACAAGCCCACCGCCAAGTTCTCCACGTGGATGTTCCGCATCACCGCGAACGTCAGCCTGAACGCCCTGCGGTCGCGGGCCAACCGCAAGGACGACGTCTCAATCGAACAAGTGTCCGATTTCGGCGACGGCCCGCGCGCCATGCCGGACCCCGACAGCGAGTTGCCTGACCATAACCTCCACCGGGCGGAACTCCACGACAAGGTCCGCGAGGCCATCGCCGACCTGCCCGAGAAGCAGCAGGTGGCCGTCGTCCTCAACAAGTACGAGGGCATGAGTTACGCCGAGATCGCCGACACCATCGGCTGTAGCACCATGGCCGTCAAGAGCCTCCTGGCCCGCGCCCGCGACAACCTCAAGGACCACCTGCTCCTCTACATCCGCACCGGCCGCGGCCGCCAGCGGATCGGCTGAAACCTCCCGCCTTTTTGCGGTACCCGCCGTTACCTCCAGGGTTAAACTCCGTGGAAGCACGGTATGAAAGGTGTTGAGCGATGCCTGCTCCGTGTCTTTGGGTGCGCAGCGTGCTGGTCGCCTACCTCGACGGCGAGTTGAAGCCGTCGACGGCCGAGGCCGTGCGCCGCCACCTGGAGACGTGCGAGGCGTGCCGGGCGTACGCCCGCCAGTTGCGCCAGACGTGGCGGCTCCTGGACGACGTGCCGTCGGCCCCCGTCCGCGACAGTTTCACCGAGCGGATGATGGCCCGCATCGTCGAGGAGAAGGACCTGAGCGCGTTCGTCGCCAGCCTTCAGCCGCGCATTCGCCGGCGGCGGATCGTGGCCTCCGTGCTCGGCATGGCCGCCGGCCTCGTGCTTGGCTTTGCCGTCTACGGCTGGACCGGCCTGCTGGAAAAGCCCGCCAGCCCGGTGGAATACGAGGTCAGCCAGCACGTCTCGTTCCTGGAAGACGTGGACCTGCTGGACGAAATTGCCGTTATCCAGGCGATCGATCGCCTGAACGAAGGCGCCGACGCACTCGCCGACGCCGACGGGGTATAACGATGGACGCGCGCCGCGCACAATTCGCCCGCCACCTGGCACGCCGGCGCCGGCTTCGTCTGCTGCTGGTCTGTGTGGCCTTGGCGGCGGCGTGCGGGACGACGGCCGGAATCATCGGGCCGCGGATTCTGATCGGCGGCATGTCGGTGGTCCGGCCCGGGTCGCAGCCCCAGGCTGAGCCGCCGCTCCGCGCCAAGGCGCCCGAGGCGGCCGCGGCTCCCTTCGATCTGGCCCTGCAACTCGGCCTCGACCCGCGCGAGCAGCAGGCCAACGCCATTCGCTGGAAGTCGATGGTCCCCGAGGCCCGCCGCGACCTCCTCGACCGGTACTGGAGCCTGGCCGCGATGGACCCCGACCGGCGCCAAAGCCTGGTCAGGAAGTACGAGGAGTTCCGAAGCCTGCCGGAAGAGCGTCGGCGGTTCCTGCGCGACCGTGCCCAAACGCTCCGCGAGTTTGTCGCCAGCCTCAGCCCGCAGGACCAGGCCGTCCTGGAGGGCATGGGCGACGAGGCCCGGGCCCGCCGGGTCCTGGAACTCTGGCAGGCCCGCTACGGCCAGTGGTAGCCGCTGGCGGATCGTTGCCCGGCAGCGCCAGCGCTTAGAAGTCGCTGAGCCGTCCCTCGATGAGCATGTCCGGACCGACCTGCTGCACCGTCACATCGTGAACGGCAATTGCTTCGGTGAGCGTGCGCCCGTCCGGCCCGGCCAGCGGCCCGAGGGCGTCGGCCGATGTCAGCAGACGCGGGGCCACAAAGACCATCACGCGGTCGACCAGCCCTGCCGCGATAACCGACCCCAGCACGCGGGCCCCTCCTTCGATGAGCACCCGCGACATGCCTCGGCGGCCCAGGTCGTCGAGCACCGCCGCGGCGTCCACGCCGCGGGCCGAGGGCGGCGCGGCCACGAGTTCGCAGCCGGCCGCGCGCAGCGCATCGGCGCGGCGGGCGTCGCGGCGAAGCGCCTCCGCGGTTGTGTAGACAAGCACCGGCGTCTGGGCCGCCGATGCCGCCGGCTCGCGGTCGGCCGGCAGCACGAGCCGCTCGTCCAGCACGACCCGCGCCGGCTGGCCCCGCTCGGGCAGCGGCTCGACGTGTCGGACCGTCAGCGACGGGGCGTCGGCCAGGGCCGTCCCGGCCCCGACGAGGACAGCGTCCGAGATGCGGCGGACCTCGTGGACGCGGCGTCGGCTCGCCTCCCCGGAGATCCACTTGCTCTCACCCGTGGCGGTGGCCATGCGGCCGTCGAGGGTCATGGCCCACTTCGCGATGACGAGCGGCCGGCCGGTGGCCTGGCGCTTGAAGAACGCCGCGTTGAGGCGCCGGGCCTCGTCCTCCAGCACGCCCACGGTCACCTCCAGGCCGGCGTCGCGAAGGCGCGCGGCCCCACGGCCGGATACCTCGGGGAAGGGATCGCGGACGGCGGCAACGACGCGGCGAATGCCCGCCGCCACGATTGTCTCGGTGCAGGGGGGCGTCTTGCCGTGGTGGCAGCACGGCTCGAGCGAGACGAACATCTCGGCCCCGCGGGCCTCCTCGCCGGCGGCTTCGAGGGCGACGACCTCGGCATGCGGCCCGCCGAGGCGGGCGTGAGGGCCCTCGCCGACGATGCGATCCCTCTGGACGACGACCGCCCCGACCATCGGGTTGGGTTCGACGAGGCCCAGACCCAGCCGGGCCAGGTCCAGGGCCCGCCGCATGAACGTTTCGTCGCGGTCCGGCGGGGTCATGTCGGGCGGTCCTCTCAGCCTGCAAGGGTACAAGAAGGTTTCGCGCGGTGGTTCTCCGGACCCACCGCGCACGAGTTAGCGTATCAGGCGGCCCCCTCGGTCGGCCGGGGTTCCTGGCGGGCCGAAAACAGGATCCCAAGCGCCAATAACGCCACGCCGACCACCAGGAACACGTCGGCCGCGTTGAAGACGAACGGCCACAGCGGCCGACCGGAAACCTCGACCGTGAATTGAAACACGTCGCGCACGCACCCGAACACGAGGCGGTCGTACAGGTTTCCGGCAGCCCCGGCCAGGATGAGGCCGCACCACACGTGCATGCCCCGATGTCGGGGCTCGGAGGCCGCGAACACGTAGAAAATGAGCCCGGCCGTCAGGAGGGTCAAGAGGGCGGTCAGCACCTGCCCGGCGGCGTCGCCTAAATGCAACCATTCGGCGACATTGATGCCGAAAACGATGCCCGGGTTCTCGCTGGCCACCAGCCGCAGGCACCCCGGAATGACGGAAACAACACGGCCCCCCGTTTCCGGAGGGCCGTTCAGATAGTCCCACAGAAGGGCCTTGCTGACCAGGTCGGTCGCAACACCGCCACCGGCCGTCAGCCAGAGCCGAAGATGGCTCCACGGGTCGGCTACAGCGTGCCCTTTTCGTGGCGGCGTTTGCATTCGATGCAGTACTTGGCGTGCGGTCGGGCCTTCAGACGGGCCGCCGGGATGCGCTTGTCGCAGCCCTTGCAGGTGCCGAACGTCCGGCTTTCGATGCGTTGCAGGGCCTCGTCGATTTCCTGGAGGGTGGCCTGCTCGGTCTCGATGAGGCCCAGCGTGAATTCCTGCTCGTAATTATCGGTTCCGACGTCGGCCATGTCGAGCGGCATCTTCGACAGGTCGCCGCTGGCATCCTGGCGGCTGTTCTGAAGGGCGGCCTTTTCCAGGCCGCTGACATCGCCCGCCAGCACCCGCCGCTTGGCAAGCAGCAGTTTGCGGAACTGTTCCATTTCCCTTGACCGCATAGAGGTTTCCCCTCTCGCCATGGTGCCGATTACAATCCCCTGAGAGCAGACAGTATAGGCGCAAACGGGACCGCTGTCAAGGCGTGGGGGGTGGTAAATCTGAAAGGCCGCCCGGAACTTATGGCAAGCCTAAGCCCTTGTGAATCTGGAGGTTAAGCCGGACCCCCAAGCCGTCCGCCAGGAGCCAGTCGGCCACCTGCCTGGCCGCCAGGTGCGGCCGGGCCGGGCCGAAGAGCACCGCGGCCCGTTCCAGGAGCCGCCGCTCGGCCACCAGACCCCGGGCCCACTCGTAGTCGGCCCGGTCCGTCAGGACGAACTTGACCTCGTCGACCGGCCGCAGGCAGTCCAGGTTCGCCCAGTCCATGCGCTCGGCCATGCCGCTGCCGGGCGTCTTGACGTCCAGGATGCGGACGGCCCGGGCGTCCAGGCCGGCGGTGGAGACGGCCCCGCAGGTCTCGACGAGCGTCCGCCGGCCCGCCTCCGCAAGCGCGGCCACGAGGGCGTTGACGGCGTCCACCTGGAGCAGCGGCTCGCCGCCGGTGATCATCAGCCACTCCAGCGGCGGCGAGGGCAGGGCCGACACGACCTCCGCCACGGTCATCTCGCGCCCCGCCGCCGGGTCGCGGGCCGCGGGCGTGTCGCAATACGTGCAGCCCAGGGGGCAGCCGGCCAGGCGAATAAAATCCATCGGGACGCCCGCCCGAGTCGTCTCGCCCTGGAGGCTGCGG
The DNA here is from genome assembly GCA_016782785.1 of Planctomycetota bacterium. Taxonomy (GTDB): domain Bacteria; phylum Planctomycetota; class Phycisphaerae; order FEN-1346; family FEN-1346; genus BS750m-G62. The sequence goes on along the minus strand of JADHXV010000027.1, from coordinate 13,303 downwards.
AAAGTTTCGTACACGCGCATGGTCGACCGGTGCTTCTCGATAGTACCCGCGACCCATTCGACTCGGCTGCGCCTCGCTCAGGGCAGGCTCTTACGGTCGCGGCTCGAAAAGGAATTACATCCGTTCGGCGGTTTCGATGCCCAGCAGGTCCAGGCCCCGGTGCATCACCCGGGCCGTCAGGTCGCAGAGTTTCAGGCGGTGAGTGCGGGTCGGTTCGTCGCTCTTCAGGACGGGGCACGCGTCGTAGAAGGCCGTGAACGCCTGGGCCAGGTCATAGAGGTACGCCGCCAGGATGTTCGGCCGGTAGTCCGCCAGCGCCCGGTCGAGCGTCTCGGGAAACTGGAGAATCGCCTTGCCGAGGGCGGCCTCGGCGGCCTCCGGCACGGGGATGGGCGCGGCGTCGCGGCGCGTCTCGGCCTCGTCGTGCTCCCCCTTGCGGAAGATGCTTCGGACCCGGGCGTACGCGTACTGCATGTACGGGGCGGTGTTGCCCTGAAGGCTCAGCATCTTGTCCCACGAGAAAACGTAGTCGCTGGTGCGGTTCTGCGAGAGGTCGGCGTACTTGACGGCCCCGATGCCGACCTTGCGGGCGATGTCCCGCCGCTCCTCGTCCGAGAGGCCCGCCTGGCCGTCCGGTCCGTTCGGATCCCTTCGGGAGAGGTCGGTCTGTTTCTGGTCCACGAGGTCGCGGGCGCGTCGCTCGGCCTCGTCCAGGAGGTCCATGAGTTTGACGGTGCCGCCTTCGCGTGTCTTGAACGGCCGGCCGTTCTCGTCCATCATCGTGCCGAAGGCGACGTGGACGAGGTCGTGCTCGCCTCGCTTCGCGAAACCGGCCTGGTAGGCGCACTCAAAAACCATCTGGAAATGGAGGGCCTGGCGGGCGTCGACGACGTAGAGAATCCGACTCGCCTTCGGCGAGGTCTCATTTCGGATTTGGGATTTCGGATTTCGGATTTCCGGCAGGCAGCCTGTCCGGAAGGCGATGGCCGCGAGGTCGGTGGTGGAGTACAGGTACCCCTCGTCGGACTTCTGGACGATGAGGGGCAGGGGATCGCCGTCCTTATTCGCAAAGAGAGGCTTGCCGGAGGGCATTTCGGATTTCGGATTTCGGATTTCGGATTGCAGAAAGACACACTGGGCGCCTTCAGACTCCGTAAGCATCCCTTTGTCGGCCAGGGTCTTGACGATGTCCGGCAGAACGTCGTTGTACGCCGATTCGCCGCGGAAATCTTCGTTGGCGAAATATACCCCTAGTCTCTTGTATACTTGGTTGCAGTGCCAAAGGGAATTGTACTTCAAGTGTTCCCAGCGGCGCTTGATCTCAGAATCCCCCCCTTGAAGGCGCACTACATACTCGCGCGCCGCTGCCGCGAACTTAGGGTTTTCGTCAAACAGCCTCTTGGCTCGACGGTACAACTCCTCGAAGTCCTTTACGTGCACGCCCTGCCAACTTGCAATGACGTCCGTTCGCTGGTCCAGCCCCCTGGTTTCCGAATCAAAATAGGCAGTAATCATCCCAAACTGCGTCCCCCAATCGCCGACGTGGTTCTGCTTCACAGGCCTGTGGCCCGCGAAGTCGAGCATCCGGACCAGGGCGTCGCCGATGATCGTGGACCGCAGGTGGCCCACGTGCATCTCTTTGGCCAGGTTCGGGGCCGAGTAATCGACGACGACCGTCTCGGACTCGGCGGCAGGCTCAACGCCCAACCGGTCTTCATCGCCGGGGCGCTCGCCGCTGGGCCGGCCTTCGCCCTCCGGCTTCACGCGGTTGATTTCGCCCAGCCGATGTTCTATCCATTTGGGGCGCAGGCGAAAGTTGATAAAGCCAGGACCGACAGGGGGCGGTACGTCGGCCATGTCGGAAACCTGGGCATCGCCTTTGAGTTGCTCAACCACCCGTCCCGCCACGTCGTGCGGCTTCTGCCCCAGGCGTTTCGCAAGGGCCATCGCCCCGTTCGCCTGGTAGTCGCCGAACCGTGAGTCCGCCGACGCCTGGACGATGGCTGGGGCGCCGGCCGCCTCGGGGTACGCCGCCGCCATGGCGGCCGAGACGCGCGTCTCCAGGATGTGGCGGATATTGGGCATGGGTATCCTATGTCATTCTGATGCCCCGCTCGCGGGGCCGAAGAATCTTGCCGTTCATGACCGGGAACCGCAGAAACCAACGGCGAGATTCTTCGTCGCCCTTCGGGCTCCTCAGAATGACAGCCTGCGCAGGGCAGCGCCCGTGAGTTCAAACCGAACCGAACACTAGCCCGCGTCGCCCGCGTCTTCGCGCGGCTTCCAGCCCTTCTGCCAGTCGACGCGCGGGGCGTCGCCCCAGAGGAGTTCCAGGTCGTAGTACCCGCGCGACGCGTCGCTGAAGAGGTGGACGACCACGTCGACGAAGTCGATGAGGACCCATCGGATGGCTGCGGTGGCGTCGCTGGTCTCGACGCCTTCCACGCCGAAGGGCGCGTCGCCCAGCGCCTTGCCGCCGTCGGCCACGTACCGGGCCGCGGCCGACATCTGCCGGGACGACGTGCCGGTGGCGACGACGAAGAACTCCGTCACGGGCGAGAGGCGCCGCAGGTCGAGCACCGCGACGTCGCGGCAGCGGTTCTCGGCGCAGACCCGCGCCACGTGGACGGCCAGCCGGCGCGATGTGGTAGTGCGCTTGGCCATTACTTCGCCAGGTGGTCCCAGGTGATGCCGAGGTAATCCCCGACAATCGGGCCGAACTTGACAATCAGCCCCGCAAAGACCACGCTCACCATGCTCATCAGTTTGATGAGGATGTTGAGCGACGGGCCGGAGGTGTCCTTGAACGGGTCGCCGACGGTGTCGCCGACGACGGCGGCCTTGTGTGCGTCGGAGCCTTTGCCGCCCAGCGCCCCGCCCTCGATGTACTTCTTGGCGTTGTCCCAGGCGCCGCCGGCGTTGGCCATGAAGACGGCCACCGCAAAGCCGGCCGTCAGGCCGCCCACCAGGAGGCCCAGGACGCCGCTGACGTCCAGCAGCACGCCCACCACGACGGGGACGACGATGGCGAGCGAACTGGGCACGACCATGGCCTTCTGGGCGCCGGCCGTGGCGATGGCCACGCACGAGGCATAGTCGGGCTTGGCCTTGCCCTCCATGATGCCGGCGATGGTGCGGAACTGCCGGCGGACCTCGTCAATCATGCTGCCGGCGACCCGGCCGACGGCCTTCATCGTCAGGGCGCAGAAGACGAACGCCAGCAGCACGCCGCTGAACACGCCCACCAGGAACTTCGGGTTCATCGGCGTCACGCCGTAGAACCGCATGAAGTCGAGCATGCCGGCCTGCGAGGCGCCGACGTCGGCCAGGCGGTCTTTGGCCATCTCTCCCATTGCCACGGGGACGAGGTGGATCATGCCGGCCTTATCCACCCCATCCTTGCCTGGCGTCATGCCCGCGGGGGCCTTGCGGGCCACCGTGCGGTCGTCCTCACCGGCGGCCTGGATATAGACGACGGCGGCCTTCTCCTTCTTGTTGAAACTCTTACCGACCTCATCCTCCGCCATGACTCCCTGGGCGAACTTGCCGAACCCCAGCGAGTAGACTTCGTCGTCCTTGGCGGTGTACTGGTAAGCGGCGGCGGCCTGGCGATGCATGCCGACGCGGACCTCCTCGACGTAGGCGGCCAAGAGCGCCAGGGCCGTCAGCGCGGCGCTTCCGATGGCAAAGCCCTTGCCGATGGCGGCCGTCGTGTTGCCGAGCGAGTCGAGGGCGTCGGTCCGCTTGCGGACTTCGGGCGGCTGGCCGCTCATCTCGGCGTTACCGCCCGCGTTGTCGGCGATGGGACCGTAGGCGTCGGTCGCCAGCGTGATGCCCAGCGTCGAGAGCATGCCGACCGCCGCGATGCCCACGCCGTACAGGCCCAGCGTGATGTCGGTGAACCCGCCGGGCAGGGCGAAGGCGATGATCATGGCCGCACTTACCGCCAGGATCGGAATCCAGGTCGAGAGCATGCCCTCGGCGATGCCGGCGATGATGACCGTGGCGGGGCCGGTCTTGGACTGCTCGGCAATCTCGCGCGTTGGCGCGTAGGACGACGAGGTGTACCGCTCGGTGGACCAGCCGATGACGATGCCGGCCACCAGGCCCGCCACGACGCTCCCGAAGATGCCCCACGGCAGGCCAAGGAAGTGAACGATACCGGCGGTCGCCGCCACCACCAGGGCGCTGGCCAGCCAGATGCCGCGGTTCAGCGCCGCCATCAGTTGCTTCATCGAGGCGCCTTCCTTCGTGCGGACGACGAAGACGCCCACGATCGAGACGACGATGCCCAGGCCCGCCAAAATCATCGGGGCCATCAGCAGGTTGATCTGCGTGGCGGGGTTGGCGGCCAGGGCGGGATAGACGCGCTGCATGCCGAAGATGGCGGCCACGCCCAGCGCCGCCGTCGCCAGGATCGAGCCGCAGTACGACTCGTACAGGTCGGCGCCCATGCCGGCCACGTCGCCGACGTTGTCGCCGACGTTATCGGCGATGGTGGCGGGGTTGCGGGGATCGTCCTCGGGGATGCCGGCCTCGACCTTGCCGACGAGGTCGGCCCCCACGTCGGCGGCCTTGGTGTAGATGCCGCCGCCCACGCGGGCAAACAGGGCCTGGCTGGAGGCGCCCATGCCGAAGCACAGCATGACGACGGTGATCTGTTCGAGCGTCATCGGCTCAAGGCCGGCAAACGGGCCCCAGAAGCCCCACGCCTTGTACAGGAAGACGAACCACAGGGTGATGTCCAGCAGGCCCAGGCCCACGACCGTCAGGCCCATGACGGCCCCGGCCCGGAAGGCCACCGTCAGGCCCTGGTTCAGGCTGTTCTTGGCGGCGTTGGCGGTGCGGGCGCTGGCGGCGGTGGCCGTCTTCATCCCGATGAAACCCGCCAGGCCGCTGAAGAACCCGCCCGTCAGGAACGCGAACGGCACCAGCCGATGCTGGACGTGCAGCCCGAAGGCCATGATGGCCAGCAGGGCGCAGACCACCGCGAAGAAAATCGCCACCACCTTGTACTGCTGCTTGAGGTAGGCGTAGGCGCCCTCGCGGACGGCGGCGGCGATCTCGGCCATCTCCTTCGTGCCCTCGCTCTGCTTCATGACGCTCCGGTAGAAGTAGAACGCCATGATCAGGGCCAGGATCGACCCGCCGAACGCGATGAACCACGCGCCCGGAAGAACCCGACCACCCGGCGCCGCAGAGGCCTCCGGGGTGGCTTCGCCGCTGAAGACCTGGCTGACCAGAAGGCCCATTGCCACGAGAACCGCCATGCCGGCCACGATGTGGATGGTGCTCCGGAAGCGACGCTTCATGCTCTGACCTTTCCGTTGTCCGAGGATACGGTTGGCGCCCTGCCTCGCATTGGGGGTTTCGCAGTAAAGGGCCACATTTTGTACCGCCTGCCGGTCGGCCGGGCAAGCAAAAAATGGGGCTCCCTGCACTCCGCCGGCCCGATCAGCCGCGAAAACCCTTGAAGCCCGCCGACAATCGGCTATACTGCTCCGTCTACACGTACCCGAAACGCGAAGCACGGAGGACTGACCGTGGCATCGAAGTGTGAACTTTGCGGCAAGCACCCCGCCATGGGCCGGAGCATTACGCGGCGAGGCAAGGCCAAGTACCTGGGCGGCGTCGGACGCAAAATCACCGGCATCACCAAACGCCAGTTCAAGCCGAACCTCCAGCGCGTTCGCGTGGAACTGGCCGACGGCACACGCCGGCGCATGACCGTCTGCGCCCAGTGCCTGCGCAGCGGCAAGGTCAAGAAGCCCGCCAAACGGGCCGTGACCCGGGCCGAGTGACGCCCAGGCACGCACGCCCCAGGGCCGGCCCGGCCGGCGCCCGCTCCGCACGTGCCCTTGACGGAGGATGGCGATGGGCCTCTCGAAACGCGAGGTGCTCCACGTCGCCCACCTCGGCCGCATCCATCTCGCCGACGACGAGGTCGAGAAGTTCGCCGACCAGTTGTCGACCATCGTCGATTACGTGAACCAACTCAGCGAACTCGACACCGAGGGTGTTGAGCCGCTGGCCCACGCGCTGCCGATTCACAACGTGCTCCGCCCCGACGAGCCGCGGCCCGGCCTCTCGACCGACCAGGCCCTCGGCGGGGCGCCCGACGCCGCCGACGGCTTCTTCCGCGTGCCGCGCGTCATCGACGACGGCAGCAGCGCGTAGCGTGTGGGGCTATCCGCGCGGCCCGTACGGGCCGCGCTCACAACCCGTAATCGCGCGGTGGGTGCGGAGACCCACCGCGCAAAAGAGGTTCGCGTGACTCTGCCGCGGTAGGTGCGGAGACCCACCGCGCAAAACACGGTGTCACGGGCGGCAAGCGACCCGGGAGCCCGAAACGGGTCAACCATGGCCATCCTCGACCAGACAGCCTGTCAGATGCGCGACGCCCTCCGCCGGCGCGACCTGACGGCCGCCGACGCCGCCGAGGCCTCCCTGGCCGCGATCGAGCGGCTCGACCCCACCGTGGCCGCCTTCGTCGCCACCGACGCCTGCGCTGTCCGACGCCGGGCCGCCGAAATCGACGCGCGCCTCGACGCCGGCGGGCCGGTCGGTCTCCTGGCCGGCGTCCCCGTGGCCGTCAAGGACAACATGTGCACCGCCGATGGTCTGCCGACGTCCTGCGGCAGCCGCATCCTTGATGGCTGGCGGGCCCCGTACAACGCCCACGTGGTGGAGCGGTTGCTCGCCGCGGACGCGGTCATCGTCGGCAAGACCAACATGGACGAGTTCGCCATGGGCTCGTCCACCGAGCACTCCTGCTTCGGGCCGACGCACAACCCGTGGGACACCGCCACCGTGCCCGGCGGGTCGAGCGGCGGCAGCGCGGCCGCCGTCGCCGCCCGCATGGTGCCGCTGGCCCTCGGGTCCGACACGGGCGGATCCATCCGCCAGCCGGGCAGCCTGTGTGGCGTGGTGGGGATGAAGCCGACGTACGGCCGCGTGAGCCGCTACGGCCTGGTGGCGTTTGCGTCGAGCCTGGACCAGATCGGGCCCCTGGCGCGGACCGTCGGCGACGCGGCCCTGCTGCTCCAGGCCGTCGCCGGGCACGACGCCCGCGACTCGACCAGCGTCAATGAGCCGGTGCCGGACTACCTGGCCGTACTCGACGAACCCGTCGCGCCGCTCCGCATCGGCGTGCCGAAGGAGTTCTTCACCGAGGGCCTCGACCCCGAGGTGGAACGCCTGGTCCGCGAGGCCATCGGCGTGTACGAGCGCCTGGGCGCGAAACTCGTCGAGATCGACCTGCCCCACGCCACCGACTACGCCATCGCCACGTACTACATCGTGGCCCCGAGCGAGGCGTCCTCGAACCTCGCCCGGTACGACGGCGTCCACTACGGCTACCGCGCCCCCGAGCACGCCGACATGATCGACATGTACATGCGAAGCCGCTCCGAGGGGTTCGGCGACGAGGTCAAGCGGCGGATCATGCTGGGCACGTTCGCCCTGTCGTCCGGCTACTATGATGCGTACTATAAGAAGGCGCTGCGGGTCCGGCGGCTGGTCCGCCGCGATTTCGACGAGGCGTTCGAGAAGGTCGACTGCATCATGGGGCCCACCAGCGCCACGCCGGCGTTTCCGCTGGGCGAGCGCCTCGAAAACCCGCTCGCGATGTACCTGTCGGACCTCTTCACGGTGGGTGCGAACATGGCCGCCATCGCCGGCATCAGCATCCCGTGCGGCTTCACCGGGGCGGGGTTGCCGGTGGGTCTCCAGATTCTCACCGGCGTGTTCACCGAGGACCGCCTGCTGCGCATTTCTCGGATGTACGAGCGCCAGACCGATTGGACCAGCCGCCGGCCGGCCATCTGCGAGGCATCGGCATGAGTGCGCCCGACCTCATCACGACCATCGGCATGGAGGTGCACCTGCACCTCGCGACCCGCACGAAGATGTTCTGCCCGTGCGAGGTCCGCTACGACGCCCCGCCCAACTCGTGCGTTTGCCCCGTGTGCCTGGGCATGCCCGGCGTCCTGCCCGTCATGAACGGCCGGGCGGTGGAACTGGCCGTGCGGATGGCCATCGGCCTCGGGTGCACCATCCCCGCCTTCGCCAAGTGGGACCGCAAGCACTACTACTATCCCGACCTGCCGAAGAACTACCAGATTTCCGAATACGACGAACCGCTCGGCCTGGGCGGCCACCTGGACGTGGAACTCGACGGCGAAACCTTCCGCGTTGGCATCACGCGCGTCCACCTGGAAGAGGACGCCGGCAAACTCATGCACGCCGAGGACGGCTCCAACGTCTCCGTCGTCGACCTCAACCGCACCGGCACGCCGCTGCTGGAGGTCGTCTCGGAGCCCGACATTCAGAGCGCCGCCCAGGCCCGCGCCTACGGCGAGGCGCTCCGGCAACTGGCCGTGTACCTGGGCGTCGGCCATTGCAATATGCAGCTGGGCCAGATGCGGTTCGAGCCGAACATCAGCCTGAAGATCGGTGACGGGCCCGATGGCTCCGGCGGCCAGCCGCGCTACACCCCCATCACCGAAATCAAGAACCTGAACTCGTTCCGAAGCGTCGAGAGGGCGTGCGCGTTCGAGATCGCCCGCCATCGCGACGAATTCGCCGCCGACCCCGCGGGCTACACGCTCGAGAACCAGGGCAAATCCACCCGCGGATGGAACGACGACCGCGGCGTCTCGTTCCTCATGCGCTCCAAGGAAGAGGCCCACGATTATCGCTACTTCCCCGAGCCGGACCTCGTGCCGTTCGTGCCGGCGCCCGAGTGGGTCGATAAGATCCGGGCCGATATGCCTGAGACGCCTTCGCAGAAGCGCTACAAACTTGTAACAACCTATAGACTATCACCTTACGAGGTGGACGTACTTGTGTCCGATCCTGATTTGAGTGATTTCTCTGAGGAAGTTTTGCGAAATGCACAAGATAGCAGTACTGCAGCAGGTCTTATAATGACAGAAGGCCTGCGTTTTGTTAATGAGCGCGACAAGCCTATCTCGAAACTGTTCAAGCCGGGTGATGTGGCTGCTGTAAGCGATATGATCTTTTCCGGTGAAATCAGCCGTTCCGTTGCCCCACATGTATTCGTTCAGTTGGTCGAGACGGGCAAGTCCGCCGCCGACATCGTCCGCGATGAAAACCTCGCCCAGACCAGCGACGAGGGGGAACTGGAGCGCGTCGTCGACGAGGTCATCCGCGAAAACCCCGGTCCCGCCCAGGACTTCGCCGAGGGCAAGGACAAGGCCGTCGGACGCCTCATCGGCATGGCCAAGCAGAAGACCGGCGGCAAGGCCAACCCCAACGTCGTCCGCGAGATTCTCATCCGCAAACTCCGCGGGTGAGAAGGTTGTCACGCTCCGGGGGTGAGAAGGTTGTCATTCTGAGGAGCCCGCAAGGGCGACGAAGAATCTCGCTGTTGCCGTTGCCGTTATGGCATTTTCAAGGCCAGATTCTTCGCTCGCTGCGCTCGCTCAGAATGACAATGTGAGTCACGTACGCCGCGGCCCGCCGCGGCCTACTCTTCAGGGGCGCGCCTTCCTCCCCCACACGCGGTTCTCCGTCCCATGCATCAATCGCACATAGTTCGCTTTGTGCCTGACAAGCACCAGGAGCACGAGCGCGATCACGAAAATGGTCACGGGCAGGCAGTCGCCCAGGGCCTCGGCCCGGTAATACCCGGCGTAGATGCCGCCGAACGCGAGCGCCGCCACCGTCGACCCGATCGACACGTACCGCGTCGCGGCCGTCACCACGATCCATACGCCCAGGGCGACAAGGGCGATCCACCACAGCGGCGGCAGCGCGAGCAGCACGCCCAAACTGGTCGCCACCGCCTTGCCGCCCTTGAACTTCAACCACACCGGGAACGTGTGGCCCACAAGCGGTCCGACCGCCAGGAATGTGATGCGGATCCAGACGAAAAGGTCCGGTTCGTGGCGGAAGAAGTCCATGAACTGTATAAGGCCAACGGCGAGCACCGTTGGTCCGAACCCCTTGGCCACGTCCAGGATGAACGCCAATACCCCCCACGGCCATCCGCACACGCGGCCGCAGTTCGTCGCCCCGATATTCTTGGAACCGTGCTCGCGGATGTCCACGCCGCGCATCTTCCCGATGAGCCACCCGAACGGAATGGACCCGCACAGGTACGCCACGAGGAAGCCGCCGCCGAGGATAGGCACCCATCCTGTCATGACCCGGCGGCCTCCTTGCGTGCAGCCGCCACGTTAAACACGGCCATCATCTCCTCGAAATTCTTCTCGATGGTGTGCCGCTCGGCGGTCTTTCGCGCAGCCGTTCCCATGCGCTGCCGCGTGTCTGCATTCAGGAGCCGCGCGAGGGCATCGCGCAGGCGGTCGATCTCGGCGGGCGTCTCCAGGATGATGCCCTCGCGCCCGTCTTCCATGAGTTCGCTCGCCCCGTTGAACCGCGTCGTGACGACCGGTCGGCCGCACGCCAGCGCCTCGAGCACCACGAGGCTGCACGGGTCGTACCACGTGGGCTGCACGTAGGCGTCGCACGCGGCGTAGGCGGGCAGGACGTCGTCCATAGGGCCCGCAAAGTGGACGCGGTCCGCCAGCCCCGCCAGCGCCGCCTGTTGCTGGTATCGGCCGGCCCGGCCCCGGCCGACAACCACGATCCGCCACGGCGCGGCCCGGTCGATCAGGGCGGCGGCTTCGATAAGTTCCCGAAGGCCTTTCAGCCTCGGATTGTGCGCGACCATGAGGAAGCACGTTTCGTCCGCCGCCAGGTTCCACGCCCGCCGCGCGGCCTCGCGCGCCGCCTCGCACGCCGCCGGGGTGAACCGCTGAACGTCCACGCCGTTGTACACCAGGTGCAGCCGCTCGTCGGGCACCTGGTGGAACGCCCGCATGTCGTCGCGGACCATGCGGCTGATGGCGACGACGTCGGGCGGCGGGTCGGCCTGGTACTGGCGGCGCTCAAGCCATGCCTGCATCCGGATGCGCGGGTTCACCCAGTCAAAGGCGTGCTTGAGATGCATGAGCCACGCATGGCGCAGCAACAGCCGGTTCTGCCGCCGGCTCCCGCCGAGCGTCCCGCCGTGCGGCTGAAGCACATTGGCGCCGAGCGTTCGTCCGACGGCGACGACCACGTCCAGGCCGGCCCGCCGGGCGGCCTTCCGGGCGGCGCGGGCGAACCGCACGTCGCGCTCCGGCCGCGTCAACCCGCTCACCAGGACGTGGTGCAGGATAGCGCCTTGCGGCTCGTCCTCGAACGCGGCGGCAATAAGGTGCACCTCGTGCCCGGCGGCCAGCAGGGTCCGGGCGAACCGGTGGACGTACGTTTCCGCCCCGCCGCGCGACGGGTCCAGCCGCTCGATCTGGAAGCCGATTTTCACGCGGTTCCCCCCGCGCGGCGGCGCCGCCGCGCGTCGTGCAGGGCGATGCGGCCGGCCTTGCGGACCACGGCCCGCAGCAGGTCCTTCTGCTCGGCCGTCAGGCGGCCCGTCTGGAAGTACGTGCGCGCAAAGCGGAGCCGGTCTGAATCCGTAAACACCGGCGACCGGATGCCCGTGGCCGGGCCGGGCCACGACGAGAACAGCAGGGCGGCCAGGTCCTTGACGATCCATCGCCGCCCGATGCCGCGGCGGTGGTGCGTCAGCCGCTGGAGGTCAATCAGGTGGAGGATCGGCTCGCCACCCTCGACCGGGCGAATGAGGATGTGGCACAGGTAGAAGTCGCGGTGCGACAGGTTCGCGGCGTGCATCCGCCGCGCGAGGTCTGCGATGCGGCCGATGAGGCCGCGCTTCTCGGCCTGGAGCGCAGGCGTAAGCGGCCCCGAGAAACGAGCCTCGAAGTAGTCGTCGGCCTGCGTGGCCCCCTCGATCTCTTCCGTGACAAGGCAACTGCGCTCCTGGCGGCCGCGGTGGAGCAGTCCTTCGCCCAAAGCGACGCACCGCATCGTGGGGATGCCGAGGTCGGCCAGCCGCAGCATGCCGCGGACCTCGTGCCGCGCCCGCGACTGGGGCGGGTTCAGGCTGAGCGTCCGCCTCACTTGCACCCGCAGCGGCACCCGCGTGTACCGCTTGACGTACACGGCGCGCGGTCGGGTGCCGGCGGGGTCGGCGAGTTCCAGGCGGACGGTCGAGCGGCCGAAGCCCTCGCGGTACGTCTCGCCGCCGCCGACGTTCATGATAGCGTCGAGTGTGGTCAGGCCGGCCGCCTGGAGCATCGGACGGAATGCCTCGTTCACCAGGAGCCGGCCGCCGTCGACCTCGGTCATGGTCTCGTGGGCGAGCGACGTGACGCCCGGCGCGGGCGACCGGCGGGCGGCGATGAGGTTCGGGTCGCGTCCCCGGCCCGGCATCTGGGCGGCCTTGCGTTCGACCCGCCGGATAAGCCTGCGGGCCCGGCGCGAGGTGGGAGAGCCGCCCAGGTACGCGCGCAGGAAGCGCAGACGGTCCGTCCGGCGCACGCCCGACCCTTCGGTCGAAACGTGAAGGGCCGCCAAGTCGCGGACTCGCCGCCACGGCCAGAGCCGCCGCAGGCGTTGCACGTCGATGAGCACGATGCGCGGATACACGGTGTCGGCGTCCTCCACGTACACGTGCTTGGCGTAGAGGTCGGGGTACGAGAAGCACGCCTCGTGGATGCGTCGGACGGCGTGTCCGAGGGCCTCGGCCAGGGACCGCCGATGCCTTGCGTCGAGGCCGGTGATGCATCCCGCCGCGGGCTGGCGGTCGAGCCATTCGGCAAGCGACGGGCCCTCGACCTCGCGGAATGCCACGAGGGCCCGCGGCTGGCCGGCGTCGCGGCTTGCGCCCCACGCCACCGGCCGGGCGACCTCCACGCCCGCCTGCAGCAAGCGCTGTGAGGCGACACACTCGTACCGCGCGGGCGTCATGGGCCGGCGGAGGCGCAGCAGGTCCCGCCATCGGGGCCGGGCCGCACGGCCCCAGAATCGCTTCACGTAGATGCCGACGGGACCGTCCGGCTCGCGGCCGACCTCAATGCGCGACACGCCGCGCGAGCGGTGGCCGTCTACCTGCCGGCCCTCGGCCGCCTGGAAGAGGGCGTCGAACGTGTCCAGGCCGGCGGCCTGGAGCAGCGGGCGGTAATCGGGATGAATGGTCAGCGTCGCCATGCGCTTTAGCGGTCGAGCGAATCGTCGCGCAGCAGTTGCTGCGCCAGGTCGGAGCCCATGAGGCGATGGAGGCGGCGGCTCACCTTCCGGTTGCCGCGCCAGTGCCCGATGCCGCCACGGCCCAGCAGGGCGGTCGCGTGGGCCACGTGCTCGACGTACCGGCCCATCTCCTCCGGCGGCAGGCAGATGCCCGTGTGTCCGGCGTCCACCAGGCCGCGATACA
>JADHXV010000026.1 GCA_016782785.1 Planctomycetota bacterium | reverse complement strand
CATGGCCAAACGCGACTATTACGAGGTCCTCGGCGTGCCGCGCGGCGCCGACCAGGACGCCATCAAGAAGGCCTACCGCCGGCTCGCGCGGAAATATCACCCCGACCTCAACCCGAACGACGCCCAGGCCGAGGCCAAGTTCAAGGAAATCGGCGAGGCGTACGAGGTCCTCTCCGACCCGACGAAGCGCGAGGCCTACGACCGTTTCGGCCACGAGGGTGTCCGCACGGGCGCCGGAGCGGGCCCGCACGGCCAGCGGTACACCTACACCTGGTCGGGCGAGGAGTCGCCGTTCGAGGACGTGGCGTTCGAGGCGTTCGCCGGCTCGACGGGCGAGGGCGCCTCGTTCATCGAGGAACTGTTCAGCCGGCTGGGCGGCTTTCGCCGGCCGGGCGCCGCGGGGCGCGCCGGCGGGCCGCGCGGGGCGCCGACCGGCTTCGAGCGGGCCGCGCGCCGCGGCCGGGACGCCCAGACCGAGTTGACCCTCACGTTCGAGCAGGCGATCCGCGGCGTCCGGACCAGCCTGGCGCTCCAGCGCCCGCAGGGGGACGGCTCGGCCCGGACCGAGCATATCGAGGTGACCGTGCCGCCGGGCGTCCGCGACGGCCAGCGGCTCCGGCTGCGCGGGCGGGGGGCGCCGTCGTCGGGGGGCGGGCCGGCGGGCGACCTGTACCTGACGATCCGCGTCCGTCCGCACCCGCACTTCCGCCGCGACGGCAAGGATATCTACATGGATGTGCCGATCACGGTGTCCGAGGCCGCCCTCGGCGCCGCCGTCGAGGTGCCCACGGTGCACGGTGCGCGGACGAGTGTCCGCATTCCGCCGGGGACGCGCGGCGGCCAGCGGCTGCGCCTGAAAGGGCAGGGCGTCCGCGCCCCCGGCGCCGCCGCGGCGGGCGACCAGTATTGCGTCATCCGCATCGTGACGCCACGCGACCTGGACCCTGAGACCCGGGCGCTCTTCGAGCAGTTGCGCGGGCGCGAGCCGGACCCGCGCACCGGGGCGCCCTGGACCGTCTGAATTCGGAGGGCCACCTGGTGGGGTGGCACGGTCACCCGCCGTTGGGTGACCGTGGGAGATACGCAACGCCCCACGGCTACGCGAACAGCAGCGTGGCCGTGCCACCCGGCCTGTACGGGCCGCGCTGCCAGGTGCCTTGAGAACGCGCCAGATTCGGAGGCCGACATGACCGGTGACGAGCCCGAATCCTACACGCTCGAGCAGGCGGCCGAATCGCTCGGCGTCTCGGCCGACGACATCCGCGCCTACATCGACGAAGGTCTGGTGACCCCGAAGACGAGCGCGGGCGGCCCCGTCCTGTTGCGGGTCGACATGCGCCGCCTCTGGTCCGCCGTCACGCTGCACCGCGACCTGGGCATCAATTTGCCGGGCGTGGCGGCCGTGCTCCACCTGCGCGAGCAGTACGAGCGGGTCCGGCACGACCTGGCCACGCTGGTCGAGATCGTCGAACGCGAACTGGGGCCCGACGTCTGGGACCGGCTGTGGCCCGAAGGCCGGCCGCCGCCCCAGGCCCACGTCTCGGTCGAGGGCGTGTCGGACCTCGGCGGCCCGGCCGGGGCATCGGAGACGGGCGGCGCCGAGCCGGCGGCGCCCGGTCCCGGCGCGCCTGGCGACGGGCAGGCCGAGGCCGACCGTCCCGACGCCGACGGAGGACCCGGCACATGACCTTCCCCGAGACCCTTCCGGTGGCCGCCCCGATGGAGGCGTGGGGCCTGTGGTTCGGCGTCGTCGCCCTGGCGACGCTGGTGGCCCTGCTGGTGACGTGGCTGAGGCGCTGGCTCCTGAGGCCGATGCCTCACAAGCCGAGCGACCTGACCGACGCATGGACCGAGGCGGGCCGGCGGTTCCGGACGCCCGACGAGCCGGGCGACGAGGAGCCGCCGACCGGCGGCAACGGGGACGCCGAATGACCGGCCCGGAGCACCATCGCGCCACGTTCGGCCGGAGCGAGCGGCTTCGGCGCGGGGCCGAGTTCCGGGCCGTCTACGCGGACCGGGCCCGGGCGTCCGACGGCCGGATCGTCGCCTACGCCCGAGCGAACGGTCTGGGCGTGATGCGCCTGGGCCTGAGCGTCGGCCGGCGGTGCGGCGGGTCGGTCCAGCGGAACCGGACGAAGCGGCTTCTGCGCGAGGTGTTCCGGCAGGTGCGGCGCGAGTTCCCCGCCGGGTACGACATCGTGCTCGTGCCGCTCGGCCGCGACTACACGTTCGACGAGGTGGACCGGCGGCTGCGGGCGCTGGTGCCGGATGCCATCCGCCGGGCGGAACGTAAGAGGTAGACATCCTGCGCGGCCCGTACGGGCCGCGCGGAAAGTGAGGCCTTCGGGCGATGAAGCGGGCCCTCGTACAGGTCGCGAAGGCGGTAGGCCGTGTGGCGGTCGGCGCTCTCGTGTTTTTTGTCCGCCTGTACCAGATGACGGTCAGCCCGCTGCTGGGTCCGTGCTGCCGGTACGCGCCGTCGTGCAGCGCGTACGCAATCGAGGCGCTGCGGCGGCACGGTGTGGTGCGGGGGACGCTGCTGGCGGCGTGGCGGATTCTGCGGTGCCACCCGTTGGCCGAGGGCGGCTACGATCCCGTCCCGGAGCCGCGGCGGAGCGAGTGAGACTGGCGCGCGGCTTGGCGCCTAGGAACGCGGCGGCCTGGGAAGGCCGCCGCGCGGCCCGTACGGGCCGCGCGGAATGCGGCTCGGACAGGCGTGCGGCGCGCCGCTTGGCGGGTCAGTCGCGGATGCCGGCGCGGGCCTTGAGTTGGTCGAGGTTCTTCCGGATTTCCTCGGCCTGGGGCGAGCCGGGATACTTGTTCATGAGTTCGATGGCCAGGTCGTAGGCCTCGCGGTGCCGGCCGGTCTGGATGTGCTCGGTGATCCGCTGTTCCCACTCGCGGCGTTCCAAGATGGCGGCGTTACGCCGGAGTTCGTCGATCTGGTCGCCGAGGGCTTTGGCCTCGGGGCTCAGGGGATGGTTGTTCAGGAGGGTCTCGGCGGCCCGCTGCGCCTCGCGCCAATGCTTGCGGGCGACGAGGTGCTCGATTTCGCGGTACAGCCGCTGCTCCTCCTGCCGGCGGTTGGCGCCCTGTTCCAGGTGGACCGTTTCGGGCAGCCGGGCGGCGTTGGGGTTTTCGGGGAACTGCCCGGCCAGGGCGACGGCGGCCTCCATCGCGCGTTCCCAGAGGCCCAGGCCCATGTACCGTTCGACCTGTTCGGTGACGTTCTGGATTTCGGCGGCCTCGTGCTCGCGGAGGGCCTGCGAGAGTTTCTGTTCCATCTCGCGGACCTCGTCGCCGTCGGCGTAGCGGGAGCGGAACTCTTCGAGCCGCTCGTGCGCCTCGCGGTATTTGCCGGACTTGATCTGGGCCTCGATCTCGCGCCTCAGGGTTTGCTGGCGATGCTTCCTGGCCGACTGGCGTTTGGCGGCCTTGTCCTCGTCGTCCAGGAGCGTGTTCTCCATGATTTCGGAGAGGAGGCTGACGACCTCGGCGTGGGAGGCGCCGCCGAAGTCGGAGACCGGGCGGCCCATCTCGATTCGCTGGAGGACCTCGCGGATGGCCCGCTCGGTCAGTTTCACGGTGGCGGCCGTGCTGAAGCAGTACTTCAGCATCAGGGCCTCGCCGATGGCGGCGGCGCCGAGCAGCAGCGCCAGCACCACGCCGATGCCGACCCGGATCCAGAAGACGTCGGGCCCTTCCTCGGGCGGGGTGTCCACCGCCAGGAAGATAACGGCGGCGGCGGTCGCGAGCCACAGGGTCACCGCCAGGGTCCAGAGGAGCACGACCGTCCAGGTGGGCCGGGGCAGTTCCCGCCCGAGGTACCCGCCTCCAAAGCGCAGTGCCATGATGGTCTCCTTACCCGGCGGAATCGCTGTTTTCTGGGCCTCAAGACCCCTCTTGTCGGGTATCGGCGTTTTGGGCGCCGGTTGCTTCACGGAAAAAATCGGCCTTTTAACTTGACAATGCGTCAACTCGAAGCATTATTTAGATGTCGAGCATACGCATCAACTCTACCCATCCCAGCGCAAGGGCCTCACTCATGCGTCCAAGACGCGTGTGGTGGGGCCCGTTTATCAGGCCTCAACTGTATTGTAGCATTGCCCGAACTCGCCGACACGCTTTTTCGGCGTGGTTCAAGAATGGGGAAAGCCGGCGGCCTTTCGGGTCCGCCGGCTTCGTGTGTTGGGGTGAGGTTGTGCTTTGGCGTGCGCTACGCCCGCCGGCGCTCGGCCCGCCGGCGCCGCCACGTCAGGACGGCTGCGCCGCCCGCCAGCACCAGGAGCGTGGCAGGTTCGGGCACCGGCGTGATCGGGATGATGGGCGTCGGCGTCGTGCCGCCGCCGCCGTTGCCTGGGCCTCGGCCTTCACCGACGCCGCCCGACGGATAGTCCCACCCCCTGCCCGCCACCAGATACGGGTCGCGCCCGACGCCAAAGGGATGCTGGTACGGCCGCTCTTCGGGCGTCCAGTCGACGGGCAGTTCCGTCGTGCCGACGAGGGCGATGCGCAGGTCGCCCGTCTGCTCGCCGCGCGACGCGACGATCGAGACACCCATGCCCATCTGCGAAAGGAAGGTCGGGAGCAGGCCGAGGTCGAGGCCGGCGGCCACGGCCGTCTGCGGTTCGTCCACGGGGACCGGCAGGATGCGCCGGCCGAACTGCGTGGTCCCGGTGCCGATCTCGGCGGAGTCGATGCGGGTCTCGCGGTCCACGGCCAAGGCGGCGTGCGGCCGGAAGCCCGGCCCTTCGAACGCGTCGGCCGCCCCGCCGCCGGGGAGGTCCAGGGCGAACATCATCTGGATGTTGACGTTCGGACGGATGTAACTGATGGCGGTGCGGCTGGCGAGGCACCAGTTTTCCATGCCGCCCACCGGCCGGCCTGTCCGCACGCCCCCGAACCCGCCGGGCGCCATGGCGAAGTAGGTGGTGTCGCCGAGAGGCACCTCGCGGCCGCCGGATCCCAGGTCGCCCAGGCCGGTCGCCTGCGGATACTCGAACGACGCCAACTCGGCCGGCGGCATCGGTGGCGGCACGGCCGGCAGCGCGGGCGCGTTATACGTCCGGATGGTCGGCTCGGGCAGCGCGAAGCGCGGCAGCGGAT
The DNA here is from genome assembly GCA_016782785.1 of Planctomycetota bacterium. Classification (GTDB taxonomy): domain Bacteria; phylum Planctomycetota; class Phycisphaerae; order FEN-1346; family FEN-1346; genus BS750m-G62. Next base: position 15,326 of record JADHXV010000026.1, on the reverse strand, counting down.
CCAGGCCGGCCCCGCCCATCGAGCCGACCAGCGCCTTCAGGTCCATGTTGCTGATGGCCGCCAGCGTCTTGGCCCCCAGGTACGCCGCCACCGGGTCGACGGCGTCGGTCGTGGGCGTCTGCGCGACGCCGCTGTCCCAGGCGACGGCAAAACCGAAGTCCTGCGCCGGCCCGGCCCGGCCCGGAGCCGTCCCCGCAAGCGAAACGGCGGCGGCGAGCACGAGGCTCAGAAAAAAGAGGAACTTGCCCATGAAACGGCTCCCTGCATCGCGTTCCCTGGCCGGCGATTCGGACCCTGGCCCGGTGGGCGCAGAGACATCGAAACGGCCTTTTCGGGTGCGTTGTGCCCGTTTTCCCCGGGTGCTTGGCAGAACTCTTAAAGTCCTGCCGTGGGTATTATACGTCAAATGGGAGCCAAGGCAAACGTGTGGGTGGGCAATCTTCAGGAAATTTGCGGGGGCCGGCGGAAGGAACGACGGGCGGGCGCGATCCGGGGCCCGTGAGCCAGGCCGAAACGGCCGGCCGGCAAAAGGTTCTGCCCCGCCGCGCCCGCCCGCTGAAGGCGCTTTCAGACCGCGGCACAGGCCGCCGGCGGACCGGGGAGGTCCATCGGTCGGCTGCCGCGGGTTCGCGGCATCGGCCGGTCGCGGGGACTTGTGCGGCGTCACGCCCCGTGTCCGCCGCCGTCGTCCCCGGCGACCGGTCGTATTGCGGCCCGTCGGGCCGCTTAGTCACACCCTGGTGGAGTCCCGGAAGGGCCGGCGCTACGGGCCGGACACCAGGGTGCGCAGAGTGCTGATCGTATCCATGGCGTCCGGGTGGACCTCCTGGACGGCCCGGCGGACCGAATTGTCCGGGCCCTTGAGACCTTCCGGCGCCGGCTTGGTGGTCCCCCACCGTTGGGCGGCCCGTTTTTCCTGTTGCTCGTGGCCGGCCAGGTCCAGGGCGATGGGCATATAGCGGTCGGCCAGATGCTGGGAGGCCTGGACGGCCCGGTCGTTGGTGTCCTGGCCGGGACGGACGTCCGTCTCGTGTCCAGTCAGACCGTTGATAACGGCGATGCGACCGGCGTCGGCCAGGCCGTACGAGCCGCGCTCGTCGGGGAAGTAGCGGCACGTGATGCCGCGGGTGCCCCGGACGGCGAGCGTGGCCGACGGTGTCAGGATGGCGAAGTCGCTCTCGATGCGGCCCTTCTCGACGACGGCCTGGGTGTTACCCTGCTTCAGGTGGAGCCTCGTGCGGACCGTGTCGCCGGTGCGTTCGAGTTCGGCGATGCGGACGACCGTCAGCGGGTCGACCTGGACGAGGCTGTCGGTCATGTCGAGCGTGCAGCGGGCGCGGAAGCCGGTCCGGAGGTCGGTGCCGGGCGCCAGCGCCTGGCCGACGGCGACCGGCTTCCAGGGCTGGCCGACGGCCGGCCGCGCTTCGACGGTTCCGTGGACGGCCGTGACGCGCGCGACGAGCGCCTCGGCCTTGGGTGCCGGCGCGGCGGCGGGAGTCGGGTCCGCGTCAGGGGCCGGCGCGGCGGCGGCGAGGGTCGAGACGGCCAGGATCGTTGCGGCGAGAAACAGACGGTGCCTCATGATGGCTCCTTGGCTGCGGGCGCGCGACCCGGGGCGGCGGCGCAGGGGGGAAGTGGCCGTCGCCCCGGGGGACGACATACAGCATTCAGCCAGGAGTAAGGATAAGGCGGATGGCGGGCGGGTCAAATGGCGTGGGAGCGTCGGCCGGAGGGGCGTTCTAAGTGATTGTTAGCAAAGGACTTAGGCGCGTGCCGCGCCGGGGTCGCCCGCGCGGCGGCGTGCGGGTCACCCCCCAAAAACGCGCGAAAAACGCCACGAGCCGCGTGCGGGAGCACGCGGGGACGTTCGATGCCGCGCGCAAACGTCGCGCGGCGGGTGCGGAGACCCGCCGCGCGGGAAGTAGCGTTGCAGGGTCACTTTTTCGCCGGGAAGAACGGGAACAACTGCCGGAGTTCCTCGTCGCTGACGCGCCGGCCGTACTCGCAGATCTCGAACGCCTCGGCGTAGCGGACCTTCTTGCCCGCCTCCTCGCCGTAGAGGGCGATGAGGCGGTCGCGGTGCTTGTCGGCGACGGCGGCGAAGCGGCGCTTGAAGGCCTCGCGGGTGTCGCGGCGGCGCTGCTCCCGGGCCTCGGGCTCGTCGGGCAGCGGACGGAGGTGGCCGCCGCAGCCTCCCTCGATGAACTGCGACTCGATCTTCACCAGCGCGTCCACCTTCTTCTCGATGACGCTGTCGATGGCCACCACCACGTCGGCGCGGAACGGCACCGGCCGCTCGAAGTGGTCGTACGAGTACAGGAACACGGGGTTTCTGCGGATGGGCGGTACGTCCGGGCAGAAGAACGGCACCGTAACCAGGTACGCCGCGTCCTGCATCAGGATGCCCGTGTACCGGTGGTCGGGATGGTAATCGACAGGCCGGTGGCCGATGACGATGTCGGCGTCCCATTGGCGGATGAGGCGGGTGAGGGTCTTGCGGTTTTCGAGCGTCGGCATGAGTTCGCCGTCGTGGATGTCGAGGGTGATGCTGCTCTCGATGCCGAGGACCTGCGCGGCGGCCTTGACTTCATCGGCGCGGCGTTGGGCCAGGGGACCGCCGGCCATCTGCCAATGGCCGATGTCGCCGTTCGTGACCGAGACGAACTGGACGTGGTGCCCCTGTTCGGCCCAGAGGGCCCCCGAGCCGCCGCCGCGGATTTCGGCGTCGTCGGGGTGGGCGCCGAAGTGGATGATCCGCAACTTGCCGTCGGCGGGATGCAGCGTGTCGGCTGTGACCACGGCGGGGGCGTCGGGCTGGGCGGGTTCGGGTGATTTCTCGGCCGGGGCCGCCCGGACCGCCCCGACGACGGCCGCCACGGCCACCGCCGCGCCCAGCATCACCGCGCACCACATCCATCGGGATGTTGCCATGCGAGTGTCTCCTTCGCGCAGGGGCACCGCCTGCCGTGCCCGCGTTGCATGTTATCGCGACTGAGTGGCCGTCGCCTGTCATCTCGACCGAGTCGCCGGCCTCGCGGAGGCGAGGCCGGCGGCGAACGGAGAGATCTCGCTGTTTGAACGGCGAGATTTCTCCACTCGGCCTCGCGGCGCGAGGCCTCGGTCGAAATGACAGCCTCCTGCTCCCGGTCGCGGAACGAGCGGCGCGTCGATCAATCCACCAGTTCCACGTGCCAGTAGGCGGCGTCGAGGAACTGTTTCCAGGTCTGGTACTTTTTGCTGCCGACGCGTAGCGAAATGACGGGGCTGAACCGCGGCTGCTTGGGCTGGCGCACGAGGCGCATGTGGGCCTCGCGCGGGGTCCGGCCGCCCTTGCGGACGTTGCACGCCAGGCAGGCGCAGACGATGTTGGTCCACTCGGTCCGGCCGCCGCGGCTCCGCGGGACGATGTGGTCGATCGAGAGGTCGGGGCTGCGGAACTTCCGGCCGCAGTACTGGCACCGGTTGCCGTCGCGGGCGAACAGGTTCCGCCGGTTCAGGCGGACCCGCGTCTTGGGCACGCGGTCGTAGGTGAGGAGGCGGATGACGCGCGGCACGGCCAGGTCGAAGCGGACGGTGCGGACCCAGTCGTGGGCGTCGGGCTGGAACTTGCGGCGGGCCTGCGACACCTCCGCCCAGGACGAGAAATCATACGTGTTGTATGTCTCGTCCTCGACCGAGACGACCTCGGCAATCTCTTTCCAGAGAAGCACAAAGGCGTACCGCGCCGGAACGACGCGGACCGCCATGAACAGCCGATTCAGAACCAGAACGCTGGCGTCCAGGGCGCTCGGGCCGGGAACCACCGTTGCCACCGCCGACGACATCTCTCTTCCACCTTATCCATTGCCGCGAAAGACCGCAGAATCCTACACGATAGACGTGGAAATGTCCAGTGCGATTCGGCGCGCCGGGCGACATGTAGGCCGGGGCGGAGCCCCGGCATTCTATCCCGGTTTGCCGGGACTTCGTCCCGGCCTACATTCTTGGCCGCGAGCCCCGAGCCAACGACCCACAGGCCGAAGGCCTCATTTGGCATTTATCATTTGCCATTAGTCATTCTGCTCCAGCGCCTCCGTGAGCCTCGCGACCACGTCGGGATGTTGGTCGGCCACGTTGGTCGATTCGCCGGGGTCGGTCCGGAGGTCCCAGAGGATGGCGCGCGGCTCGGCGGCGTCCGCGCCTTTCGCTGGCTTGCCCTCGTTCCAACCGGTGACGAGTTTGAACCGGCCGTCGAACGCCAGCCGCCACGCGCCCAGGCCGCTGGTGACGACGTCGCGCGGCGGCCCCACCTCGCCTTCCAGCAGGGCGTGCAGCGACGTGCTGTCCATCCCGTCGCTGCCCTTCGCGCGGGCGTAGTAGAGGAACGTGGCCGCGAGGTCGAGCGTGGCGATCGGCGCGTCGCAGGCCCTGCGGCCGATGGAACCCGGCCCGGCCATGTAGAGGGGCACGCGGACCGAGGGATGGTACGGCCGCGACTTGCCCCACGCGCCGTGGTCGCCGAGCATCTCGCCGTGGTCGCTGGAGTAGACGACGAGCGTGTTGTCGGTCTCGCCGCGGGTCTCGACGGCGTCAAGGAATCGGCCGACCCAGCGGTCGATGTTTTCGACCATGGCGGTGTAGTTCTGCCGGACGGCCAGGTGCTCGGGCGTGAGCGAGTCCTCGCCCACGGGCGGGGGAAAGCGCGTGCGGTCGCGGACGCGGCGGGCCATCGACTCGGTGATGTCCCACGGGTCGTGCGGGCCCGGGAAGTTGACCTGGAGGAACCACGGCTTGTCCTTCGCGAAGGCCTTGATGAGGTCCTCGGCCTGGCGGCCCACCCAGTTGTCGCCGTAGGCGTCGTCGGGCAGGGCCGTGGCGAAGGCGGCCAGGGGGTTGCCGCGGCGTTTCTTCATATCATCGACATGCGTCTGGAGGAGGTTCTGCTCCTTCAGGTAGTGCATGTACGGGTCTTTCGGTTCGACCGCGCCGGTGCGGATGGCGTCCCATTTGCCGGCCGAGTCGATGCCGCACGTGAAGCCCCACTCCTTCAGGAGGTGCTGGCCGTCGATGCCCCACGTCGGCGACGGCTTGTGGAGGTCGAACTTGCCGCAGCCGCCCACCTGGTAGCCGGCGTCGCGGAGCCGCTGGTAGAACGTGGGCTGGTCGAGCGGGTAGTCGGCGCCGTTGCCGGGCACGCCGCAACGGTCGTACCGCTTGCCGGAGGCCAGGCAGGCGCGGCTGGGCGCGCAGACCGGCGAAGGGCAGAGGGCCTGGGTGCAGCGGAGGCCGCGGGCCGCCAGGGTGTCGAGGTTCGGCGTGCGGACGTCCAGCCCCTCCGTGCCGCCCACCCAGTCGCCCCGGTGCTGGTCCGGGAAGAGGAACAGGATGTTCAGGCCGCCGCGCCGGGCCTTGGCGGCCAGGGCGTGCGGGGCGACGAGGGCGAGGCCGGCGGCCGAGCCGGCGGCCTTCAGGAATCGGCGGCGCGTGGTGCGATGCACGGGTCAACTTCCTTTGCGGGCGGGTGCGGACCAAGGATACCCGCCGGGCGGGCGCACTGCAACGCGCTGCGGGGCGGTCGTGTGATGGGCTGCAGCACAGGCTGTCATTTCGACCGAGGCCCTCCTGGGTCCGTACGGACCCCAGGAGGGCCGAGCGGAGAAATCTCGTCGTTCGCGCACCATGAACAGCGAGATCTCTCCGCTTGCCGCCGGCCTCGCCGGAGCGAGGCCGGCACCTCGGTCGAGATGACATCGGTGGCCGGGCGTTGGCGCGGGTGGCATGGCCACGCGGCTGTTTGCGTGGCCATGGGCCATCGCGGTTCATCCATGGTCACCCAACGGCGGGTGACCATGCCACCCTGCCGACTCAGCCCGTGAAGTAGAGGTACGCCGCCAGGATGATGAGCAGCACCACGGCGGTGGCGGCCACGTCGCGCCAGTTCCAACTGCTTCGGCTCTCGCGGCGGTCCTTCTCGGTCAGGGTGGCGTACGTCAGGCCGCTGATCTTCTCGTACGACGGCGGGGCGGTCAGGTAACTGACGCCCACCATCACGCCGATGCACACCAGGAAGATGCCCAGGCTGTAGTACTGGAAGAAGATGTTGTGGATGATCCAGAAGAAGGACCCCTCGGCGTACTCGGTGCCCCAGAGTTTGACCGGGGTGTCGACCCCCAGGCGGAACAGGCCCAGCAGGAACCCCACGACCAGCGCCGAGAGGCACCCCTTGGCGTTCAGGCGTTTCACGAAGACCCCCAGGAAGAAGACGACGAAAATCGGCGGGGCCAGGTACGCCTGGACGCCCTGGAGGTAGTCGTACAGCCCTTTGCCGCCCTTGATGACGGGGATCCACGCCAGGCCGATCGCCACCATCGCGATGGTGGCCATCCGGCCGATCCACACCAGTTTGTGCTCCGAGACGTTCGGGTGCAGCCGCGAGTAGAAGTCCATCGTGAACAGCGAGGCCGAGGCGTTGAACACGCTCGAGAGACTGCTCATGAGGGCGGCCAGCAGGCCGGCCACCACTATCCCGCGGACCCCCACCGGCAGAACGTGCTTGACGATCAGCGGGAAGGCCGCCTGGGCGTTCTCGCGGACGACGACGTGGCCCCCTTCATCCATGATGGCGGTCTGGAGGGCCTCGACCTTGCCGCTGGTGGCCAGGGCGAAGCAGATCATCCCCGGAATGATGAAGATGAAGACGGGCAGCAGTTTCAGGAACGAGGCCCACAGGCTGCCCCGGCGGGCCTCCGTCTCGTTCGGCGCACCCAGGGTCCGCTGGACGATGTACTGGTCGGTGCACCAGTACCACAGGCCGATGATCGGGGCGCAGAACAGCATCCCCAGCCACGGGTAGTTGCCGTTGAAGTACCAGGCCATGCGGCCGCTTTCCCTGACGGGGGCCCAGGTGCCCTCGACGCCCGCGGGGACCAGGGGCTTCCACAGGTTGAACATCTCCGAGCCGCAGATGGTGCGCAGTTCCTCCCACCCGCCCAGGGCCCGGAGGCCGAAGAACGTCACCAGCGCCGACCCGATGACCAGGGTGAACGTCTGGAGCGTGTCGGTGTAGGCGACGGCCCGCAGGCCGCCCAGCACCGTGTACGCGCCCGTCAGGAGGATGATCAGGATCGAGCCGATCCAGAAACTGTCCATCCCCAGGAACCGGATCTCGGGCAACAGGACCGAGAACACGATGCCTCCCGCGAAGATCGCCACCGCGATCTTCGTCAGGATGTACGCCACCAGCGAGATGACCGACAGCACCCACCGGGCCATCGGGCTGAACCGTTTCTCCAGGAACTGCGGCATGGTGAAGACCTGCGACCGCATGTAGAACGGGACGAACACCCACGCCAGCACCAGCAGGCACCAGGCGTGCAGTTCGTAGTGGGCCATGGCCACGCCGTCGGTCGCCCCGGAACCCGCCAGGCCGACCAGGTGTTCGGACCCGATGTTCGAGGCGAAGATGGATGCCCCGATGATGAACCAGCCGAGGTTTCGGCCGGCCAGGAAGTAGTCGGCGGGCGTGTCGCGGTTCTTCCGGATGACCCACCACGACAGGCCGAACACCAGGAGGAAATAGGCAGCCACGGTCAACCAGTCGATCAGGCCCAGTTCTTCCATGCGATGTCTCCTGCGTCTGGCGAGGCCTTGAGATGACGCCCCCCGTAGGGGCACGCCCTGGCGTGCCCGCGTCGTTTGTCATCTCGACCGAGGTGCCGGCCTCGCTCCAGCGAGGCCGGCGGCGAGCGGAGAGATCTCGTCGTCCGAAGCGTCGGAACAGCGAGATTTCTCCACTCGGCCTCGCTGCGCGAGGCCTCGGTCGAAATGACAGCCTTCCGCCGCAGCCGGTTCGGGCACGACAGGTCGTGCCCCTACGAGTCGGCGCGGCGCTATTTCTGCTTCTTGCCCCCCGTCTTGCCGCTTGCGTTCCACGCCTCCCAGAGGGCCTCGAGTTCCTTGACCCGGTCGGGGTGGGCCGAGGCCAGGTCCGAGAGTTCGGCCGGGTCGGCGTCCATGTTGTACAGTTCCCAGGGCTTCTTGTCCATCCGAACGAGTTTCCACGGTCCCTTCCGGACGGCCTGGCCGTGGGCGAATTCCCAGAAGAGGGCGTCGTGGCCCTTGCGCTGCTCGCCGCGGAAGATGGGCACCAGGCTCAGGCCGTCGGCGAGACCGATGGCCCGGCCCCCGAGCGTCTCGGGATACGCCACGCCGGCGGCGTCCAGCGCGGTCGGCAGGAGGTCAATGACGTGGGCCACCTGGTCGGTAATCTGCCCGCCCTTGGCGATGACGGCGGGCCACTGGGCGATGAGCGGCACCCGCGTCCCGCCCTCGTGGTCGAACTGCTTGAACAGCCGAAGGGGCGTGTTGCTGGCGTTGGCCCAGCCGTAACCGTAACTCTGCCACGTGTCTTCGGGGCCGGGCATGACGTCGGGCCGGTTGCCGACCACCAGGGGCCGGCCGTCGCGCGTCGTCTCGTTCAGGAAGTCGCCCTTGCGGTTCGCGCCGTACTCGACGTAGCACCCGCCGTTGTCGATGGTGAAAAGGATGAGCGTGTTCTGGAGCCGGCCGCGTGCCTCCAGCGCCCCCAGGATGCGGCCGATGCCCTGGTCCATGCGGTCGACCTGGGCGGCATACACCTCCATGCGGCGCTCCTGCCAGGCCTTGTTCGGCTCGGCGTCCCAGGCGGGGACGTCGGGATGGCGCGGCGACAGGGGCGTGTCGGGCCGGACGACGCCCAGTTCCTTCATGCGCGCCAGGCGCGCCTCGCGGAGTTTGTCCCACCCGCCGGCGTACCGGCCCTTGTACCTGGCGATGTCCTCCGGCAGCGCGTGCAGCGGCCAATGGGCGGCCGTGTACGCCACGTACAGGAAGAGCGGCGTGTCCTTCGGCGTCTCCTTGATGTACGCGGCCGCGTTATCGCTGATGGCGTCGGTGTAATAGAAGTCCTTCTTCTCCTGCCACTCGTGCTCGGCGGGTTCGCCGTCGCGGGTGAGCATGAGCGGGGCGAAGAAACTGCCGCAGCCGATAGGCGTGCCGAAGAACCGGTCGAAGCCGCGCTTAAGCGGCGCCTGGCGGGCCGGGCCCACGTCGTTCGTGTTGTGCCATTTGCCCGCCATGCAACTGCGGTAGCCGGCCGCTTTGAGGGCCTCGGGGATGGTCGCGTTGTTGCCGGCGTCGAAGCCGCGGATCCAGTACCGGCCCGTCAGGAGCGTGGCCCGCGTCGGGGCGCACATGTTCTCGGTGTGGTACCGGGTGAAGCGGAGACCGCGGCGGGCGAGGCCGTCGAGATGGGGCGTGGCGATCTCGCCGCCGTAACAGCCGAGGTCGGAGTACCCCATGTCGTCGGCGATGACGATGACGATGTCGGGCCGGTCGGCGGCAGCGTTGGCGGGCGCGCCGCGGGTGGCCGCGGCAGCGCCTTGGGCGGCCGGGGCGATGCGCGGCCAGGCCAAGGCGGCGGCGCCCAGGCCCAGGGTCTTCAGGAAGCGGCGTCGATGCATGGGCTCGGCTCTCCCGTCATGCAGAGGCACGCCGTGGCGTGCCCGATCCGGTTGCGGCACAAGGCTGTCATTTCGACCGAGGCCCTCCTGGGTCCGTATGGACCCCAGGAGGACCGAGCGGAGAAATCTCGTCGTTCGCGTCGCATGGACAGCGAGATCTCTCCGCTCGCCGCCGGCCTCGCCCGAGCGAGGCCGGCGCCTCGGTCGAGATGACAAACAACACGGGCACGGCAGGCCGTGCCCCTACGGCAGCCGGAAATCCTCCGGCTTCAGGCCCTTCTTGGCGGTCTTGGTGCCGATGGCGTTCGGGTCGTACTCGCCCACCAGGTCCACGTTCGCCTTGGCGGGGACCTTGTCCTCCATCCCCACGCACCAGTAGATGGCGTTGATGAGCAGTCGGCGGAACCCCTCGTCCTTCAGGTCGTGGCCGTGGCCCATCGTGGTCGTGAAGACGCGGGACGCCTTGCCGCTCGTGCCCGTGAACGTCTTGGTCCAGGCCACGGGGACGGGTTTCTTGTCGTTATTGGGCGGCGAATCGGGCGTCATGCCGGCGAGCGGCTGACCCATCACGAGCGGCGTGCACTCGCCCTCCAGCGTGGTGATGGTGTAGACGTCGCTGGGTCCCCAGACCTTGTCGATGCCGCGGACGATGGGGTGGTCCTTGGCGGCGTCGGGAATGAGGCCGAGCGTGCTCTCGGAGTTGTGTTTGCCGTAATGGCCGGCCCATGTCTCGCCGAGGACCTGCCGGCCGTAGCCGCCCTTGGGGTCCTTGCTGTTGAACGTGTACTTCGCGTACGGGCTGTCGCTCTTGCCGGGGTAGTTGAAGGCGTGGGTCGAGGTCCGGAGGGCCATGATGGGCCGGCCCGAGTTGGTGTAATCCATGATGCGTTTCATCTGGTCGTCGGGCAGAGCACGGAACCGCAGGAACATGACCATGAGGTCGGCCTTCTCCAGCGCCTCCAGGCCGGGCATGTTGTCCTTGACCGCGGGCGCGAGTTCGCCGGTCTGCGGGTCGATGGCCCAGATGACCGTGCACCGGAACCCGTGGCGGACGGCGGCGATCTTGGCCAGCTGCGGGATGAGTTCCTCGCTGCGGTACTCGTCGTCGCCGGCCAGCAGGACGACGTGCTTGCCTTTGCCGGGCCCGTCGCCGCCCTCGTAGACGACCCAGGGGTCCTTCTCGGCGGCGGCGGTGGAACCGGCGGCGAGGCCCGCTGCCGCGACGGCGGCGCAGGCGATGACGGCCAGTGCGATGCGGTTCATCGAAGTCCTCCCATGTTCATTGCAGGGCCTTATCCTTGTGTTCTTCACGCTCTTTGCGGTTCACCAGCATGGCGGGACCGGCCCGCCTGGCGGTGAAGACGATTTTGATTTCATCACCCGCGGCGAAGTCGCCCTCAAGCGGCACCAGAAGGAAGTTGTCGGTGACGACGGGCTTGGCATCCTTGCCTGTGCTGATTTCAACCGACGCGGCGTCGACGCGATGCGGCAAAAAGGCGAAGACCGGCTGTTTCGGCCAGCGGCCGTCGCTCCGGCACGAAAGTGCCAGCGTGTACCGGTCGCCCGCGACCGTCAGCCGCTGGTCCCATTCCAGGCTGCCGCGGACCGGCCGGGCATCGAAGGCAGGGTCGCCGTAGAATGCGACGGTGTCGCGGTCCCAGAGGAGTCCGAGTTCATCGCGGCCGCCCTTAAGGCCGTGGCGTTGAACGAGTTCGCCCAGGAGGCCGCGGCGGCGTTCCAAGTCGTATCGCTCGAAGTCGACGCCAGCCTTGTCGGGGAACCGCTGGCGCATCTCGTGCAGCATGGCCTGGGTGTTGGCGAAGAACGCCTCCGCCAGGGTGAAGCGGCCGGGCTGGTCCAGGTAGATGTCCTGGATGCCCCACCCGCCTTTGCCGTACCACGTGGGCACGATGTAGCCGAACATCTGCACGACGCCCGCCGAATGGATGAGGGCCGTCACCATCGAGTCGCGTCCCGAAACGTGGCCGATGAGGCAGTTGCCGACCGGCAGGTACACCTTCGGGTTGGGCGAGTCGATGGGGTACTTCTGGTTCGCGGTGTCGAGGCCGAACAGTTGGCCGTCCTTGCACCGGAATTGCCCGTTCTTGTACGAGTAGCCCATCTGCCAGTCGTGCTCGGTGGCGTGGCCGGAGGTGATGAAGCAGTCGGGCTTCTCGTCGTTGAAGTAATCGACGATGGCCTTGGTGGAATCCTGGGGCCCGTCCTGGTCCTGCCACTGGTCGCCGTTACCCTTGACGCGCATGGCGCCGGCCTTGGTCTCGCTGAAGACGGCGCCGGCCTCGAACGGCTTCACCTTGCCGCCGACCGTGCCCGAGAGGACGTTCCGCAGGACGAGCGGCTCGGCGAGTTGGGCGATGCGGAGGGCGTCGTCGGCGTCGTAGCCCGTCAGGATGGCCCACAGGCAGTCGGTGTACGGGTCGGCGTCGAGGCGGCGGGTGAGGCGATGGACGGCCACGACGAACTCGAGGCCGCACTCGGCCGGCCGGGCGACGAAGCAGGCGTAGTTCGGCATGGCCTCGGCCAGGGCGGCGCGGGCCTCGGTTACGTCCTTCTCCCACGTGACCACCCGGCCGTCGTACTTCGCGACGAGGGCGTCGCACACGGCCTTCCACGCCTCGTCGGCGAGCGTGTCCTTGGAGACGACGATGGCGTACGAGCCGCGCGCCGGCGGATGGACCTCCGGCCCGGCGGCGGCCGGCGCTTCCGTGGCGGCCGGCGTCTCGCCGGCAAAACCAGCCCCGGCGGGCAGGGCGGCCAAGACGATGCTCATGCCAACGGCAAGGGCAACAACCTTCACAGGTTCTACTCCTTGCTGTCTTGTGTGGTTCAAGTCTGTCTTGTGTGGCCCGGCCCGTACGGGCCGGGATGCAGGGCCCCATCGTCATGGGGCGTCGTTGCCGAGTTCCTTGATGCGGACGTTGCGGAACTCGACGCGGGTCCCGTGTCCCAGCAGACCGATGTGTCCCTTCTTGTTGTGCAGGCCGGGGTGCGGCCGGCCGTCGATGGTTTGGTTCGGGTCGATCTTCCAGACGTCGGCGTCGACGATGGTCGTGCCGTTGAGGATGACCTGGATGCGGCCCTGGCGTGCGATGACCTCCTCGGCGTTCCACTCGCCCACCTTCTTCAGGTGACCCGGCTTGGCGGGCACCACGCCGTAGACCGAGCCGTGGAACTGGTACGGTTTGATGTCGGCGTACTTGGGCGAGGTGTCGTCGAGGATCTGGAGTTCGATGCCGGTGTAGGCGGCCGTGCCCTTGCCGGGGGCCCGGATGCCCACGCCGTTGTTCGCTCCGGGCGCGAGGCGGAACTCGAACTTCAGGTGGAAGTCGCTGTATTCCTTTTCGGTGTAGATGCACCCGCTGCTTTTCTCCTGGCAGACGAGGAGGCCGTTCTCCATGGTGTAACCCTTCGTGTCGCCCGTCCAGCCGGCCAGGTCCCTGCCGTTGAAGAGCGGGGCGAAGCCCTCCTCCTTCTCGGCGGCGGGGACGCCCGCGGCGATCAGGGCGGCGCAGGCGGCGAGCACGGCGGTCCAGGCGAGGGCGTGTCGGGTCATCGGTGGGTCTCCTGTCTGTCGAGCGGCCGGCGCGGTGCGACCGATGGCGCCGGCCCGGCTTCGGCCGGTGGATTATACGTGTCACCCCGCGGCAACGCACGGAAGAACCGCGCCGGCGTAGGGGCACGCGCTGGCGTGCCCGCGTCGTTTGTCATTTCGACCGAGGGCCCGAAGGGCCCGAGCGGAGAAATCTCGCTGTTCATGGCGGCCCAACGACGAGATTTCTCCGCTCGGCATCGCTGCGCGAGGCCTCGGTCGAAATGACAGCCTTTCGCGGCTCGAACGGCGGCTCGAACAGCCCCGCGCCGTGCGAACGTACCCGCGACCTTACGGTCGCGGCTCGAACGGATGCGCGCCAATCAGAGGCGTTTGACCATCCGGAACCAGACGAGCCGGCCGCCGTCGGCGAACTCGTGGGCGTCCTCGCGGACGAGGCCGTACCCGAGGCGCTCGTAGAACGTGCGGGCGGGAATCGAGGCCCCCAGGTACACGCTCTCCCGGCCGTCGTCGCGGGCCCGCTGTTCCAGGGCATCGAGGATCCGCCGGCCCAGGCCGCGGCCCTGGTGCTCCGGGGCCACGTACATCCGCCCGATGTGCTCGCCGGCCACGGTGCCCGTGCCGACGAGGAGGCCGGCGTGCTCGGCGACCAGGGTGAAGCCGTCGGCGGCGTCCTTGCGGATCTGCTCGGCCGAGTGGTGGCCGTGGAAATGGTCGATGGCCAAGCGGCCGTACACGCCCGCGTACGACGTTTCGATGGTCCGGGCGACGAGGGCGTGGAGGGGGCCCAGGTCGGCCGGCTGGAACGGGCGGAGCGTTTCGGTCACGGTGCCGTCTCCTGCGGGGGGCGTCGGCGATTCCACGGAACCTTGCCCCTGGGTGGTGGATTATATGCAGGGACCCCGCCGACACATCGTCGAAAAGGTCTCGCGAGCCTCTTCGTGTTGCTTGACACGGGTCCGCCGGGCGGCTAGGGTGGCGGGGGTCTTGGGGCAGTCGAACGAACCGTCGTCCGTGCGGACGACTCGGAGCAAGGGAGGTGGTCTGATGGCAGGTGGGATGAATCGACGCGACATGCTCAAGGCAGGCGCCGCGGGCGCGGGCCTCGTCGTCCTTCGGTCCGGCATGCTGATGGGCGCGGGCGCGCCCAGCAACAAACTCAACATCGCCATGATGGGCACGTGGGGCCGGGCGGGCGCCCATTTCGGCACGGCCTCGAAGGAGAACATCGCCGCCCTGTGCGACGTGAACGAGGACCACCTGGCCCAGGCCGCCAAGAAGTTCCCGGAGGCCAAGACGTACGTCGACTGGCGCAAGGCCATCGACCAGCCGGGCCTCGACGCGGTCATCTGCTGCACTACCGACCACACGCACGCGTTCATCGCGTCGTGGGCCCTGAACCGCGACCTGCACGTCTACTGCGAGAAGCCGATGGGCATTACCGTGAACGAGGCCCGCCTGCTCCGCGAGAAGTTCCTGGCCAAGAAGGGCAAACTGGCCACCCAGCAGGGGACGCAGCGGCACGCCAACCCCAACTTCAACCGCGTGCGGGAACTGGTCGTCGACGGGGCCATCGGCGAACTGAAGTTGGCCTTCGCCTGGGGCAACCGCCAACTTCCCCGGCCCGGCTACCTGCCGGCCACGGGCGAGGAACCCAAGACGCTCCACTACGACCTCTGGCTCGGCCCGGCGCCGTATCATCCCTACAATGCCGGCTACTTCACCGGCGGCCCCGGCGCCAACTGCCTGCAATGGAACATGTTCTGGGACTTCGGCACCGGCCAGATGGGCGACATGGGCAGCCACACCATGGACCTGGTCTGGAACGCCATCGACGCCGGCCTGCCGACCACCGCCGAGACCACCGGCGACAAGTTCAATCCCGACGTCGTCCCCGTCCGGCTCACCTCCACCTGGGACCTTCCGAAGAACGACTGGCGGCCGGCCATCAAGGTCACCTGGTGCATGGGCGGCGACATGCCCAAATCGCCCATGCCGTTCGTCGACCTTAACAAGATCGGCCACGGCGCCATGTTCAAGGGCGACAAAGGGTTCGTCGTCGCCGACTTCGACAAGCGCGTCCTGATTCCCTACGGCAAAGGCGACGACCTCAGTTACTGGAACAAGCGGCCGAACGATAAACTGATTCCCGACCTCGGCCACTTCCTGATGGACTGGATTGAGGCCTGCAAGGACCCCAGCAGGAAGACCGCCTGCGATTTCGAGTACTCCGGCAACATGATGGAGATGATGATGCTCGGGCTGGTGGCCTACCG
>JADHXV010000025.1 GCA_016782785.1 Planctomycetota bacterium | reverse complement strand
GGCCCACTCGACCCTCGTGCCGGGTGCCCCTGACCGCATAGCAGTCGTCAGGCGCATCTTCGAGTCCTACGCCCAAGCCGAGAAGGGTATGCGGACCATCGTCGAGGACCTGAACGCGCGGGAGATACCTTCGCCGCGCGGCGGCCTGTGGAGCGTCAGCACGGTCCGCAGCATCCTGGTGAACCCGGTCTACTATGGCGCGAACGTCTGGAACATTCGGAGTTTCTCCAAATACCACACCATCCGGAAGGGGACCCCGGCGCCGCACGAGGACGACGGCCGCAGCAAGCGCTTCAACGACGAGGCCGACTGGATCGTGGCCGACGAGGAGCACGGCTTCGAGGGGCTCATCTCGAAGGAACTGTTCGACCTCGCCCAGGAGAAACGGCTCGGCCGGAACACGCCGTTCACCCGCGGCAAGGCGGTGACCGCGCCGTACTACCTGTCGGGCCTGCTGGTCTGCTCCTGCGGCCACAACCTCCAGGGCCAGACGAAGACGAGCGGCAAGCGGAAGGGGTGCCGCAAGTACCACTATTACACCTGCGGCGGCTACGTGATGAAGGGCCGGACGGTGTGCAAGTCCTACCTGCTGCCGAAGGAGAGCATCGAGGGGCCGGTGCTGGCGGCGCTGGCCAAGCGTATCAAGGCCCAGGGCCGCATCGACGCCATCCGTGCGCAGGTCGAGTCGCTGCTCGCCGAGTACGGGTCGGCCGCCGAGAGCGTGAGCGACATCCGTCGGCGCAGCAGGGAGGTCGAGCAGCGGCGTCGGAACTGGGAGAAGGCCATCGACAAGGGCGTGAACATGGACCTCGCCGTTGAGAACCTCAAGCGCCTGGACGCCGAGAAGGAGGCCCTCGAGCGCGAACTCGCGCTGGCCCGGACGCGGAAGACGCTCGACGTGGACGTCAAGGCGGCGTCGCGCGAGATACTGGCGGGCCTGGACCGGCTGCAGGAGGTCCTGGAGAAGGGCAGCGTGGCCGAGGTGAAGGCCATCCTGCGGGCCTACATCGGCCGCGTGGAATACGACCACAAAAAGAACCGGGCCCGGGTAGGCTTCCTGCGGCTGCCGCCCCGAGCCCTTATATCGAAACTCGCACCCGAAAGTGCGAGAATCAGTGTGGTAGCGGGGGCAGGATTCGAACCTGCGACCTTCGGGTTATGAGCCCGACGAGCTACCAGGCTGCTCCACCCCGCGGTCCATGTCATTTATTTTACCACAGGCCGCCGCCGTGTCAAGCGCGGATTTCGTTCGGCCCGGCGCGGCCTGGGCACTGGCCGATGCGTCGCGGCGTTCCGCCCGCCTGCGTACCCGCGAAGCCGCCCGCGGCCCGGTGGCTCGCGCCAACCGGCGCCCGGTCTGCCGCCACTTGTCATGAACCCGATATGTCGTCGCGGTGCGGTGCGGCGCGAAGCCGCGCCGATCCCAGAGCGCATCGCCCCGGCCGCCGGTCAAGGCGGTTTGCGGTTCCGCCGTTGGGCCCGCCCGCGTCTTCTCCGGGGCGTGGGCCGCCGCCTCGTTTCGCGGAATGCAATTCTCCTCGCAGAATGCATTTCCCAGGCCGCCGTGTTTTCGGGTAAACCATCGGACGGTGACCGTCAATACCGGGTGAACCATGGCCGAGGCCGATCCCCGACTCCGGGGCTGGATGGCAGCCGCCCGCGGCGGCGACGCGAGCGCCTTCGCCCGGGTCGCGGCGGTCGCCCAGGACCCGCTGTATCGGTTGGCGCTGGCGAACGGCCTCGGCGCCGTCGATGCCGCCGAGGCCACCCAGGAGACCCTCGCCCGGGCGTACGAGCACCGCAGGCGGTTCCGGGCCGATGGCGACGCCATGCCTTGGCTCTATGGCATCCTGATGAACGTGGTCCGCGAGTACCGGCGGCGTCGCCGTCCGCGGGCCATCGACCTGGAGACCCTGGCCGGCGCCCCGTCCGAGGTGGAGGCCGGGCGCGAGCGGCTCGAGGCCCTCTCCCGGGCGCTCGAGCGTCTCCCGGACCGCCAGCGCGAGGCCGTCGCCTGCCGGTACCTGAGAGGCCTCAGCGTCCGCCAGACCGCCGAGGCCATGGGGTGTGCCGAGGGCACTGTGAAGGCGGCGACGTCGGCCGGTCTCGCGCGCCTTCGCGGCCTGATGCAGGAACACCGATGAACGGACGTGATCCGGCGCACGACGATCCGCTGGCGGCGGCCCTCGACGCCCTCCGCCGGACGCTGGACGGCGCCGCCTTCCCGGGAACGGCCTTGCCGGCGCCCCGGCCGAGGCGCAAGCGATGGCTGGTGTGGGCCGCCGGCCTGGCGGCGGCGGCGGCGGCAGCCGTCCTGCTGGTCATCGCGCGGCCTGAGGACGGCCCGGCCCCGGCGCCCGCGTCCAGGGCCGCGTCCGCGACGGCCGGCGCAGGCCCGACGCGCTCCGCGGCGTGGACGGCCCGGTGGGCCCCGCCGTCGACGGCGCGCCTGGCGGCCCTTCGCCAACGCGTCTCGGCCCGCGCTCCTATCGCCGTGCCGCCGCCCCCGAAGCCGGTCACTCTGACCGGCGACCCATGGAGCACGAGTTGGGAGGTCCTCTGCCGCAGGTCATCCGAGGAGACCTGGGCGGAACGGATACCGCGCATCCGGTTCCGGGGAGTCGGCGTCTCCCCACCCAAGAAAAGGAGAACAGACGATGAAACGCATCTTCCTGCTGGCGACGGTAGGGGCCGTCCTGGTCATGGCCGCCGGCCTGACGGTCCTGGTGACCGCGCAGCCGCATCCGCGTGAGGCGGAGCGCCACGAGCCGGGGCCGCTGTCCGAGGAGCAGCGGCACGAAATGGAACAGACGGCCATCGAGTTGAAGATTCAGCACCTGCACCTGGAGGAGATGGGACTCCACCTCGAACTGCTCGAACTGATGAAGCAAACCACGTTCGACCCCGAGTCCTGCGCCCTGCTCGCCATCGGCGCCATCACCGATGACCTGGACCTGGAACCCGAGCGGCAGATCCAGGAACTCCGCCAGGTGCTCGAACGCGCCCGGTCGCTCGGCGTCCGCAACGCCATCCGCATGGCCCTGAAGGACCTCTACATGGAGGCCGACCAGCCCGACAAGTGCCTGGAGGTGCTCCGCGACATGATCCTTGAAAACGACGAGGTCGTGTCGTATGAGGACGAGGGTGAAGAGGACGAAGAGGGGTGGGAAGAGGAAGAAGAGGAAGGCGAACCCGCCAACGAGGACGAGGACGACGCCATGTAGGCCTCGCCCCCGGCCTCTGGACCGCCGATAACCGTTCCGGGTGACACGCGATGCACCGCGGATGCACTGCGCTCTTGATTGCCGTTTCCCTCTGGACGCTGACGGGTGCCCACGGGTCTGCTCCGTGCCTGGGCGTCGACGGCCTGCTTGCGGAAACCCCCCTTGTCGACTTCGGCAAACTCCTCTTCATCCGCCGGTACACGTTTCAGTCCACCCACTTCTACACCGACTTCATCGACGGCTGCGAGCACTACGGCGGGAACCTCTGCGTCCTGGACCTCGGGACCCGCGAGGTGACCGACCTGGTGCCGGAGATGGCCCGCGGCATCGTCGGCCGCTTCGACCTGCACTTCTCCGCCACCCGCATCGTGTTCGACTGGAAACGCTCGCCGAAGGAGGGGTTCCGCCTGTACGAGATCGTTATCGATCCGCACACCGGCCGGCGGACGGGCGGCCCGCGGCAACTGACGTTCCCGCCCGACGACGAGGCGGCCCGCATCGCCAAGTACGGCCGGGACCCCAACCGCACCCCCGGCCCGGCGCCCTACTGGCACCAGACCGACGACATGCACCCGTGCTACCTGCCGGACGGCGGCATCGCCTTCACCTCGACGCGGTGCGAGTACGGCACGCTGTGTGACGCGCCGGACATCCTGGCCACCGCGGTCCTCCACCGGATCGACGGCGACGGGTCGCACCTCGAGCAACTGACGCGCAGCCCCGTCAGCGAGTTCTGTCCCACCCTGCTGGCCGACGGACGCATCCTCTACACCCGCTGGGAATACGTGGACAAGGGCCAACTCGGCGTCAAGTGCCTCTGGGCCATGTGCCCGGACGGCACGGGCAGCGTGGAGGTATACGGCAACGACATTCCGTTTCCGCCCTCGTTCATGTACGGCCGGCAGGTGCCGGGCGAGCCCGACCTGTTCGTCTTCACCGGCGCGCCGCACTATCCGCAGGGCGGCAGTTTCGGGACCATCATCCGGGCCGACACCACCCGCGACCTCCGTACCCGCGCGCCCATGACCTACGTCACGCCCGATGTCGACGTCCGCCAGGAGGCGGGCTGGAACCACAGACGCCGCGGCCGATGGGTCCGCCAGCCGAACGGCCCCCTGTACACCGACCCCTACCCTCTGAGCCCGCACGTCCTGCTCGTCGCCCACAACCCGGACAAACGCTGGAACGACGTGCGGGCGTGCGGCCTGTACCTCCTCGACGACACCGGCCGCCACGTCCTTCTGTATCGCGACCGGGAGTTCACGTGCCGACAGCCGATGCCCCTCCGGCCACGGCCCACGCCGCCGGTTATCCCCTCCCGCACGGACCCGGCGCTGGCCGAGAAGAACCTGGCCGTCTGCGTGGTCCAGGACGTCCATGGCGGCATGGCGGGCGTCGCGCCCGGCGAGGTCCGTTACCTCCGCGTCATGGAGCAGATTCCCAGGCCCTGGGATGCCCGCCGCTTCTGGGACCCCGACGACGAGTTCGACAACCACACGCACCTCATCAGCGACGGGACCGCCCTTGGCGGGAAGGCGATGTGGGGCGTCGTGCCGGTCGAGGAGGACGGCTCCGCCCATTTCTACGTGCCCGCCGACCGCAACATCTACCTCCAGGCACTGGACACCAACTACATGGAACTCCAACGCGAGCGGACCTATGTCAACTACCGCCCGGGCGAACGGCGGTCCTGCATCGGCTGCCACGAACGCCCCAGCGATGCGCCCGGCACCCGCCCCGACGCCGCGACCATCCCCCTGGCGCTGCAGCGCCCGCCCTCGGCCCTCCAGCCCCAGCCGGGTGATGGCCGGCCGGAGCAGGTTCTCCATTACCCCGCTTACGTCCAGCCGGTCCTGGACCGGTTCTGCGTCCGGTGCCACGGGGGCGAAGACCCCGCGGCGGAACTGGACCTGACCGGCGCCCTGACTACCCACTTCAGCCGATCGTACGAGCGTCTCCTCCCCATGGTCCCGACGCCGCGCGAGGCGTCCGACTTCGAAGGCACGGCCTACATGCCGCCCAGGAGCATGGGCTCGCACGTCAGCCCCCTGATCCGGCGCGTGCGGGAAGGGTGCCCCGGCGTGGATGAGCCGCTGCCCGAGTGGGCCTTCGTCCGCCTGGCCACCTGGGTCGATGCGGCCGGCGTCTTCTACGGCTCATATTGGGGCCGCCGGCACATCCGCTTCAAGGACCACCCATACTTCCGGATCGTGCCGACCTTCGAGCAGGCCGTCGGTACGACATGCCCCTTCCCCCTGGAGCGGCGATAGCCGCCTCCCGCGCCCGCGCCGGTCGAGCCGCGTGCGGAAGCACGCCCCGTTCGAGCCCGCCGCGGGAGTTTACCCGCCGGGGCGGGCGGGGGGAGACCTGTGGCCGCGATGCGAGCCCGGCATCGCACCGCGTCCGCACGTCCCCGCGACCTTCCGCTCACGGCTCGAAAGGCGCGGCTGGAAGCGCAAAGAAAGCGCGGCGGCCTGGGAGGTTTACCCACCTGTGGTGGGGCCACCACGCGGGAATCCCTTCCGTGCGCACGGCCGGGCAAGCCGGCCGTGGCACGCGGCTATTCCTGCCCTGCCGGTGGCGCCGGCGGCTTGGCCGGCTTGGCCGAAGACGCATCGCCACGCGTCGATCCGAGGAAGTCCGGCAGTTCCAGGCCGACCATCCTGGCCAGTTCGTGCATGGGGGGCAGGGTGCCGACCAGCCGCCGGCCCAGACCCGCCAGGCCCCCGTTCTCGCTCCCGCCGTCCCAGACGATGACCTTCTCGATCGGCAGGTTGCGGATGGCCTCGGCCTGGATGCCGGCCACCTGGGCGAGTTTCTCGATCACCAGCAGGTTGGCGGCGGTCTTCGGGTCGTCGGCGGAGGCCTGGATGAGTGCGCCGTAGCCCTTGGCCTTGGCGTCGAGGACGGCCTGGGTGCCCTGGGCCTCGGCCCGCATGCGGACGAGGATGGCGTTGGCCTCGCCCGCGGCCACGAGTTCGCGTTTCTGCTTTTCGGCGTCGGACTCGATGACGATCTGGCTGCGCTGGGCCTCGGCGGGGACGATGACCTCGGCTTTCAGGCGTGCCTCCTCGCGGGTGGCGCGGGCGAGTTCGGCCTCGCGTTGGGCGTTCTGTTCGGCGACGCGGATGGCGCCGGTGGCCTCCATGGCGGCGGACTCGCCCTTCTGGCGGGCGCCTTCCTCGGCCACACGCTGCTCGGCCGTGTAGCCGGCCTTGGCGGCGTTGGCGACGGTCTCGGCCTGGTAGGCCTGGGCGTCGAACCCGGCGACGCGCTGGCGTCGGTCGCGGTCGGCCTCGGCCTCGCCGATTTCGGCGTCGGCGTTGGCGGCGGCGACGGCCCGGCGCATGTCGCGGTTGCGTTCGGCCACGCCCGTTTTGCCGCGGCGTTCCTGCTCGGCCACGTCGATCTCGGCCTGATTGATGGCCTCTGCGGCGGCCTTTCGGCCGATGGCTACGATATAGCCCGATTCGTCGGTAATGTCGCGGATGTTGACGTTAATGAGCGCCAGGCCGATCTTCTCGAGTTCCACCGACACCGCGTCGTTGACCTTGGCCATGAACCCCTGCCGGTCGCGGTTGATTTCCTCGATCATCATCGTGGCGATGACGGCGCGCATCTGGCCCAGGATGATGTCCTCGGCCTGCCGCTCGACCTCCTGCCGCGTCATGCCCAGAAGACGCACCGCCGCGTTCATCATCAGGGCGTCGTCGCAACTGATGGCCGCGGTCACGGTCGTCGGCACCGACACGCGGATGTTCTCCTGCGAGAGGGCGTTCTTCAGGTCGATGGGCACGACGAACGGCTCCAGGTCCAGGTACTGGCACGCCTGGAAGATGGGGAGGACGAACGCCGCCCCGCCCTGCACGCACTTGGCGGCCCCGCGGCCCGTCTTGCCGTAGATGACCAGGATCTTGTTCGACGGGCACCGGCGGTAGCACCGGATGAAGAACATCAGCAGCGACAGGACCGCGACGATAATCAGGAGAATCAGAAATGTCTCGATAGGGAATTCGGCGGCCAGCATCGAGCCCGGCATGACGGTGATCATCGGAGCCCCCTTTCGTTCAGGCTATGCCTGGTCCTTCGCCTCTTCGACCTCCACGGTCGACGCATTGAGCATCCGGCGCACCCGGACGGGCGTGCCGGCCTTCAGGGCCTTGCCGCCCGCCGTCCGGGCCGGCACGAACGCCACCGACCCGCTGAAGACGAACGCGATGCCGAAGAAGACCTTCGTGTCGGGGTCGAGGCCGGCCCACCAGCCCTCGGGCTGCTCTTCCTCGGCGCCGAACCACCCGCACCCGGCCGCCAGGACGAGCGGCGCGGCCGTGGCCGCCGCCAGTGCGAGAAGGCGGCCGACCGGGACCCGCGGCGCCGTCCCGCCCGCCGATGGCCGTCGCTTTGCCCGCAGCCGTGTCATGGTTCGCCTCCCCGGACCCGCCACGGTCCTACCTCTGATACGCCCGCGGCGCCGCCCGTATTCACGCACCGCCGAACGTGCACGCGCAGCCTAATGCGGCCCGCACGGATGGGCGACATTTCTAGAATTGCTTCATCACTGCCGCGTGCGGACCGTAGGGGCGCGCTCTGGCGTGCCCGAAGAATACCGCGACGGGCACGGCAGGCCGTGCCCTTACGGCGCTCGAGCCCCGAACGTAAGGTCGGGGGTACATGAGAATTCGCGCCGAATGTTCTGTGCGCCGGAATCCTCGGCGCCACGACGTACCCGCGACCTCGCGGTCGCGGCTCGAACGGCGCGCCGCGCGGAAAGAATTTCGTTTCACCGTTCCCGCGCAGGCTCTATGGTATTTAAAGTTTGCCGGAGAACCTGGAAAGGATAGCCGACCATGCGTACGCCCTCACGCCGCCAGTTTCTGAAGCGCGCCGCCGGAACCCTTGCCGCCGCCGTGGCGGCCCCGTACGTGGTGCCGGCCTCGGCCCGCGGGGCCGACGGCACGGTCTCGCCATCGGAACGTATCACGATGGGCGCCATCGGCATCGGCGGCCGCGGCGGGTACGTCATGGGCGCCCTCATGCAGAACCAGGACGTCCAGATGGTCACGGTGTGCGACGTGCGCGGCGACCGGCGCCAGGCCGCCAAGGACAAGGTCGACAAGCATTACGGCAGCGCCGACTGTAAGCCGCTCATCGATTTCCGCGAGTTGCTGGGCCGGTCCGACATCGACGCCGTCATGATCGCCACCGGCGAGAACTGGCACGCCACGGCGTCGATCTACGCGGCCCGCGCCGGCAAGGACATCTACAGCGAGAAGCCGCCCACCCACACCATCGCCGAGGGGCGTGCCCTGGCCGACACCATCGCCCGCTGCGGCACCATCTACCAGTGCGGGACGCAGCGGCGGAGCATCGCGCGGTTCCGCTTCGCGTGCGACCTGGCGAAGAGCGGTGCCCTGGGGGAACTCAAGACACTCCGCGCCGAAGGGGCCGGCAAGATCACCGAGCCCGCGTACTTCTCGCCGCCGCCGCAGCCGCTCCCGCCGGCGCAGGAGGTCGAGTGGGACCTCTGGCTCGGCCCGGCGGCCTGGCGACCGTACAGCCCGGAGTACCTGAAGCGCTGGAAACAGCACCGCGATTTCCAGGGCGGCAGCATCTCGGAATGGGGCAGCCACACCGTCGACCTCGCCCAGATGGCCATGGGCGCCGACAACACCTCGCCCGCGCGCTACGAGTACATCGGCGACGCCGGCGACCGCATCCGATGTACCTATGCCAATGGGGTTGACTTGATCCTGATCGACGGCTCCTGGCCGCTGCACGTCGAGTTCACCGGCACCGAGGGGTCCGTCTACGTGGACGACGACGGGAACATTCGCACCCAGCCCGAGTCGCTGCTGCGCGGCCGGAACTTCGGCAAGGGCTACCCCGCCGAGGGCCACGTCCGGGCGTTCCTGGACTGCGTCAAGACCCGCCGCCAGCCCATCTCCAATGCCGAGGCCACCCAGCGCTCCATGACCGCCTGCCACATCGCCAACATGGTGCTGTACCTGGGCCGCCCGCTCACCTGGGACCCGGTCAAGGAGGAGTTCCCGGGCGACGCGGAAGCCAACCGCATGCGCCACCGGGCCATCCGCGCCCCCTGGCGCCTGTAGGCCGCGGCGCACTTTCCCTCTCCCCTGGCGGGAGAGGGCAGGGTGAGGGGGATTCAGCCGAGCCGCAACGATGTCATTCTGAGGGAGCGAAGCGACCGAAGCATGCCCTGAGCGAGGGCGGAACGCCCGAGTCGAACGGGAATCTCGCCGTTGCCGTTGTGCCGTTGCTCAATCCTGCAACGCCATTCTCCGCACGTGCGCGGCCCGGCGCGCGCCACTCTTACGGCCCGAACGTCTGTGCCTCTTCCGGCCCCGGCCGGGCGTAGTCCGGGTCCTTGGCGCGAATGGTCACCTCACCGTCTGCGCCGACGGTGACCTCCAGCGGCACGATCGTCACGCCCTGCGGGTTGATCGTGTACGCGTCGTCGCCGGCGTCGCGGCCGCGCATCGCCTCGCGCGGTAGCGGCGGCACGTTCGCGTTGAAGAACGCCGTGCACCACCACCGGCCCTCGCGGTCCTTGAACGGCGTCCCGTGGCCCAGGAACCGCCCCGCGAACCGCCGCGGACCGTACGGTCCGGTGATTTTGTCGGACGTACAATAATAAAGGTTGTACGTCCCCTTGCGGCCGCGGTCTGTGGACCAGGCTGTGCCGAAATGGACATACTTGCCGCCGATCTTCCGGAGCGTCGCCCCCTCATGGCCGATCCGGCTGATCGGCTTGCCGTCGGGTCCCGGCCGGCTGCCCGCCGGGTCGATGCGCACCGGCTCGGCGGCGAGGCCCGTCAGGTCCTTCGTCAGCGGGGCGATCTCCGTGTTGCCCCACAGCAGGTACACCGTGCCGTCGTCGTCCTGGAACAGCGACGGGTCGTGCCGGCCGCGCGACAGGTCGCCCAGCGGGAACGCGTAAGGGCCTTGGAGCACGTCGCCTTTCGTCACGGCCAGGTTCGACCCGCGCTGCACCGGGCCGGGCGTGGTGTGCACGATGTGCCATCGGCCGTTCAGGAAGTGGGCCTCCGGTGCCCAGAGGTGCCACTGGGAGCGATCGTCGCCCTTAAAGGCCTCCGGCATCTTCCGGGCCCAGTAGCCGTCGAGCAGCGAGAACGGCGTGCCCAGCGACTCCCAAGAGATCAGGTCCTTGCTGCGCCAGAGTTGCATGTGGTAGCCGACGATGCTCTCGCCGCCGAGGCCCGTGTTGTGGCGGTCCGCCGCTTCGCGCGGGTCGCGGGGGTTGGGCGTGGTGCCCGTCAGGTAGTAATACCCGTCGGGCGCCGGGACGATGTACGGGTCGCGGATCCAACCGTCCGTCAGGTGCAGCGCGCGGTCATGAGCCGCGAGGCCCGCGGCGATGGTCTGCGCGTCCATGGCCCCGCGGGCGCCGGTTGCCGCCATCGCCAGCACCGCCACCACGAGTGCCGCCATCAAACCCAGGTTCGTGCGCATCAAGTTGTTCCCCTGTAATGCGTGGCCATCTCGGCGTGGCAGTGGATTCCGGTTTTCGATTTCGACCGTCCCGCGCGGACCGCTCGGGGCTTCTCCCTGGCAGGCTGCGCCTCCGCATGTCGCGTCGCGGCTAACAGGGCGCGCCGTTGCTGTTGTACCGTTGTTCTCGCCGTTGCCGTTCACTCCGCGTTCCGCATTCCGCATTCCGCATTCGCCGTCCTTACGCTCCGTGGCACCCCTTGATGATGTACCCGCCCGACTTCTCGTCGCGTTCCACGTCCAGGATGCCCTGGGCGGCGGCCTCCTCCAGCAACTGGCTGAACGAGCGGAAGCCGTAGTACGATTCGTTGAAGCCGGGCTTGCGGCGTTTGAGGGTCTGCTTGATCATGGACCCCCAGATTTTTTCGCCCTCGCCGCGCTCCTCCAGCAGGGCCTCGTAGGTCTTGACGATCAGGTCCCAGGCCTCCTGCTTCTTGTCGCCGTCGGGCGCGGCGGGCTTGGCGGCCTGGGCGGGGGCGGGCTTGGCGCTGCCTTTGGTCTTGCGGCTCTTGGTGCGCGGCGGCTGCGGGCGGACGAGGTCGTCGTAGTAGATGAACTCGTCGCAGTTGGCGATCAGGAGGTCCGACGTCGACTTCCGCACCCCCACGCCGATGACCACCTTGTTGTTCTCGCGCAGTTTGCTCACCAGGGGCGAAAAGTCCGAGTCGCCGCTGATGATTACAAATGTGTCCACGTGCGACTTCGTGTAACACAGGTCCAGCGCGTCGACCACCATGCGGATGTCGGCCGAGTTCTTCCCCGATTGCCGCACGTGCGGAATCTCGATCAACTCGAACGACGCCTCGTGCATCACCGGCCGGAACTCCTTGTACCGGGCCCAGTCGCAGTAGGCCTTCTTCACCACGATGCTGCCCTTCAGGAGCAGCCGCTCCATCACCTTGTTGATGTCGAACTGGGCGTAGTTGGCGTCGCGGACGCCCAGCGCGATGTTCTCGAAATCGCAAAACAGCGCCATGTTCTTCGTCTCGGCCGGTTGCGTCATGGCCACAGGTCCTCCCGGTTGTCCCGATGCGTTGCGCCTTGCCGCCGGCGGCGCATTCGGCCTCGCCGGAGGCGGCGGCTCAGGATGCCAGCATACCCCGAACGGCGCGGGCGTCAAGGGGCAGGATGTCGCGCGCCGTCGTTGCCCGCAAGGCGCGCACGGTCGCGGCGGCCGGCGCGCGGGCAACACGGCGCCCCGCGGGTCGCGGCGCGTGCCCGCGGGCACCGTCACCACGTGAAGACGATCTCGTACCGGAGGAAGACGGCGACGTCGTTTCTCTGGTCGGTATAGAAGTCGCCCGGGAAGAAGGCCTGGCCGGTGAAGCGGTGGCTGACGTGCTTGGAGATCCGGTGCGCGACGTTCGTCTTGAAGTGCTGGCCGCGGAAGAGCCCGCTGCGAGACAGGCCCCGTGTCCCGGCGGCCTGGGTGTTCTCTTCGGCGAACACGAGGGCGTATTCGGCGGAAACGGTAACGCTCTCGACGGGGTTGAACTGCCAGTGGACCTTCGGGCGATGGAGGTTGGCGGCGTCGAACTCGCGCCCGTCCAGGCCGTCGATGGCGCCCTCGTACAGGTCGCTCCACTGGCCCTCGCGCCCCCAGACCCGGTCGAAGTACCTGTCCGGGTCGTCGTCGCCGGAAAGATACTCGTACCCGAAGCCGATCCTGTTCCTCATGGGGTCGCGAAAGTGGTAGGTCACGGTGCTGTCGGTTCCGAAGGCGAACACGTCCTTGCCGTTCCGGCGCGCGAACTGCGGGGCAAACTCCGTGCGGTAGTCCCAGTGGCTGTCGATCTTGCCTTCGATGAACAGGCCGAACGTGTAAACGTCGCCGGTTCGCCCGCGGAGGGGCGAGGCGGGGTTGTGGTCGCGCTTATAGATGAAGTACCCATCAATGCGCGTGTCCTTGATGCTCCGGTTGGAGAGGTAGAGGATGACGCCCTGCTCGTCCTGCTCGATGAGGTCCACGTCGCGGTCGTTGAACGGGCGGACCCACTCGCTGCTGTTGGCGTGGTTGTCGATCCAGACCAGGTCGGCCGTGGTGTCGATGCTCTCGATCTCGCAGGTCAGGCGGATCGCGTCGAAGAAGGACGTGCGGCTGCCGTCCATCGGCGTGCCTTCGCGAATCAGCCACGTGCTCCCGAGCCCGAGGTCCTGCCGCCCGATCGTCAGCGTCAGCGGGAGGCCGAAGGCATCCTTCCACTTGACGTAGGCCTGATCGAACAGGCCCTCTTCGCGGATCAGCGGGTGCTCCAGGTCGTCTCGCCGGCAGTAGTAGCGGGGCTCGGTGAGGACCCGCACGTTGAACTCAAGGTCCTCGTGAGGGGCGACCTTCGCCCAGAGCCGAGCGCGATAGCGTTGCCAGAGGCGATCCTGGTTGGCCTCGTCCTTGTCCAGCCGCCGAGCCAACTCGCGCTTGACGCGGAGGCGAAGGTCCCCGCCCGTCTCCAGCCAGGACGGCCAGGGGTCGGCGTCGGTGTCGGCGGCGGGGGTCTCCTGACCGCCCTGGTCGGACGGTTCGGCCGCTGCGACCGGCGTGGAAGCGCACGCCCACGCCAAACCTATGCCCGCGATCAGGAGTCGGATCCTCACGACTGCGCGTTCTCCCGAGGCTCTCCCGTGCGGCGCCTGCGCGGCCTGCCGCGTTGGCGGCGGCGCCGCGTCATTGGCCGGGGGACGCCTCGTCCGCCGGCTCCGGTGTTCCTTGACCGGACAGCGTATCGCCGTGCACCGCCACGTCCAGAACTTTCAGGAGCAGGACGAGCAGGCAGAAGGTCGTTGTCGTCAGGGCCCCGGGC
Organism: Planctomycetota bacterium; assembly: GCA_016782785.1. GTDB lineage: Bacteria > Planctomycetota > Phycisphaerae > FEN-1346 > FEN-1346 > BS750m-G62. Next base: position 7,197 of record JADHXV010000025.1, on the reverse strand, counting down.
GGCAGCGGTTTGTCGAACGTCCTGAACCACGTGATCCATCCGGGGATCTTGCCCAGAAGCAGCAGGTGCGCCGCCGTCAGCGCCAGGACCAGGTACGACGATTTCTGAAGGATCATCCACTTGCGCGCGCCCAGCCATTTCATCCCGCGCCGATAGGACGTCAGCGCGATCACCATCAGCAGGCCGAGGGCCGCAAAGTCCATCAGCGTGATGGGCCACCGGTAAACGTAGTAGCTCAGCGGGAAGTCCTTCGAGTACTCCTCCGGGAACGCGAGCGGCAGGTAGATCATGCACATCAGCACGTGGACGACTACCGCCCACGCGCCGACCAGACCCAGGCTGCGCCGATACGGCAGAGCTCCCTCCATGCCGCGGAAGAACCGCGACAACGGGCCGATTGCCAACGCCAGCCCGATGCAGAACGTCGCCGCGATCGCAACGCACTTCTCCGTGGTGAACCAGGAATAGTCCCTGCCTCGCACCTTGTGGCACCACATGAAGAAGGCGAACCACACCAGGAAGACCACGCTCGAAACCACCCACTGGCGGGCCGTGTTCTTCAGAACATACCTTGCCGGTATCCGCTTCATCCCTCTTTCCTTCCCGTCGCCGGGGGGATGCCGTGCCCTCGCCCTGTGCTGCGGCTCAACCTCTTGCGGAGGCCGAAGAACGGAACGGGGGGACGCTGCCGGCGTCTCCATCGTCCCGGCTTGCGCCCGCCAGGGTCCCCACCACCAGAGCCGCGCCCAGCCGTAGGTCGGGTCAACAGACCCGACATCTTCTTCTCAGGTCTTGGGTCTGCACGACCCTCTCATTGTCGGGTCTGTTGACCCGACCTACATGCTGTTGACCCGACCTACATGCTACTTCCGGCCTGTGCGGCCCGGCCCGTACGGGCCGGGATCGGTGTCGCGGCCTTTGGCTTGTGGCTTGCGGCCTGGGGCTCGCAGGTGCAGGTCGGGTCAACCGACCTGACATATTCCTAAACGCCAGCATACGGCCATTTGCCGCCGCGTCAAGCCCGTGGTGCCCGCCGGGCCAACGCCCGGCCATGAGCGCAGTTCACCCGCCGAAGGCGGGCCAATGACCGGGAACCCGCCGCCGGGCCAGGCCCGTAGGTCGTCGCCGTCGCCGCAGACGTCGCCTACCTGGACGAACCGCCGCCCTTTACGATCAACTCCGCCATCGCCCGGCCCATGGCCTCGCCGATGTCCATGTAGGTCTCCGCGTTGCCGCCGTAATGGCTGTTCGAGGCGCCGCCGTGGCAGAAGGGATTGGAGTAGACCGAGGCCACGTTGCCCTTGAACTCCGGGTACTTGCCGGTGGCGCCGTCCACCGCCAGTTGGGCCTCGAGGATTTTTCCCTCGTTGCCCGTGGCGCCCTTCTTGGTCTGGCCGAGGGTGGCGACGACGAACTTCGCCTCGGGGGCGTTGAAGTCCTTGCGCAACTGCCTGATGAAATGGACGAGGTTCTGTTCGTAGCGGTCGGCATGGGCGGCGTTGTAGCGGTCCTTGTCGCCCTGCCAGAAGAAGAACCCCGCGATTTCGTAGCCCTTGGCCCCCGGGTAGTACGTGTCGAGTTCCGCAAGCACCTTCTTCGCGTTGGCGACGTCGCCGTCGTACTGCATGCCGGCGTACCACGTGATCCGCTCCGGCTCGGTGCCTTTTTCCCACTTGGACGGCGAATCCTTGTAGCCGGCGTAGACGAAGGTCTTCGTTTCTCCGGTCTTCTTGTCTTTCTCTTCGACCTCGTAGCGTTCGCTTCCGGGCGGCAGGAGGTCCCAACCGAGGCTGCGGTTGCCGATGCAGCTCTTCAGGATCATCACCGGCGCCTCGGTGACCTGCCCCAGCCAGTGCCCGATGCCCAGTTCCGGGCCGATCGTCTTGCCTTTGACGGTCATCCATTCGTTGTTGAACTCCCGCATCGCGCCTGTGCCGCTCCCCATGACACGGACGTTTCGCACGTCCTGGCGGACGGTCCAGGTGCCGGCGTCGTCCACCAGGTACGGATACTTCTTCTTGGTCTTGACCGCGTGCTCCAGCGTGCCGTCCTTGTCGCCGGCGACCTTGCCCATGCCCAGCATGTTGGACTGGCCCAGCAGGATGTAGACCTGCACGGGCTTGGTCATGTCCGCGTCCTTGCCGTCCGGACGCGCCGGTTCCTTCGGGACCTCGGCGGCCGGAACCGCCACGCAGGACGCCATCAGGACGGCCAGCACCAGGGCTGCTTTCACGTGCGTTCTCTTCATGATTCTGTCTCCTTCTTCATGGAGGGTTTTCGTCGGGTTCCGCTGCCGTCAGGTTCCGCGGACACGCACTTTAACTCTCGCCCTTTGCGTTCCGACCGGTCCGGCGGCGGTGGAGCCGCCGGCCCAGGTCGCCAGCATACGCCCATTCGCTGCCGCGTCAAGCCTTAGACCGTGGTGTTGCGGGTGGGCACGCCCACCCGAGAGGGCCGGTCCCGCACCGCCGCGGCCCGAGTACTACAATGCCACTTCCCGCGCGGCCCGTACGGGCCGCGCGGGGTCAGAATCCGCGTTTTCGGTGCGGCGGTTCTGGAGGATCGCCGCGCGGAAGGGGCTTGTGGCGTTGTGGTACGAGAGGACGGTCAGGGCGGCTGAAGCCGCCTCGCGGCCGGGACCGTCTTGCGGCCCGCCTCCGGCGGGTGGACTTTGCGTGCGGTTGCGTTTGTCGTTTGGCTGTCGCCGTTCAATCCGCGACCCTTTGCCGTCCTTTGCGTCCTTAGCGCTCTTTGCGGTTCAATGCTTCTGTCGGCGTTTGAGCCGCCTCCGGCGGGTTTTCATCTCGTACGCTCGATATATGCTGAAGTACATGGCCGAAGGGGTCAAAAAGTGGAAAAAAACTGAAAATTTCTGAAAAGTTCTGAAAAGTTGGGGTAAAAAAGTGAAAATTTCCGCGCGTTTTCTGGGCGTTTTTTCTGCCATTTTGGCAGCCAAACGGCCCTGGCGGGGTCAAAAACGCCGGTGCGGAGGCAAAATCGGCCCAGAATCGCCCCGGAAGGCCCGTTTTGGTATGCTTCAGTGTATGCTGTGCATCGCGTCACAGCGGTGAAGGCGATCCTCACCCAAAGTTTACCCGCCGACGGCGGGCCGCCAAGACGCAACAACGGCAACAAGGGCCACTTCGGGTTGGGAAACGGCAACGGCGAACGGCAACAACGAACGGCGAGATTCTTCGGTCGCTTCGCTCCCTCAGAATGACATCTTGGGGGGCCCGGTCGCTCCGCTCCCTCAGAATGACATCTTGTAGGGCCCGGTCGCCCTGCTCCCGCAGAATGACATTTTGTGGGGCTGCGGATTCGGTTGAGAAACGGCAACGGCGGCCTACTCGGTCTCCGGCGTCTTGGTCCGCGTGTAGGTGTACCGTTTTTCGGGCGTCAGGTAGTTGAAGACCTGTTCGGTGCGGTCGGTGACGGTGCCGATGTGGAACGGCCCGCGTTCGACGTGCCGCCGGCGGACGTCCTGGAACTGGATGAGCCGGCGGGGGTCGCCTTTGGCCCCGTCGGCCTCGAGCACGAGGGCCACGTTGATGATGCGGTCGGCCTGGCCGGGTTCGCCCACGGACACGCGAATTTCGCGGAGGCGTCCGCTGGCCAAGGGCAGGACAAGGAGTTTCGCCAAGCCCCAGGCCGCGCCCTCGAAGCGGATGTCGACGCCGCCGGCCGCGCCCTCGGCGCGCGGCGGCGCCGCTTGCGCATCGTGCGTACCCCCGACCTTACGGTCGGGGCCCGAGCCGCCGCCTGGCTTCGCAGGCGGTTCGACCTCGCAGGCGCCCGGTTCGAACGCGATGACCGTCTCGCCGGTGGGCTTGAGGTCGGGCTGGACGATGATGCGGCTGGTGCCGGTCAGGGCCAGGACCGGCTGGAACATGACCATGTCCTCCAGGCGGACCTCCTTGCCTTCGAGGACGGCCAGCGTCACGGCCACCACGGGCTCGCCCTGGCATTCGTGGAAGGTGATGGCCAGATGGTCCATGCGGTCCCACTGGCGGGCGAGCATTTCCATGGCCTGGAGGGCCTTGGGAGCATAGGAGAGGACCATCTTGACGGGTCCGGCCACGCCTGAGCCCGAGGCGGCGGCCGGGGGGGCCTGTTCGACGGCCCCCGCCAGCAGGTCCGCCAGGCGGGGCTTCAGTTGGTCGAGGGCGTCGGTCCGGGTGATTTCGGCCTCGACGGCCTCGCGAAGGCCCTCGGGCTGCTGGCGTCCGGCGGCGGCGAAGCCGACGCGGAGCACCATCTGGACGAGGATGGTCTGGAGCCGGCCCGCGTCCTCGCTGGGGACGTCGTCCAGCAGCATGCCGCCGGTCCGCTGGTTCAGGTACTGGGCCAGGAGGTGGAGGATGGGCCCGGCCGACATGCCGAGCGGCTCTTCGGCGCCGGCCGATGCCGCGGCAGGGCCGGCGGTCGCCTCGCGGACAACGTCTCCCAGGCCGGCGAGGGCGGCGGCGATGCCCTCGGCCCAGCGCCGGCCGTCGACGGGCTTTTCGAACTCGCAGACCTCGTCCATGTCCTTCAGGGCGGCGCGTCCGCGGGCCATGAGGTCGGCCAGGGCCACGGCGTGCTGGGGGCTGACGAGGATTTCGATCTCGTCGGCGCCGTCTTCCAGGCGGTCGGCGGCGCGGACGAGCGAGAAGGCCGACCAGATCAGGCTCGGGTTCTGGCGGAAGATCCACTGGCCGGGCACGGTCCGCTCGCCGACCGTGAAGGCCTTGCACGGGCCGAGGGCCGACGGGGCCTGGTGCAGGGCCGTCCAGCCGTCCAGTTGGCCGGGTTCGAGCCGCTCGGACGCGATGCAGCCGGCCGACGCGGCGAGGGCGGCCAAGGTGGCGAGGAGCAGGAGAGGTTTCATGTGCGGGCTCCGTGGATCGAACGTACCCCCGACCTTACGGTCGGGGCTCGAAATGGTCGGGCGCGTGCCAGCGGTTACTTGCTTTCGGCGGCCTCCTGTTTGGCCTTTTCGTCGGCCATGGCGCGGAGTTGCTGGGCCATCGGGGCCGGCGGAAACGCCTTGCCGGCGAACAGGATGGCCTCGACCTGGTCCCACCCGCGGACCACGTGGATGGCTTCGGGCAGGGCGGCCACCTGGTCGGCCAGGGCCTGAAGGTCCTTCGCGGTGGCGTTCTCGGGCACCGGCAGGATAAGGATGGCCGTCAGGCCGTTCGCGTGGTACGCCTCCACGTCCGAGAACTTGTCGCCGATGCCGACCTCAACGCGGGTGAACTTGGCCTTCAGGGCCTTGATCATGTCGCTCTTGTACGTGCCGCTGCCCTTCAGGAACGAGCCCACGGTCGACAAGAGGACGGGTCCCCGCGGGAAGCCCTGGGTCCGCAGCCAGTCCTTGCTCTTGGGGCCGAAGTAGTCGGGGCGGTGCGTCAGGTAGATGACCGTGCGGTCGGCGGCTACGCGCTTGAGGACCTCCACCGAGCCGTCCATCGGCTCGGGGTTGCCCAGCAGGACGGTCTGGAAGCCCGAGGCGACGACCGTCTTGTCGAGGTCCACCACGGCCAGGGGCGTATCGGATGCCCGGCAGGCGACGAGCAGGTCGCGCGGCTCGGGGGGCTCGTCGGGCAGGCCGGCGGCGGCCACCTCGACGGTGAAGACGTAGTCGCCGGGCGCGTCGGGCGTGAAGGCGACGCGGGCGGTGCCGTCCTCGTCGGTCTCGGCGGCCAGAAGGCGCTGGTCGCCCTGCCGGAAGCGGATGACGTGGCCCGGCCGGCCTCGCAACAGGTCGCCCTGCTGGAGCCGGGCGACGAGGGGGACCTCCTGGCCGGGCGGGGCGACGGCGTCGCGGACGGTCAAGAGGTATTGGCCTTGGGTGCCGAGGATGAGGGTCTGGGCCCCGCATCCGGCGGCGGCGAGGGCGGCCAAGGCGGCCAGCGCCGCCAGGGTCAGGCATGGTTTCATGGTTGGGCTCCGTGCGTCAATCGCGGGTGCGAGGCGACGCTCGTCGCGCTTCGTACGTACCCCCGACCCATTCGGCTTCGCTCAGGGCAGGCCTTACGGTCGGGGCTCGGGCGCGGCGGCACCCGGCGCGCCTTCACGGGCGTTGCCTTCAGTATAGAGGACCCCCGGCGCGGGAATCAACAAAGTGCCGGAGTTGTCCAACGGCGCGTTGCATGCCGGCCCTCCGGCACGGTACCATAGACGTGCCCCCGTTCGACGAAAGGGACGCCATGCGCTTACCCGCACGAGCCGTAGCCGTGGTCCTGCTGCTGGCGGGATGTGCCGGCTGCTCGGCCCCCGTGCTGTCGGTCCGTCACGCGCTGCCGGCGGCGCTGCCGATGCCGGCGGGGACGGAGGCCGTGCGGGTGGGCCGGTTCTCGGTGACGCCGGCCGGCGAGCAGGCCGCAGCCGCGGTGCTGGTCGATGCGCTTCGCGAGCGCCTGTCGGCCCACTGGACGGTCGTCGGCGACGGGCCGGCGCCGGCCAAGGCGGCGGAGATTGCGGGCGACATCCGCGTGGTGACGGACGACGCCCGCGGCACGCGGCCCATCCGGCGGTACGACCAGGCGACCGGCACGTGGGTGAGCGGGGAGGCGCCGACGCTGGTGCGCACGGCATCGGTCCACGTGACGTTCCGCGTGGCGCGGCCGGGGTCGGGCGGGCCGGCGTTTACGGCCGAGACGGACCGGGCGTACCGGTCGACGGACGACCCGCGTGTGCGCGGCGAGTTGGGTCTGGGTCGGCCGGATAGTCCGGACCGTGTGCCGCCGGCGGAAGGGGTGGTCCGCGAACTTCTGGCGGCGTGCGCCGCGGAGTTCGCCGGCATGGTCGCGCCGCAGGCCGTAACGGCCGAGATCAAGACCCGTGCCTCGCTCAACGGCACGGCCAACAAAGCCTTGAAGGCAATCGGTGAGGGGAACCTGGAAGCCGGAATGATTCTCGATGCCCTCCTTGAACAGCATCCCGACGACATCAATCTCCGGTTCAACCTGGCGGCGGTACTGGAGGCCGCGGGTGATCTCGATGCCGCCTTGGCCCAGTACAAGGCCGTCGTCGAGAGAAGCGGCGGCAAGGACGCTGAGGCGGCCGCGGCCGCCGACCGCGTGGCGCGGGTCCTGGCAAGGCGGAAGGCGGGGTGAGGGTGGAGGTTCGCGCTGTCATCCCGAGCGAGCGCAGCAAAAGGTTGTCATTTCGAGCGAGCGCAGCAGGAGGTTGTCATTTCGAGCGAGGCCCGTC
>JADHXV010000024.1 GCA_016782785.1 Planctomycetota bacterium | reverse complement strand
AACGCCGTCGAGCGCTGTGCCGCCAACTCGCAGGCCTTCGAGACGGCCGTCGGCGAACTCGGCCTCGGCCTCATCAACTGCAACTGGCACAACCCCGCCAACTTCTTCAACTGCCGCGACAGTTGCATCGGACGGTGCAGTATCGATTACTCCAAGGGAAGCACCGTGTCGGCCAAGCGGCACCTCTGGCAATCGTACGGCAACGCGCTCTGGCTGTGCCAACTGGCCTGGGGCGACCACGACATGTTCCACTCCAGCCACGAGGGCGTCGGGCGCATCATGGCCGTCTCCAAGGCCATGTCCGGCGCGCCCGTCTACCTCTCCGACGCGCCGGACGCCTTCGTCGCCGACGTCATCCGCCCCCTGTGCTTCCAGGACGGCCGGCTGCTGCGCCCGCTGGCGCCGGCGGCGCCGCTGCCCGATGCGGCCTTCGTCGACCCGTGCAAGGAGGCCGTGCCGTACCGTGTGATTGCGCCGCTGCCCGGCGGATGCGCCGCCATCGTCGTCTACAACCTCTTCACCGGAAAGGAAGAGCCCGCGTTCCGGGCGAAGGTCACCCCCGAGGACTACGCCTGCGCCGGCGGCATGATCCAGCCGTACGACGGACCGTGGCGCCTTCCCGAGGAGGGCCTGGTCGTCTACGATTGGCTCGCCCGCACGGCCAAGCGCCTGGGCCGCGAGTACGCCTTCGACCTCGCGGGCTTCGCCGACCGGCTGCTGCACCTGTGCCCGATCCGCGACGGCTGGGCCGTCATCGGGCGGACCGACAAGTACCTCTCGCCCGCGGCCGTTGAGGTGGTGTCGGTCTCGGCAACGGAGTTGAAGGTGCGGATGGTCGAGGCCGGTCCACTGGCCGTCTGGAGCGCCAAGGGCGCCCCGCAGGCCGAGGGCGTGGCGTTCACCGACCAGGGCGACGGCCTCTACACGGCGGACCTGCCGGTCGGCGAGCGCGGGCGCGTGCTGACCATGCGACGGTGACAGGACGCCGCGCGGGATACACCGCCAGAGCGTTTTCAGTTCGCACGGTAGCGCGGCGGGTCTCCGCACCCGCCCCGCGTGCAGCACGGAGCCACACGGCGCGGTGGTTACGGAGAACCACCGCGCCACCACGTGGGCTGAAAACGTTCTAAGCGGCCGGGGCCTCGCCGAGGAACGCCAGCGCGTTCTCCCACAGGATGCGGCGCTTCAGGTCCGGCGCCAGCGGCAGCGCGAGGAAGGCGGCCAGGCTCTCGGCCTGGTCGGCCCACGGCGCGTCGGTGCCGAAGAGCAGGCGGCCCGGGTCGTGCCGCTCGAAGAGCCGCTCAAGGAGCGCCGGCGGGCACCACGGCAGCGTCATGCTCGTTTCGACATACATCTCTGTGCCGATGACGTGTTCCAGGGCCTCCTCCCACGACTGCCAGCCCCCCATGTGGCAGGCCACGAGGCGCAGGTCCGGCACACGCTCGTGCAGCCGGCGGAGGCGCCGCGGGGCGGCCAGGTCGTCCGACGGGTACGCCATGTCGTGCCCCGCGTGGAAGGCCATGACGAGGCCCGCGCGGGCGGCGGCGCGGGCGATGCGCTCGGCCCGCGGGTCGTCGGCCGGACACGCCATGTACTGCGGGTGGAACTTGAGGCCCGCCACACCCGCGGCCGCGATCCGCTCGACCTCCCCCTCGGGATCCGGGAAGTCGGGATGCACCGAGGCGAACGGCACGAAGCGGTCCGACCGAAGGCCCGCCGCCCAGGCGGTGATCTTCGGCACCTGCTCGGGCCTGGTCGCGACGGAGCAGACGACGGCCCGGTCGATGCCGGCCCGGTCCATCGAGGCCGCGAGGCCCGCCGCGGTGCCGTCGAACGACGCCTGCGCGGGGAACCAGACGGCGGCCTCTTCGAGCCGGGCGACGGCGGTGGCGGCCAGGGGGTCGGGGAACGCGTGCGTGTGGGCGTCGAAGATGCGCGCGGGCCGGCCGGCGGATGTGCCTCTCGTGTCCTGTGCCATCGCCCTGCCCTGCCTTGCCCGCGGCGCGGGTTGCGTCATGCGGCAGCAAGCGCGCTCCGCTGCGCGTCGCGGCTAAAAAGGACGCCAGCCGTTGCGGCTAAAAGGGATTCCATCCATCGCGGTAGTCGCGGTGCAGATACGCGTTGGCCTTTTCGGCGTTGGTGATGCGGAGGTTCGGCCCGTCCCAGAGGAGCCTGTCGCCCGCGCGGACGGCCACGTTGCCCAGCAGGACCGCCTCGGTCAGGAGGCCGCTGTGCCGGACGAAGTCGGACCCGGCGGGCGGCCCGCCGCGGCAGGCGGCGACCCACTCCTTGTCGTGCCCGGGCGATCGCGGCAGCACCTTGGGCGGCCGGCCGTACGCCTGCATCCGCGACTCGGGGACGAGGCGATGGCCCATGATCGTGCCCGTCTCGCCCATGTAGATGACATCGGCCATGCGTCGGCCGGGCTCCAGGCCCTCGGGCCGCGGCGGTTGCAGGCCGCCGTCGGACCAGGTCAGCGCGACGGGCGGCCGGTCGCCGCGGGCCGGGAACTCGTACCGCGCGATCACGCCCATCGGGTACGTCTCGGGGTTCACGGCGGTGGACGAGGCCTCGACGCTCGTCGGATGGCCCAGTTCGAGGGCCTTGAAGACGGTCGAGAGTTTGTGGCACCCCAGGTCGCCCAACTGGCCGGTGCCGAAGTCCCACCAGTTCCGCCACGACCACGGGTGGTACGCGGAGTGGTACGGCCGCTCGGGCGCCGGGCCGAGCCACAGGTCCCAGTCCAGGCCGTCGGGGACGGGCGGCGTGTCGGGCGGCCGGCCGGCCCACGGCGGCATGTCCCAGAAGCGGGCCGGGCACCAGGCGTGGACCTCGCGGACGGCCCCGATGGCCCCGTCGCGGATCATCTCGCACACCAGGCGCGATTCCTCGGTAGCCTGTCCCTGGTTCCCGAGTTGCGTGGCGACGCCCGCCCGCCGGGCCGCCTCGGTCACCTGCCGGGCCTCCTCCACCGACCACGTGAGCGGCTTCTCGCAATACACGTGCTTCCTGCGCGTGAGAGCAGCCATCGTGATAACGGCATGCGTGTGGTCGGGCGTGGCGACCATGACGGCGTCGGCGTCCTCCTTCTCCAGGAGTTCGCGGAAGTCGGCGTACGCCCGGCAGCCGCGGTACGTGCCGGCGCCGGCCTGGGCGGCGTAGTGCTCGTCAACCAGGCGGCGAGCGGGTTCGCGGCCGGCGTTGCGTCGGTCCTCGCCGCGGCCCCAGTTCCAGGAGAGGTACCCGCCGCCCTCGCGGTTGACGTCGCAGACGGCGACGACCTGGATCTCGGGGAACTCGAGCAGCCGGCGAATGTTCTGGCTGCCCTGGCCGCCGGTGCCGATGCCCGCGAGGGTGGTCTTCTCGCTCGGGGCCACGTGCCCCTGGCCTCCGAGCACCCGCCGGGGGACGACCGCGACGGCGGCCGCGGATGCCAGGTTCTTCAGAAAGGTTCGCCGCGACGGTTGGGCGGAGGCGGGCGAGCACTCGCGTGAAGCATTGGAGATAGCCATGTGCGTCTCCTTCGAAGCCGAGCGGCATCTGGACGACACCAGGCCCCCATCCCAGCATAGCCGCTGGCCGGCGCGGATCAAGGGTTCGCGCCCAAGCGGCCACGGGGCCAACTTCTCCCACTTTCCCCCCGGCCCGTCCGGGTCGGGCCATGCGGGCCGCGCCACCTCCGCGGCGGGTGCGGAGACCCGCCGCGCTATGTGTTTCCCCCGGCCGGGCAAGCCGGCCGTGCCACACCGCGCGCGAGGGTCAAGCGTTCCCGGCGGCGAGGCCAGCCAGGCGTCCGCTGGCGAAGGCCCAGTGGAGGTTGAAGCCGCCGGTCGGGCCGTCGAGGTCCAGCAGTTCGCCGGCCACGTGCAGGCCCGCGACCCGGCGGCTGGCGAGCGTGCGCGGGTCCACCTCCTTCAGGCTCACGCCGCCGCGGGTCACGAACGCCACGTCGAACCCTTCCGTGCCGGTCACGCTGAGTTCGAGCCGGCCGAGCCTTTCGGCAAGGCCCCGCCGCCCCGCCGCGGGCAGCCGGACGGCCGGCGTGTCGGCCGGGACGCCCGCCAACTCGCACGCCATCCGGCCGACCGACGCCGGCAGGCGCTCCGCCAGCAGCGTCGCCACGTGCCGGCGGCCGGCGCTCGTGCGCCAGCCGTCCAGAAGGCCGGCCCATCGGGCGGCGTCCATCCCGGCCACCGGCTCGATGCAGACGGGCACGGGCTCGCCCTCGGCCAGGAGGCCCGCCACCGACGCCGAGAGGTCCAGCACCGCCGGGCCCGACACGCCGCGGTGCGTGAAGAGGACGTCGCCCGTAACGCCGGCCTTGCGGAAGGCGGGGCGGTCGATCCAGACCCGCGCCCCGGCCAGCGCGACGCCCGCCAGCCGGGCCGGCCACGGCTCGCGAACGACGAGCGGCACGAGGCCAGGGACGGGCGCGACGAGCGTGTGGCCGGCCTGGCGCGCGAGGGCGTAGCCGCCGCCCGTCCCGCCGAGGCCGGGCCAACTGCGGCCGCCGCAGGCCAGGACCACGCCGTCGGCGGCCAGGCGGACGACGCGGGACGCGTCGCCGGCAGCGCCGCTTGCCGCGCGGCCCGTACGGGCCGCGCCATGGCCAGAATCGCCCTCCAGGCGCGGTGGGTCGGGAGACCCACCGCGCGGAATAACCAAGTCGGGAGATTCACCGCGCGGAATGGCCACATGACGCCGTGGTGCTAAATGACGCGTCTCGATGCCGCGCACGCGGTCGCCGTCCAGCCACAGGCGGACCGCGCGGGACCGCAGGCGGACCTCGACGCCGAGGGCCGTCAGCCGGCGCCCGAGCGCAACCTGCACGTCGGCGGCCCGGTGGCTGGCCGGGAACACGCGCCCGTCGGCCTCGACCACCGTGGGGACGCCCAGGCCGTCCAGGAATTGCCGGAGGCCGGGCGGGTCGAGCGCCTCAAGGGCGGGAGCGATGAAGCGGCCGCGGCGGCCGAACGCCTCGAAGAACGCGGCGGGGTCCGCCAGGTGCGTCAGGTTGGCCCGCCCGCCGCCGCTGGCGAGCAGTTTCAGGCCGGGACGCGGCATCTGTTCCAGGAGGACGACGCGGCGGCCCCGCTCGGCCGCGGCGATGGCCGCCATCTGGCCGGCCGGACCGGCGCCGACCACGGCCACGTCGAACGCGTCGGATGGTGGCGATGCGGCCTCGCGCGGCATGCAGGCCTTTCCGGGGAAGGCGGTCCGTCGTGCAGCATAGCCGGAACGGGCGGGGCGTCAAGCGCCCGATGCCGCCGGGTGAGGCAGACCGTGCCCCTACGGCGTGGTCGCGCTTCGCGCGCCGGGCCCATACGGGTCCTTACCGAACAAGGACAAGCCCGGCGGCTAAGTGGCGTGGCCAGCCGCTTGCGTGGACGGCGGAAGGCGGTATCCTATGGCTCGAGTGACGAGGCGTCCGCAACGCCGTCGCGTGGAGGTTTCGTAAGGAGGCGAGGCCGCCGGGGAGAGACGCCGCGCTGACGAAATCGGTATACGCTGAGCGCATGCACTTATCATGAGGCCACATATGCCATCGAACATGAGTCGCCGCACGTTCGTCGGGTCGGCCGCCGCGGCCGGGGTCATGACGGTGCTTCCGCGCCACGTACTGGGCGGCGCGGGATACGTCGCCCCCAGCGGCAAGGTCACGGTGGCCCACATCGGCATGGGGACGCAAGGGCTCCGCGAACTCGGGGCCCTGCTCGCGGAGCCCGAGGTGCAGGTCGTGGCCGTGTGCGACCCGAACACCGACACGAGCGACTACGTCGAGTGGAGCAAGGGCAGCGTCCGCCGGACGATCCGCGAACTGCTGGGCGACGCCTCGTGGCGCGCAGGCGACGACGGCTGCCCCGGCGGCCGGGAGGTCGGCCGGGAGGTCGTCGATACCTGGTACGCCAACCATCGCAAGAACGACGGCTTCCGGGCGTGCGCCGCCTACGCCGATTTCCGCGAACTGCTGACCCGGGAGAAGGACGTCGACGCGGTCAAGATCATGACGCCGGACCACCTGCACGCCACCATCGCGATCGCGGCCATGACGAAGGGCAAGCACGTGGTCATGCACAAGCCGCTCGCCAACCGCCTGGCCGAGGGCCGGCGAGTCATCGACACCGCCCGCCAGACGAAGGTCGGCACGCACCTGCTGGCCTACGGCAGCGGGACCGCCAACGGCCAGATCGCCCGGCGCGTGAAGGAAGGCGTCATCGGCCCGCTCCGCGAAATCCATAACTGGTCGAACCGCCCGGTCTGGCCCCAGTACACGCAGGTGCCCACCGACACGCCGCCGGTGCCCAAGGGGTTCGACTGGACGTTGTGGCTCGGGCCCGCCGTCGACCGGCCGTACCATCCGCATTACACGCACACGGTGTTCCGCGGGTGGTACGATTTCGGCGGAGGTTCGATGGCCGACATGGGCATCTACAGCCTCTGGCCCGTGTTCACCGCGCTGGCGCTGGACGCCCCGGTGAGCGCCGAGGCGTGGGGGTCGCACACCTGCGCCATCGTGGACGGCGTCAGCCGGCCCGTGCAGAACGACGCGGCCTACCCGGCGGCCTGCGCGATCCGGTTTCGGTTCGGCGCCCGGTCCGACATGCCCGCCCTGGACCTCTTCTGGTACGACGGCGGCATGAAGCCGCGCCTGCCCGCAGAGGTCGAGGCGCAGAACGTCGCGATGTCACGCGAAGGCATCCTCTTCGTCGGCGACGAGGGGACCATCATGGCCGGGTTCCATGGACAGAACCCGCGCCTGTTCACAAAGGGCAAGAGCGAACCGCTGTCGCTCGAGGGCACGGACGACGGCGACGCAAAACGGAACGCCTGGCTGGCCGCCTACAAGGGCGAGGCGTCGCCCGGCAGTTTCCCCAACGCCGCCTCCATCACCGACGCCGTAAACCTGGGCACCGTGGCGCTGCAGGCGGGCAAACGCGTGGACTTCGACTCCACGACCATGCGGATCACCAACGCCGCCAGCGCGAACGCGTACCTCCGTCGCGCGTACCGTCCCGGCTGGGAGTTGTGAGGGCGTCCGCCGTCGATCCTTGCGGAAACGTTCGACGCTTCGGGGCCCGGCCCGCCTGCCTCGCTCAGTCGCCGGTCGCGGGCAATTCCACGACCCAGATGTTGCGGAACTCGACGGCGTCGCCGTGGTTCTGGAGGCGGATGCGGCCGAGGGTCCGCGCTCCCTTGGCCTTCCCGCCCCCCGGACCCGGCAACTCCAGATCGTTGTGGACCACCTTCCCATTGTGGGTGACGGTGATGCGGGCCGGCCGGAGCAGCCGACCGGCGTCGTCGTAGCGCGGCCCGTGGTAGACCACGTCGTAACTCTGCCAGACGCCGGGCGGTGCGCATGCGTGGACGTTCGGCGCGGCCATGCGGTACATGGCCCCGCACTCGTCCCAGGTGCCCGGCAGGCCGTAACTATCGAGAATCTGCAATTCGTGCCACGCGTAATCCTCGAACGTGATGCCGCTGTTGGCCCGCGTCTGGCCGGTGGCGTCGGCCAGCAGCGGCAGGCGGAACTCCACGTGCAGCCGGCAGTCGCGGAACGCCCGCCGGCTCACGATCCCCGGCCCGATGGCGTGCTCGGTCGTTGTCGGCCAGGCGCAGGCGGCGCCGTCGACGATCTTCCAGGTGATCGTGTCGCCGCGGTCCGGCTGCCACGCGTCGAAACCGGAGCCGTCGAAGAGGACGACGGCCCCGTCGGGCGGCTTCTCGCCCACCCCCGGACACGGCCGGACGACCTTCTTCAACTCCAGCCGCAGGCCGTCCTCGGTCCCCATGTGGTCGATGCGCCGGCCGGTGCCGGTCATGCGGTCGCCGGCGGCCTCTCCGGTGAACCCGTCGCCCTCGAACCGCAGCCGGCCGTCTTCAACCCGGCCCGCGGCCCGCCCGTACACGGGGCAGCGGCAGTCGAACGCCTCCTGGAAGACGATCTCGTACCGCCCGCCGCCGCGCGGGATGACCTGGGCGACGACCGGGTGCGCGCGCGCCTTGTCGGCCTTGTCGAACCGGCCCTCCCAATCGCCCAGGAACCGGTCGGCGGCGGCGTCCTCGCCCGCCGGGGCGGTGTCGGCGGCGATGGCAGCCACGCCGGCCAGCATCAGGATGATCGCGGCCACCAGGGCGACGGCCGAAGTCCGGCCCATGAGGCGGTGCATACGCGTCTCCTTCACGTGCTCAGTATCACCCGGAAGAGCGGGAGTCGGAACTTCCGTTCAGCATAGCCGCAACCGCCGGGACGTCAAGCGCCTGGTGCTGCGCGGAGGGCACGCCACAAAAGCACAACACCCGCGACCAAGGCCGCTGCGCCAAGCAGGGCGGCTATGGCCATCGTGATGCTGTACCCAAGGCTGCCCCGCTTCATGGCCACCCGGCCGAGGTATGGCCGGTGCCCGCCCGGGCCGGCCACTGCTCGATGCGATTGCCCCCGCGCCAATGGAAAGGCTGCACGCCCGGCGGCGGGGGAATACGTCATGTCCTTGAGCCGGAGGTCATCGACATTCTCCGCGCGGAGCATGACGCGGGACTTCGCCGCCGCTCTCGAAGACAACGGCGTCGCCGAATCCCCGGTCGGCACCAGCCAGGGCCGGGGCGCGTTCCGCCGCTTCAAAGAACTCGTACACGATGCGGGCCTCGCCGGCCGGTGGCAGACGTTCCGCGAGGGCCGCTTCCGCCGGATTGCGTTGGATTGGCGCAGCGAGAAAGGCATCGAGGTAGATACAAACACCTAACGCCTGCTGACAGGCGGCGGGAGAGAATCTGGTGGAGGCGGTGGGAATCGAACCCACGTCCGGGTGCCCGGGCCACGAGGCGTCTACGCGAGTAGTCGGTCTATTGCGTCTCGGCCGCTGGGGCTCCAACCGACAGGATCCACATCGGCCCAGCCGAGACTGAGAGTTCGCCGGCGTCGCTCCCGGCCGACTGGCCGGCTAGCCCGCGTGTGTGACGCCCGACCCCAGACCCGCGGGCGAGTCCGGGCGGACGCGGCTACCCGTTATTAGGCAGCCATACGCATGCCAGTGTTGGCATTTGTGGTTTGCCGGCAGTTTTAAGAGGTGGCCGACGACCTCTTCGCGCAACCTCGCGTCCGTCTGAGCCCCGTCGAAGCCAGTCGCCCCCACGGTGGACCGACAGACTTACGTCCTCCTTAGTATAGCGCATCCGGGGCGAAGAATCAAGCCGTGCCCCACCAGTTGGGGGTTCTCCGCCGGCTGCCCACAACCTGGATTTTTTTGCGCGAATCGCCGATTTTCCCCCTGGACGTTAGGATTGCGTTAGGGTATCATGCAAGAGACGGAATAAAACTGGAACCAGGAACCGAGGACGGCCTTTGCCATGACGCACCCGGGCGACCACCCCGTCATCTTCCTGGTGGACATCGACGCGTTCTTTCCGCAGGTCGAGCAGATTCTGCGGCCCGAGTTGCGAGGCCGGCCGGTCATCGTCGGCGGCCGGGCGACCGACCGCAGCGTCGTGGCGTCGGCCAGTTACGAGGCCCGGGCCCGCGGGGTGCGGACGGCCATGCCTGTCCGCCAGGCCCAGCGCCTGTGCCCGGAGGCCGTCTTCCTGCGCGGCGACTTTCACGCCTACGCCCGGTTCTCGCACAACATGATGGAGATATGTCGGCGCTACACACCCCTGGTCGAGCCCGCCTCGCTGGACGAGGCGTACCTCGACGTGACCGGCTGCCGGCGGCTGCTGGCGACGCGCGGCATCGCGGGCGACGGCGACGCATGGCCCCTCGAGGCCGCCGACCACCTCCAGCGCGCCGTCAAGCGGGCCCTGGACCTGAACGTGACGGTCGGCGCGGGGACGAACCGGCTGGTCGCCAAGATCGCGTGCTCGCGCGCCAAGCCCAACGGCGTGGCCTGGATTCGGCCGGGGTACGAGGCCCGGTTCCTCGCCCCCCTGCCCCTGGACGACCTGCCGGGCGTCGGCCCGAAGACCGCCCAGCGCCTCCGGCAGTACAACCTGCGGCGCATCGGCGACCTGGCGCGCCTGCCCGAACGGATGCTTGAGGACCACTTCGGCCCCGCCGGCCGGGTCCTGGCCGAGCGGGCCCGCGGCATCGACGCCACGCCCGTCACCGCCGGCGAGGCCCGCCCCAAGTCCATCAGCCGCGAGACCACCTTCGAGACCAACCTCATCGACACCACGCAGATGAAGGCCATGCTCTCGTACCTGCTGGAACGGGCCTGCCGACAGTTGCGGGAGGAGGCCCTGCTGGCCCGCACCGTGGCCGTCAAGGTCCGGTACGCCGACTTCCGCACCGAGAGCCGCAGCCGAAGCCTGCCGACCTTCTCGGACCACGACGCCGACTTCTGGCCCGTGGCGCGCGACCTCTTCGACCGGGCCCACACGCGGCGGGTGGGCGTGCGGCTGGTGGGAGCGTGCCTGTCGCACCTGGAGCCCGGGGGCCGCCAGATGGGCCTCTTCGGCGAGGACTGCCGCGCCCGCCAGACCCGGTTCTACGAGAGCGTGGACCGCGTGCGCGACCGCTTCGGCTTCAGCGCCCTGGTGACGGGGCGAGCCATCGACTTATTGACGACCCACGAGCGCGACGCGCGCGGCTTCCGCCTGCGCACGGCGTGCCTGTCCAGATAAAGATCTCACCGCAGCCTGATAAGGCACGGGACGGGACATGACCCATGACGCACCCACGCGCCGACCCGTCCGGCTTCGTCCACCTGCACGTCCGCAGCGCGCACTCGCACCTCTTCGGCGCCAGCCGCAGCGACGAACTCGTCCGGACGGCGGCGGCCCTCGGGTACCACGACCTGGCCCTGACGGACCGCGACGGCCTGTACGGCGCGGTGGCGTTCTACCAGGTCGCCCGCGAGGCCGGCCTCAGGCCCATCGTCGGCCTGGAACTGATGCAGCCGGCCGCCAGCGCCGGGCGCGGCGGGGCTCCGTGCCGCGCGGCGGCCTTCCCAGGCCGCCGAGGTCGCCGTGACGACCCGCAGGACCCCTCCGCTGTCACCCTGAGCGAAGCGAAGGGTCTCGCCGTGCAACCGGCAAACAGACAACGGCCACGGCGAGATTCTTCGGCCCCGCCCGTGCGGGTCCGTACTGGACAAGCGGGGCCTCAGAATGACAACATGCGCGGCGGCCGGGCCGTCCTGCTGGCCCGCAACCTGGCCGGGTACCGGACGCTCTGCCGCCTGGCGACGGCCCGGCACCTGGACCCGCACTTCGACCTGGCCGGCGCCCTCGCCGAGGATCACGAGCACATCTACATCCTTGTGCCTCACCCCCGCCTGCTGGCCGACCTGGCCGGCCGCGTGCCCGATGGGCGGCTGTTTGCCCTGGTCGAAGAGTTCGGCGACCGGTCGACGCGGCTCGCCAACGACGGCTTGGCCCGGGCGGCGTCGCGGCGGAAGATCCCGCTTGCCGCTGGCGGCGCGGTCGCGTTCCACGCCCCCGGCCGCTTTGCCGCCCACCGGACGCTCCGGGCCATCGCCCTTCGGACGACCGTGACCGAGATCCCCCGCAGCGAACTTGCCCATCCCGGGGCCCACCTGAAAGGCCCCGGCGAAATGGCCGCCCTCTTCCGCCGGTACCCGGAGGCCGTCGCCAACACCGTCCGCATCGCCGCCGACTGCCGGCTGGACCTGCCGCTGGGCCGGCCCGCGTTCCCGAAGGCCGACGTGCCGTCCGGCGAGACGGCCTACTCGCACCTCGCGAAACGGGCCTTCGCGGGGCTGAAGCGGCGATATCGGCCGCTTCGGCCCGAGGCCGTGCGGCGGCTCGAGCGCGAACTGGCGGTCATCGACCAACTCGGTTTCGCCGACTACTTCCTCATCATGGACGGCATTGCAGCGTGGGCCCGCGGGCGGGACATTCCGTGCGTGGCCCGCGGTTCGGCCGCGGGGAGCCTCGTGGCGTGGTGCCTGGGCCTGTCGGGCGTGGACCCGCTGGCGTACGGCCTCTTGTTCGAGCGGTTCCTGAACCTCGAGCGGGCCGACGTACCCGACATTGATCTGGATATCTGCTGGCGTCGGCGCGACGAGGTCATCGGCCACGTGGTCGACACGTACGGCCCCGGCCGGGTGGCCATGATCTCCACGCACCAGCGGTTCCAGGCCCGCAGCGCGTTCCGCGAGACGGCCAAGGCCCACGGCCTGCCGCCGGACGAGGTCGACCGCCTGTCGCACCGCCTGCCGTACGCCTCGGCCGCCGGCATCCGAGACGCCGTCGTCTCGTTCCCGGAACTCAGGGACTTCCCGGTCCACCGGGAGGACATCGCGCACATCCTGGAGGTGGCCGCCGCCATCGACGCCCTGCCCCGGCACCTGAGCGTGCACGTGGGCGGCCTGGTCATCGCCGACCGCCCGCTGACCGACTACCTGCCGCTCCAGGTGGCCGCCAAGGGCGTCGTCATCACCCAGCCCGAGGCGGAGGCCGTCGAGGCGCTGGGCCTGGTGAAGATGGACCTCTTGGCGCAGCGGTCGCTTTCGATCATCCAGACGGCGGTCGCGGCGATCGAGAAGAACCACGGCATCCGCGTCGACCCGGAGAAGTTCGCCGACGGCGACCCGGCGGCCGAAGCGCTCCTGGCGCGCGGAGACACGTTCGGGTGCTTCCAGATCGAGTCGCCCGGCATGCGGAACCTGCTGCGCCAGATGCGGGCCCGCCGGCGGATGGACGTGATCCTGGGCCTCTCGCTCATCCGGCCCGGGCCGGCTTCCAGCGGCATGAAGGAGCGGTTCGTCCGCCGCCGCCGCGGCCTGGAGCCCGCCGAGTACCTCCACCCCGCGCTGCGCGACGTGCTCGGCGACACGTACGGCGTGATGCTGTACCAGGAGGACGTCATCCGCGTGGCCCACGCGGCCGCCGGCTTCACCCTGGCCGAGGGCGACCGCCTGCGCAAGGACCTGGCCAAGGGCGCCGACGATGCCGTCCTCGGGGCGTGGCGGACGCGGTTCGTCCGCGGCTGCATCGGCCGCGGCGCCCGCCGCGACGACGCCCAGACCCTGTGGGACCGCGTGGCCCAGTTCGCCGCCTACTCGTACTGCAAGGCCCACGCATGCACGTATGGTGAGATTTCGTATCGCGCGGTGGTCCTGCGGGCCCGCTGGCCGGCCGAGTTCGCGGCGGCGGTCCTGGCGAACAACGCCGGGTACTACGAGCGCCGGACCTACCTGGAGGACGCCCGCCGGCGCGGGTGCCCCGTCCTGGGACCCCACGTCAACGCCTCCGCCGTCGAGGCGGCGACGGAGTGGGTGGAGGTCGAGGCGGACGACTCCCCAAGATGTCATTCTGAGCGAGCGGAGCGAGCGAAGAATCTCGCCTTGCGAACGTCGAACGGCCACGGCCAAGGCGAGATTCTTCGGCCCGCAAGCGGGCCTCAGAATGACAGCCTGAAGCAGCCCGCCCGCCGGGTCGCCGTCCGGCTGGGCCTCGCAGACGTGCGGGGCCTGTCGGCGCGGACCATGCGGGCACTCGTCGAGGCCCGCGAGGCCGGCGGTCCGTACCGGTCGGTCGCCGACCTGCTGGCGCGGGTGCTGCTGTCGAAGGACGAGGCCGAGCACCTGGCTCTGGCGGGGGCGATGGACGGGCTGGCCCGGAATCGGCCTCAGGCGCTCTGGCAGGTGCACGCGCTGGCGGCCTCGCCGCGACCGGCCGGGCCGCTGCTCGCCGGCACGGGGCCGGCCGAGCCGCCGCCCTGCCCCGACCTGCCGGACTACCCGCTCGCCCGGAAGGTCGAACTCGAGGCGCATCTGCTGGGCGGGATGACGCCGACGGCCCACCCCATGACGATTTCGGATTTAGGATTTCCCTGGCCGTTCGTCCGAGCCGGCCTGCCCGAGCCGCGCTCGGTACGCGGCCAGGCATTGCGGATTTCGGAATTGACGACGAACGGCCAGGTGGTCACGGTGGCGGGGCTCCTCTTTGCCGAGCGGCGGGCCCGCACCAGGACCGGCGAATTCATGAAGTTCATCAGCCTGGAGGACCCGACCGGCACGGTCGAGGCGGTCCTTCTGCCCGACGCGTACCAGCGGCTGGGCGGGCGAATCACCACCCGCGGGCCGTACCTCGTGACCGGCACGGTGGAGGAGCACTTCGGGGCGGTGTCGCTGATCGTTTCGGACCTGCGGCTGCTGGCGGCGGCGCCGCCGGCCCCGGCCGACGCGGCGCGGTGACGCGCGTAGAAAGGCGAGGCGGCGCTCGCGCGGGGCGAACGTCTCCGCGTGCTTCCGCACGCGGCTCGGAAGCGCGCTCCGCCCGCCTCCGGCGGGTAAACTTCGCGTCGCGCCTAAAAGAGTTCTCCCTGCTCGCCGGGCGGGAGGGCCTCGTCGGCGATCGTCTCCAGGAACGCGAACGCCCGGAGCATGGCCGAGGGGACGGCCACGGGCCGGCCCTCGAGTTTCGCCAGGATCTGGAGGGCGTTGGCGGGCGCCTGGCCGCGGTAATGGTTGTTCGTAAACACATACGTCGTTTCACCGGCGCGGGCGATGTCGCGAATCCGCCGGATCCACTCGTCGAGTTCGTCCTCGCGGTAAAGGTAATCGTAGCGGGCGTCGCGGCCGGCGTCCCTGGAGAACCACGCCTCGCGGTTCCGCCCGTGCAGCCGGACGTACCCGACGGGCGAGGTGACGAGGCTGGTGGGCGGCATGCCGCTGCGGCTCGGGGGCTGGTCGATGTTCGCCCAGCCGAAGCCGCGCGACCGCAGGAACTCGGCCGCCGCCGGATCGGTCCAACTCGCGTGCCGGACCTCGACCACCAGCGGCAGGTCGCCGAAGTCGCACCGCACCGCCTCCAGGTGCCGAAGGGCCGACGCATCGCACCGGAACGACCACGGGAACTGCACGAGCACGGCGCCCAACCGACCGGCCTCCAGGACCGGCTCGATGCCGCGGCGGAAGGCGCCGACCTCGTCGGGCGTCCACGGCCGGTCGCGCTCGTGCGTGAACCGCTGATGGAGTTTGAACGTGAACTCGAAATCCGGCGGCGTCCGGCGAAGCCAGGAGGCGGCGGCCCGCGGGCTCGGCGGGCGGTAGAACGACGCGTTCACCTCCACCGCCCCGAAGTACCGGGCCAGATACGCCAGATGGTCGAAGCGGGCGGGCGGGCGCTCGGGGTAGAACCGGCCGTGCCAGTCGTCGTACGACCAGCCGGACGTGCCGACCCGAATCCGCCGCCGGGTCCCGTCGGGTTGCTCGGTCATCCGCGCACCGGGCGCGAGCGTACCGCGGCAGCAGGCGAAAAACAAGCGGCGGCGAGGACGAGCGGAAGCGCGCCGGCGGGCGGGACGGCCCCCTACGGCTCGGGAAGGCGCAGACGCATCCCCGGGTACAGGCGGGCGTTCAGCGACGAGAGGACGTCCTTGTTGGCCTCGTAAACCTTCGGGTACAGGGCGGCGTCGCCGTAAACCTGGCGGGCGATGCCGATGAGGGTGTCGCCCTTCTTGACCACGTACACTTTCTGCCGCTTTGGTTCGGCCGGCTTGGGCGCGGGCTGTTCCTTCTCGGGCAGGGTGATGCGGTCGCCCACTCGCAGGCGGTTGGGGTCGAGGCCCGGGTTGGCGGCCTCGATGGTCTGAACGAACCGCGCGTCTCCGTATTTATCCATGGCGATACCGTAGAGGGTGTCGCCGGCCTGGATGACGTAGGCGTTCTTCGGGCCGGTCTCGCGGCGCCGGAGGGGTCCGGTGACGACATCGCCCTGGATGCCCTGCGGCCGGAGGACGGGCCCCGGCGGGTCGGCGCCGGCCACCTCGGAGTCGGTGCCGCCGGCCACCACGCGGCCCTCGTCGCGGGAGGTGGTCGTCAGGTCGATCGTTTCGGTCGGCCCGATGGCGGGGCCGGGCAACGGCTCCGTCCCGTCGGTCCGGGGTTGGGGCTGCGGGGCCGGCGGCCGGCCGGCGGGTGTGCCGCCGTCGGCGGTGCCGTCGCGGGCGCCTGTCAGACGGTCGCGCCACCGCTGGTACACGGCCAGGGGATCGCTGTAGTCGGCGGCCTCGCCGGTGTTCGTGACGGCCGACGGGCCGAGCGATTCGTACGAGCCCAGGTCGCTCCAGTCGCGGCTGGCGATGAAGAGGGCGCCGATGGCCACCGCCACCAGCATCAGGACCAGGATGACTTTGGTCAGCGGGCGCATCCGTGTGCCTCGCGGCTTGGGGTCACTCGTACGGCGAACCTTCTCCCAACTCTTGATATCGGCCGGCGACGGGCCGAGCGATTAACTTTTCCGGGCGCTGCTGCCCCAAGCCATCCGCGAAAGGACCCAGAAAACCGGCACCGTGGCCAAGGCCCCGACCGCGGCCGGTCCGGCCCAAGCCGCCCCGGCATCGCTGATGGCGGCGTGCAGGCCCAGCGCGACCGCCCCGACGGGGGCCAGCAGGCTCAGGCCCGCCAGTGCCTGGATCAGCATGGGCGACTTCTCGGCCGGCGGCCACGGCTGGCCGTAGGCGTCCTTCCGGACGACCGACCATGCCACCGCCACCCAGCCCAACTGGAGCACGGTCCACAGCCACCCCTGCCACGACGCGAAGAACTCGCCCGGCGTCATCCACACGAAGCCGTAGTAGACCCACAGGCCCACGCCCACAATCGGGTAGGCCCACGCGTACACGCGGTACAGGTACTCGCGCAGGACGAGGATGGGGCTGGCGATGGCGATCGAGGAATACGTCCCCACGATCGTGCCGAACAGCATCACGAACGCCAGGCCGTGCACGGTGGAGGTGCGGCCGGCGAAGATGTAGAGGGCGGTGACGGCCAGGAACGTCGTGGTGCTCGTCAGGATGGTCCTCGAGACGGTCTGGTTGATGCTGTCGTTGACGACCGTGACCGACATCTTGCCGTGCCGGCCGCGGTTCTCGCGAATGCGGTCGAAGACAACGATGGTGTCGTTGACCGAGTAGCCGACGAGCGTCAGGAACGCGCCGATCATGGGCAGGTTGATGCGGAAATCGGAGAGCAGGAGGGCGTCGCCGACCAGTGTATCGGCCAGCAGGGCCGCTACCGAAACGGCCCCCAGCGTGATGACCACGTCGTGCACCAGGGCCACGACGGCGGCCACGCCGCTTGACAACTGCGCGAAGCGCACCCAGATATATACGATCATCAGGGCAAGCGAGAGGAGGATGGCCATGATGGCCTTGTCCCAGGCCTCCTCGCCCATCGTCTTCTCGAACGAGGTCGTCGAGGCGAACTCCTGCTCGGTCCCGAGGGCCCGCTGGGCGACCTCGGACCAGAACTCCGGATACGGCGTCGTGCCGCGCGTGCTCGAGAACTCCTGCCGGACCCAGATCTCCAGGGTCTTGAATTCGCCCGGACGGCCTCCGGGGACGGCCCCCTCCACCTCGTACTGCGTGCCGACCACGTCGGGGTAGCGGTCTCGCAAGAAAGCGTCGATGCGCCGGCGGACCTCGCCCGGGGCCATGGGCGGCGTGACGGTGACCTCCAGACGCGTCATGCCCAGGAACTGGCGGTACTGGGGCGGGATATAGCGGGCGGCGGGAGCGGCCTCGGCGGGCGGCGCTTCGGCCTCGGACGCCGCTTCGGCCGGCTTAGCCGCCGGCGTTTCGGCTTCAGGTGCCGCTTCGGCGGGCTTGGCGGCCTCCACAGGCGGCTCGGCGGGCGGCGCCGGTTCGGCGGCGGTGGCGCCGGCGGGGCCGGCCGCGCCGGCGGGCCCCTTGCCGGCAGGCGCCGTAGCGGCGGGCCCCTGCTCGGCGGGGAGGACGCCCTCCTCGCGCATCCGCTCGCGGATGACCGCCTCGGTCAGTTCCGAGGCGTCGACGGTGGCCCGACTGGTCCCCAGTTCCGGCCGCATGTCGGCGAACGCCTTCGCCAGGGCATCCTTGACGGCGTTCTCGTCGGATGCGATCTCACCGATGGCTGGCACGCTGATGAGGAAGCGGTCGACCCGCTCGCCGATGGGCTCGTAAGCGTACTCGAGTTCCTGGACGGTGGCGGTGGGCCCGAGGGCCCCGGTGGCGCGCTGGCGGACGGTCTCAATGGGCACGTTTTCCTGGCCTTGGGGGATCTTCAGGGCCAGTTCCACCTGCGTGCCGCCCGTGAACTCGATGTCGAACTTCTCATCGCCGCGCGAAACGAACAGGATCAGCCCCAGGGCGGCGGCCGCGCCCGAGACCACCAGCGCCGGCCGGGCGAAGCGCATCCACCGGATCTTGGGGTGCGTGAACAGCGCGAACATGCCGACGTCGCGGATGACGCCCCATCGCACGGCCGTCTCGAAGATGATGCGCGACACCACCACCGCCGTGAACATGCTGACCATGATGCCGATGATCATGACGACGGCGAAGCCCTTGACCTCTTCGGTCGAGAGCCCCGGCCACAGGAGCACGAACGCCGGGATGAGCGTCGTCAGGTTGGCGTCGAAGATGGTCCGGAACGCCTGCTGGTACGCCTTGCGGATGGCGAACGACAGGCTGCCCTCCTTGCCCCTTTCCTCGCGCAGGCGCTCGAAGATGAGGACGTTGGCGTCGATGGCCATCGACAGCGACAGCACCAGGCCCGCGATACCGGGCAGCGTCCACGCCTGCCGCACCACCGACATGATGCAGACGATCAGGACGAGGTTCAGGACCAGCGCGACGTCGGCCACGATGCCGGCAAACCGGTAATAGATGAGAATGAAGACGATGACGAGGCTGAAGCCGATGATGCTGGCCACGAACCCGCGGTGGATGTTGTCGGCCCCGAGTTCCGGCCCCACGGTCCGCTCGGTGACCGGGTTGCCGAGGCTGGCGGCCAGTTGGCCGGAGTTCAGGATCGTGACGACCTCGTCGCGTTCACGCTGTCTGTTGCGGTACCCCTCGATGATGCCGCCGGAGGAAAGGGTGGCCCTCAGGACCGGGGCCGACTGGATGGTGCCGTCCAGGATGATGGCCATCTGGCGGTCTTTCATCTCCGGCCGCGTCAGGCGGGCCATGCGGGCGCCGGCCTCGGCCTTGAGGCTGAAGACGACGATCGGGGCGCCGTCCTGGGTCGAGCCTCCCGCGCGGCTCAGGTCCTTGCCGGTCACGTCCTGGCCGTCGGAGACGTCGACCAGGGCCTCGACGGTCTTGGTCTCTTCGTCGACCGTGTAGACGAAATTCCAGGCGTCCAGGTTGCCCTGCTTGTACCAGTCCCAGCCCTTCTTGAGGGGATACCACTTGAAGCGCGGGTCGTCGGGGGGCTGGCCGGCCTGTTTGCTGCGGACGATGCGTTCGAAGTTGGCGCGGTCGCGGTCGGCCAGGCGGTCGGCCATGATGCGGAATTCCAGGAACCCGGCCTGGCCCACGAGGCGCTTGACCTTGTCCACGTCGCGCTGGGTGCCGAGTGCGTCCGTCACGAGGTCGCGCCAGCGGTTCAGCGCGTCGGTGTCGGTGAGCGGGACGGCCAGGTAGATGGCCACGGTTTCCCAGGGGTCTTTGCCGGGTTCGAGGCCGACGACGGCCATCGGCACGCGGTCCTGGGGCGGCAGGCCGCGGACCTTGTCGCCGAGACGGTTCTCGATGACGTCGAGATAGAGCGGCGGCCTCATGCGGACCCGCAGCCGGGTTCCCGCGAGCAGGGCGTCGCGGCCGGCCTGGATGGCGTCGGCCGTGGCGGCTCGGTCCTGTCGGCCGGCGGCGGCGACGGCCGCGTCGAGCATCTCGGCCGTCACGGCCTCCTGCTCGATCACCACCCGCGTCCGCCTGCCCGGCAGGACGATCTCCAGCCGGTGCGCCCCGATGGGCCGGACGGTGAACCCCTGCGTGCCCTGGGGGTCGATGCGGTTCGTGATGACGGGCTTGGCCTCCGTGGCGGCCGGAGGCGTGCCGCCGTCGGGCGCGCGGAGTTCGTAAATCAGGCTGGTGCCGCCCTGAAGGTCGATGCCCAATTTAAAGAGGCGGGCCTGCAGGAAATCCAGCACCGGCTCGCCCTCATGCTTCTCGCTGAGGATAAGCCAGCCCGGATAGACCACCACCATCAGGGCGATAACAGCCAGACTGACCCAGTAAACCCATCGGCTCATTGCGATCTCGATTCCGTCAGGTGCATGACCTGGTACAGGCGCGGGTCACCGCGCCAATTCTCTCCCACTCGGCCTCGGCCGATCCACAGCCCCTCGGCGTGCGGCCCGGGGGCCACGGCTTACGGTGCCGAAGGAACTGACCCGAAGGACTCTTCGCCCACGAGTCGAAGCCTGGCATCAAGGCAGCCGGCGTTCAGGATCGCTACTACGTCGTCACGCTCGCGCATTTTGTCCCGGTACCCTTCGATAATGCCGCCTGTCGAGAGGGTGGCCCTCAGAACCGGGGCCGACTGGATGACGCCGTCCAGGATGATGGCCAACTGCCGGTCCTTCATCTCCGGCCCGGTCAGCCGGGACATACGCGTGTGCGCCTCGGGTTTCAGGTCGAACACAATAATCGGCTCGCCGTCCTGCATGAAGGCACCCGCGCTGCTCAGGTCCTTGCCGGTCACGTCCTGGCCGTCTGAAACGTCCACCAAGGCCTCGACAGCCTGGGTTTCCTCATCGACTCCATAGACGAAGTTCCAGGCGTCCAGGAGACCCTGCTTGTACCAGTCCCAGCCCCTCCTGAGAGGATACCACTTGAAGCGCGGGTCGTCGGGGTCTTGTCCGGCCCGTTTTCGGCGCGTGATTTCCTCGAAACTTGCCTTGTCCCCATCCCGCATGCGATCCACCATGAACCGAAACTCCAGAAGCCCGGGGCTGGAGGCCAATCGCTTGGCACTTGCCACGTCGGCATCGATGGGCAAAAGCACCTCGATGCCACCGGCAGCCGCCGGTCTGACCACACAGCCCCTGCACTCCGCTGAATCGAAACGCTGTCGGAGCACATCGCAAACCATGCCCAAGTTCAGGCTTGCCGCTCCCTCAAGCGGCTCGCACTCGTACGTCAATCGAGTTCCGCTGGTCGGCTCGCCGGGGCCGAACACCACCATACCTATCTCATGGCGGAAGAAGATGGCCAAGCCCGCAAGAGGCAGAATGACCACCCCCATCACC
>JADHXV010000023.1 GCA_016782785.1 Planctomycetota bacterium | reverse complement strand
TTGCCCGGCAGGCGGACGACGAGTTTCGTCGCGTCCGGCTGCTGGCGCTCGGGCTTGGGCGGGTTGGCCGAGACCGTCTCGAACCGCGCCCCCTCCGGCGCCAGCACGCGGCCATACAGGCGTTTGCCCTTGTGCTCGAGGACCACGCGGGCGCCGTCGACCTTGGGGGTGGCGCGGGTGACCATGCCCCAGACGACCTCGACCTCCTTCTTCGCCTCGATCTCGTCCTGCACCAGGACGACGCGCCGGCCAAGCATCGCCATACCGCGGCGGACCCGTTCGCACATCGGGTACGCCGCCGATAGGTCGACGACGGCGCGGGCGTCGGCGGCGTCGCCGCGGAAGTGCGTGACGGGCGCCTCGGCCTTCGGCGACTGGTTCTCGTCGTCGATCACGAGCGTGTTGTGCGACTCGGTCCGCAGGCGATAGTACGTCCACCGCTTGTTCCCGAAGTAAGCGGGCAGGTTGTAGTCGTCGCCGCCGAGGTCTTCGGCCCAGCGGACGCCCAAGGCGTCGAGGACGAACGAGCCCAGGTCCAGGTGACTGTGGTTGGCCCGGTTGTTGCCACCCTTGAACCCTGCCCACAGGGCGTCCGGGTCCTCCCAGGCGCTGCGGAAGAAGACGACGTGGTCGCCACGGAAATGTTTGTGCAGCGGCAGGCCGGCGGCCTGGGGGTTCTGCCCCTCAGGAACGTGCCAGACGACGTCCAGCGGGTCGGGCTCCCCCCGCAGACGCTGCCAGTGGTGCCAGGCGTACACGGACCGGTCGAAGACGCGGGCCAGCCAGAACATGGACGGGTGCGACCCGGCCCCGTCGCTGGCATCGGCGAAGTTGAACGTGCGGTTCGTCGGCCCGACGAAGTAGAGCCGGAACGTGCCGGCCTCCGAGAGGCCCGGCGCCTTCTCCAGGTTGTGCATCGTGCCCAGCGCCGACTGAAGCGCCGCCATGTAGTACGACGTATAGCGAAGCGTGTACCCCCAGTAGCCGGGGCCTTCGTTCCAGGAGCCGTCGGGGCCGAAGTTGCCCATCGCGCCCTGGACCGCCATCAGGCCCGAGGTGAGAATCTCGGCCGAGGCCTCGGGCGCCTCGTCGGCCACGGCCAGGGCGCCCACCGCCAGGCCGCCGTTGCACACCTGGCTCCAGTTGTGATGGGCCCGCGTCCACCAGCCCCACCGCGCCTGACCGCGGTACGCCTCCAGGCCGCGCGCCAGGCCCTTCTCCAGGAGCGCCTCCCGGACGGTCCGCCGCTTCGCCTCGTCCATCCACGCGTAGAGCCAGTCGTAGCCGATGCCGAACGCGCACGACATCTCGGCCGTATCAAGGAAGTGCGACGGGTTCCAGTCCTTGAAGGCCGCGGCCGCCTCCAGTTCCTTCCAGGCCCGCTCGGCGTACTTCGCTTCGCCGGTGACGAGATGGACGAGGGCGAGCGTCTGGACGCGGTCGAGGCACCGGCGGCTCTGCGTCAGCAGCCGGGGCCCGACGATCTTGTACTCGACCGTCCGCTTCTCCCGCAGCAGGCCGTCGGCGGCGCGGCGGACGCCCTGGAACACCTCGTGCCGCGGCCCGCCGGGCTGAACCTCGGCGCGCAGGGCCGCCAGCGACTCGGGCGTGAGCAGGACGCGGGGGTGGCCCTTGCGAAGAGTCTTCAGGATATCTTGTGCGCCGGGCGCGTCGACCGCCTGGGCAGCCGGCGCGGCCGACGCCCAGATAACCGCCGCGACGACGAGACCGAGGCTCAGCATGCGCGTTGTCCGCAAACTCATGGCGCCCTCCTCTGCTGGATTCGCGATATGTTCGCCAGATTAAACGGGCCGGCGCACGGCGAGTGTCGCACGATTCGCACCGGCGCCGTGTGGCCCGGCTGGCTTGTCCAGCCGGGAGGGTACGGCCGGCTTCCCCGGCCGGGCAAGCCGGCCGGGCCACACAAGCAGCCACCGGCGCGGCAAAAAACGTTGCACGCGGCGTCGGCTTGCGGTCAAGTGGGACCGCCGAAACGTCCGATAAAAAGGCGAGTCCACCTTCGAGCGAGGGGACGCCGCCCAGCCTCCGCGGGGAACCTGTGCCGTGACACCGTTTGCCATTCGCCGCGTCCGCGCCCGCGAGATTCTCGACTCGCGCGCCACGCCCACCGTCGAGGCCGAGGTGGAACTCGCCGGCGGCGCCGTGGGCCGGGCGGCCGTCCCCAGCGGCGCCTCGACCGGCGAGCACGAGGCCATCGAACTCCGCGACCGCGACCCGAAACGCTACCTCGGCAAGGGCGTCACCAAGGCCGTCAAGAACGTCGAGATGCTCATCGGCCCCAAGGTCGAGGGGATGGACGCGCGGAACCAGGCGGCGCTGGACGAAACGCTCATCGCGCTCGACGGGACGCCCAACAAGACGAACCTGGGGGCCAACGCCATCCTCGCGGTCAGCCTGGCCACGGCCCATGCCGCCGCCCGCCAGGCCGGCCTGCCGCTCTACCGCTACCTGGGCGGGCCGACGGCCCGGACGCTGCCCGTGCCGATGGCAAATATCCTGAACGGCGGGGCTCACGCCGGCTGGAACATCGACTTCCAGGAAGTCATGGTCATGCCGGTGGGCGCGCCATCGCTGGCCGAGGGGCTGCGGATGGTCGCCGAAACGTACCACACCCTGAAGGGCGTCCTGGCGAAGAAGAACTACCCGACAGGCGTGGGCGACGAGGGCGGCTTCGCCCCGCCGCTGGCCGAGGGCAACGAAGAGGCGCTAAGGCTGGTGATCGAGGCCATCGAGAAGGCCGGCTTCGAGCCGGGGGCCGACCTGGCCCTTACGATCGACGCCGCCGCCAGCGAGTTCTACGCGGACGGCACGTACAAACTGGCAAGCGAAAACCGCGAACTCTCGGCTGACGACATGATCGACCTCCTGGCCGACTGGACCGACCGCTATCCGCTTATCAGCATCGAGGACGGCCTGGCGCAGGACGACTGGGACGGCTGGCAGCGGCTGACCGAACGGCTGGGCGAGCGTGTCCAACTCGTTGGCGACGACCTCTTCGTCACGAACACGCAACGGTTGGCCCGCGGCATCGAGGAGGGCGCCGCCAACAGCCTCCTCGTCAAGGTCAATCAGGTGGGGACGTTGACCGAAACGCTCGCGGCCGTCGAGACCGCGCACCGCGCCGGCTACACGGCCGTCGTCAGCCACCGCTCCGGCGAGACCGAGGACACGACCATCGCCGACCTGGCCGTGGCCATCGGCTGCGGCCAGATCAAGACGGGCGCCCCGTGCCGGGGCGAACGCGTGGCCAAGTACAACCGGCTGCTTCGGATCGAGGCGGACCTGGGCGACTCAGCCATCTACGGAGGCACGGCGTGGCGGAACGCGTAGCCGGGGCGGACCTGTTCTCGCGGGTGTTCGGCAGCCCCTGGGTGTACTGGCCGATGTGCGCGGTGGGCGTGGCCTTGGTGGCCCTGGCGGTGCTCGGGCCGGAGGCCCGGCGCCGCGTGGCCATCGAACATCACTGCGTGGTCATGGAGGCCGAGGTCGAGGCCCTCCGCCGCACCCGCGACCAGCTGACCGCGGCGGCGCAGGCGCTGGAGTCGGACCCGGCTTACGCCGAGCGGGTG
Source organism: Planctomycetota bacterium (assembly GCA_016782785.1). Taxonomy (GTDB): domain Bacteria; phylum Planctomycetota; class Phycisphaerae; order FEN-1346; family FEN-1346; genus BS750m-G62. Next base: position 17,397 of record JADHXV010000023.1, on the reverse strand, counting down.
GTGCGGCACGACCTGAAGATCGTCCGGCCGGGCGAGGTCGCCCTGCCCGCCCCCTCCGCCGGCAAGACCGACCGACCCGCCGACGAGACGCTGCATTGGCAGGTGGCACCGGTTGTGGCGATGCTGGCCCCGTGGGCCGACCGGCCGTGGCGCCTGGGGGCGCTGGCGACCGGGGTGTGCCTGCTCGCGTCCGGGGTCGTCTTCAGCCTGCCGGGCCGGGCGAGACGGGCAAAACGGGGCGAGTGACGCCCGTCGGAGACACGTCATGGCCCTGGTCGAATGTCCCGAGTGCGGTCACGCCATCAGCGAAAAGGCCAAGATGTGCCCGAACTGCGGGCACCCCATCGGCGGCGGCCCCCTGTGCTGGGAGTACCGGTCCGAGACGACGTACTTCGGCCTGCCGCTGGTCCATATCGTGTACGGCCTGGCGTGGGACCCGACGACCGGCAAGCCGCGCGTCGCCAAGGGCATCATCGCCATCGGGCCGATCGCGGTCGGCGTGGTGGCGATAGGCGGGCTGGCCTTCGGCGGCCTGTGCCTGGGCGGGCTGGCCCTGGGGCTGGTGGCCTTCGCGGGCGTATCGGTCGGACTGCTGGCGATGGGCGGTCTGGCGGTCGGCGCGGTCGCCTTCGGCGGCTGCGCCATCGGATACTACGCCCTGGGCGGGGCGGCCCTTGGGACCCATCCGCTGGGCGGGAACGCCCAGGACCCGCAGGCGATCGAATTCTTCAAGGGCCTGCTCGGCGATTGGGTCGAACGCATGGGCGAACGCCCCCGGCCGTAAGGCCTCAACCGGCCGTCACGCGTTCCCCGAACAGCGTCAGGGCCGAGGCCCGCACGATTCGCACGGGCACGATGCAGCCCGCCAGGTCGGCCGGTCCGTCGAAGACGACGATGCGGTTGTGCGGCGTCCGGGCGCGAAGTTGCACCACGCCCGAGTTTCCCTCCGCTCGACGGCGCGGCCCGTACGGGCCGCGCGGGAAATCCTCACCGCGCGCCGGCTCTTCAGCGTCCACGTCCAAATGCGGGTGCGGGCTCGGCCCTTCCACGAACGCCGGGACCGTTTTGCCGACCAGCGCCCGGTTGTCCTCCAGCGCGATTCCCTGGACCAGGTCCAGCAGGACCTGGTTGCGCCGGCGTTTCTCGCGCGCCGGCACATCGTCCTCGTAATGCGCCGCGGCGTACGTGCCCGGCCGGGGCGAATACTTGAACACGAACGCCCCCGAGAAGCGCAGCCGCCGCACCATGTCGCACGTGGCGTCGAAGTCGGCCTCGGTCTCGCCCGGAAACCCCACGATGAAATCGGAGGCAACGGCCACGTCGGGCCGGGCCTGACGGATCATCGCCACGCGTCCCTCGTACTCGCGCGCCGTGTAGCCACGCTTCATCCGGGCGAGCACGGCGTCGGACCCCGCCTGGGCAGGCATGTGCAGGTACGGGGCGACGGCGGGCACGTCACGGAAGACGGCGGCCAGGCGCTCGGTCACGTGCCGGGGATGGTTGGTGATAAACTCCAGGCGCGCGAGGCCCGGCATCTCGGCGGTGGCGGCGAGGAGGTCGGCCAGGTCCCACCGCCGGCCGTTCTCCTCGGCCTCGTACTTGTTGACCGCCTGGCCGAGAAGGGTCACGCGCCGGGCGCCGGCGTCGCCGAGGCCGCAGACCTCGGCCAGAACGACCGACGGCGGCCGGCTCCGCTCCGGTCCGCGGACCTGCGGCACCACGCAATAGGCGCAGAAGTTGTCGCACCCCCGCATCACGGTGACGTAGGCGTGGCCGGGCGACGGGCCGCCAAGCGGGCGCCCGAGTTCCAGGTCATCCAGGGCGCGGTCGGAGGCGTCGAAGCCGCCCGCCCCGGCCGGCGTGCGCCGGGGGTCGAGGGCCGCGGCCGGCTGGCCCCGGCGGGCCCGCTCCAGCAGCGCGGGCAGGTCGGCCAGGCGACCGGGGCCGCAGACCACATCCACGAGCGGTGCCTTGCGGCGGAGGTCCTCGCCGTACTGCTGGGCGGTGCAGCCGAGGACGCCAATCACGAGGTCCGGCTCACGCCGCTTGCGGGCTCCCAGGGCCCCGATGTTGGAGAAGAGGCGGTCCTCGGCATGGGCCCGGACGGAGCAGGTCAGAAACAGGAGGACGTTGGCGGCCGCGGAGTCGGCGACGATGCGGGCGCCGCTTCGGCGGAGGCGTTCGGCGACCAGTTCAGCGTCGAGCCGATTCATCTGGCAGCCATAGACGGTGAGGTGGGCGCGGACATCGTTCATGGCGTCGCTCATGGCGCGGCATTATAGAGGAGGAGGCGGCGCGGCGACAAGCGCGGACAGGCCCGGAGACCGGCCGCCTTGTCGGAACAGGCAGTTGACAGGCCCGCCCGCTGTGGCTATGATTCCTACATCGTAATCGGTCTTATTGGAGATCGTGGGGTGGCCGTTCCGAAGTCAGAACTCCAGCGACGCCTTGGCGTGTTTGCCGACACGTTCCGCCGAAAGGGGCTCCGAGCCACCCACCAGCGGATGGAGATCTTCCGCGAACTCGCCGCCAGCGACGAGCACCCCGACGCCGAAACGGTCTACCAGCGCGTGGTCAAGCGCGTGCCGGCCGTGTCGCGGGACACGGTCTACCGGACCCTGGCGTCGCTGGAGGACCAAGGCCTCATCCGCAGGACCGCGGTGCTGGGCGGCCCGGCCCGCTACGACGCCAACACCAAACGGCACCACCACTTCGTGTGCACGAAGTGCGGCTCGGTGAAAGACTTCCACAGCGAGGCGCTGGATGACTTGTCGATTCCCAGGTCCGTCAAGGCCTTCGGTCGTATCGGGTCTGCCCACGTGCAGGTCCGGGGTGTCTGCTCGGCCTGCATCGGCCCGAGGGCCAGACCGAGGTAGCGCCGGGGCGGTTTTGTTTCTTCTTGCCTTTTGAATAGGAACGCTTACGATATAGGAAGGTTCCCGGAACAAGGAGATCCGCCATGGCAGACAAGAAGAAGAGGTTGACCACTGCCTCAGGGATGCCGGTCGACAACGACCAGCAGACGCTGACCGCCGGGCCGCGCGGGCCGGCCCTGATGCAGGACGTGCACCTGATGGAGAAACTCGCCCACTTCAACCGCGAGCGCATCCCCGAGCGCGTCGTGCACGCCAAGGGGACCGGGGCCCACGGCGTGTTCGAGTGCACGGCCGACATGAGCCAGTACACCCGGGCCAGGTTCCTTTCCCAGGCGGGCAAGAAGACCGAGGTCTTTGTCCGGTTCTCGACGGTGGGCGGAGAGAAGGGCTCGGCCGACGCCGCCCGGGACCCGCGCGGCTTTGCGGTGAAGTTCTACACGGAGGAAGGCAACTACGACATGACCGGCAACAACACGCCGGTCTTCTTCATCCGCGACCCCCTGAAATTCCCCGACTTCATCCACACCCAGAAGCGCAACCCGGCCACGAATGCCCCCGATCCCGACATGTTCTGGGACTTCCTCTCCCTGACGCCCGAATCGATCCACCAGGTCACGATCCTTTTTTCGGACCGCGGCACGCCCCGCTCCTACCGCCACATGAACGGTTACAGCAGCCACACGTTCAAGTGGACCAACGCCAAGGGCGAGTACGTGTGGGTCCAGTACCACTTCAAGACCGAGCAGGGGATCCAGAACCTCACGCGTGAGGAGGCGTCGAGTCTCGCCGGCGAGGATCCCGACCACGCCACGAAGGACCTGCACAACGCCATCGCCAAGGGCGAGTTCCCCTCCTGGCGCGTCTGCGTGCAGATCATGCCCGCCAAGGACGCCAAAACCTACCGATGGAATATCTTCGATATCACGAAGGTTTGGCCGCACAAGGACTACCCGCTCGTCGATATCGGGCGGATGACGCTCAACCGCAACGTGGCCAACTACTTCGCCGAGGTGGAACAGGCGGCGTTCAGCCCGGGTAACTTTGTGCCGGGCATCGGGCCCTCGCCCGACAAGATGCTCCAGGCGCGGATCATCTCCTACCACGATGCGCACCTGTACCGCCTGGGGTCCAACTACCAACTTCTGCCCATCAACGCGCCGCGAGCCTGCACGGCCAGCAACTACCAACGGGACGGGACCATGCGGCTGGACGATAACAGCGGCGGCGGGCCGAACTACTGGCCCAACTCCATGGGCGGACCCGGCCCCGACCTCGCTTTCGCCGAGCCGCCGATCGACCTGGAAGGTCAGGCCGCCCGGCACCCGCAGGAGGTCACCGACGACGATTTCGTCCAGGCCGGCGAACTCTTCCGGCACGTCATGAGCGACACGGACCGCGAGCACCTGGTCGGCAACATCGTGGCGCACCTGGGCAAGGCGCAGGAGCGCATCCAACTGCGCCAGGCGGCCCTCTTCTTCAAGGCCGACCCGGACTACGGCCGGCGGGTCGCCAAGGGCCTGGGCCTGGACGTCAAGGAGGTCGAAAGGCTGGCGGCGATGTCCCAGGAAGATCGCGTCAAGGCAACGTCAGCGTAAACGGAGCCGGGGATGATCCGCCGGAAGGAGCGCGGCGCGTACGGGCCGCGCGGAAGGGAACGTTGTCGGTTCAGCCGCCGACAGCGGCCTGGAGTTCGCGGTACTTCTTCACGAGGGCGGCGTCGTTGCCCCCCAGGGGTCCGTCGGTCATAAGGACCGCCGCGTTGAGGTACTTGCGAACCTCCTCCACCTCGCCGAGTTTGAACTTGCCGTAGTTGAGGTGGTACTCGCGTTCCCACCGGGCCTGGGGGTCCATGCCCTCGACCTGAAGGAGGACGCGCCAGCGGTCGAGCGCGGCCTCGAAGTGCTGCTTGGCCTGGGTGGGGTCGGAGGCCTGTTCGCCCATGCCCTCGAAGGCCCGGGCCTGGCCGTAGACGCAGTCCTCTCTCATGAGCCAATCGTCGCCGGCGTCGGCGGGTTTTCCGTGCGGCTTGGGACCGGCGATTTCCTGGTAGATCTGGAGGGCGGCGGTGTAATTGCCGACAGCCAGGTAGAGTTCGGCGAGGTCGTACCGGGTGTTCTCGATTTCGACGTTCTTCGTGGGCAGGTTCGAGTTCTGGAGCCACTCGCGGAACCGGTCGCCCAGTTTCTTGGCCTGGTCGACCTTGGTGGCGGCCAACTCCTTCTGGCCGCGCTTGATCAGTTCGCGCACGTCGTCGATGGTGGCGCCGAACAGCCCTCGGAGGACAGGTCCGACGTCCTTCGGGTCGGCGACGGCGAGCAATTGGTCGAGTTCCTTCTGGGCCTTGTCGAGTTGGCCGCTCTTCTGGTAGGCGTCAATCTTGAGTTTCACGACCCGGCCGAGCGCGTCCTTCGACAACTGGAACTTCTTCTCCATGTCCAGGAGGATGGGCAGGGCGTCGGCCGGCAGCGACACCTCCTGGTATAGGTAGACGTCGGCGGCGTTGATGTAGGCGGCCTGGGCCCAGTCGAACAGTTGCTGCTTTGTTGCTTTTGAGATGTCCGGATTATTCTGCGCCTGGAAGGCGTACTGGGCGTACTGCATGAGGCGTTGGGCGACCTCGCGGGCGCCGCTGATGATGAGGTTCTTGTCGCCGGAGGCCAGGATCTTGTTGCGGAAGTGCTCGAGGCGGCAGAGGGCGACCCAGAACTTCGAGTCGGGGAAGTGCTCGGCCTTCTCGGGCACGCGGGCGAAGGCGTCGGCGGCGTCGAGGAACCTCTCGCCCCGGTACATGACCAGGGCGTAGAAGTACTGGGCGTCGGGGTCGCTTTCGAGGTATTTCGAGATGAACCAGCGAAGGATGTCCTCGTAGGCCTGGCGGTTTTCATCGGTCCTGGTCTTCTCGTACGCCTGGCCGGCGAAACTGACGGCGTACTTGGCGGCGGCGGGGGCGTACTTGTAGTCGGGGAACTTGTCGGCGACCTCGCGGAAGAGTTTGGCGGCCTCCACCTTCTCGCCGACCTGCACGAGCGCCGCCGCCCGGGTGTACAGGGCCGTCGGGTACTTCGGATCCTGGGGGCCGACCTTGAGGGCGTAGGCCTTGAAGAGGTCGGCGGCCTTTTTCATCTGCTTGGTGTCTTCCGTCTTCTGGGCGGCGGCCATGGTGTCGTTGGCCTTGATCCAGATCTGGAACGGGTCGAGTTCGTCGGTGGGGGTCTCGCCGACCAGACCCTCCATGACCCCCTGGACGACGATCGGCCAGGGGTTGTCGCGCTGGTGGATCTTCTTGAGGATGGCGACGCCCTTGTCCTCCAGGCCCTTCTGGTTCTTGTCCTTGCCCTCCTTGATGTAAGTGACCGCCTCGACAATGGGCATCGACAGGCCGTAGAGGTTCTGGTCCAGGGCGTCCTTGAACTGCTTGCGGGCCTGCTCGACCGTCTGGCGGGCCTTGACAGGGTCGCCCATCGCCAGGTGCGTCAGGGCCTCCTCGTAGGCCTTACGGATGCGGACGTCCAGTTTCCAGGACTCGTCGCGGGAAGCGTTCTTGCTTTCGGGCGGCGGGGCGACCTTGGCCAGTTGCTGGACCGCCTTCGGGTACTGGCCGAGTTCGCGGTACGCCATCGCCACGCCGAGCATGGCGTACCATTTGGCGGAGACGCGGTCGGCCTCGTCGGTGGAGGGCATGAAGGCGGTGATGGCGTCGTTGAGGATCTGGTTGCGCGCCCGCTGCCCCTTCTTGGGTTTGTAGTCCTTGGGCAGCATCCAGCCGTAGTAATACTGGGCCCAGGCGTTGTAGTACTTCGCCTCCTTCATTTTGTTGGCGACTTCGCGCCGCTTACCCAGCATGGCGAAGCGCTGGTTGCCCTCGCCGGGGAGCATGGCCAGGGCCGACAGCCACTCCTCGCAATCCCGGATGGTGGCGTCGTAGGCGTCGGTCGCCAGGCTCAGCAACTGGATGACGCGCGGCCGGTCGCCGCCGAAACCCTGGCCGGCCTCGAGCAGGTCGAGGTCAATCTTGACCCACTGCTGGAAGACCATGTTGGCCAGTTCGAGCCGGGCGCGAAGGAGGTTGAAACGGGCGTCATTGCGCTTCTCCAACTCGTCGGGCGGGAGGGCCTTGAGGGCCTTCTCGCGTTCGGCGATGGCCTGCTCGTAGAACCCGCGGGCCTGCTTGTAGGCCTCGTCGCGCGCGGCCATGTTCTCGGCGAGGCGGACCTGCTGGATGGCCAATTGCGCCAGGGCCATCTGCCGGTCGCCGGGCATACCTGCCTGGGGCCCTTCCGTGGTGAGTTGTTCACCCTGCTGGCGCAGATAGGCCTCGGTCAACGTCTTCAGGCCCCGCTGCTCCAGGCCCTTGAAGAACTCATCGGCCGGGGCGGCCCATGCGGCACTTCCGGCCGCCAGCACCACCGCCAGCATCATGAGCAATCCGCGTGTGGGTAACCTTCGCATCACGGCCTGTTCCGTTCGCTTTCTTGCCTGCCCCCCGCGTTCATCGCCCCTCGTCCGGCGGCGCCGCCTAGAGGTACGGCACGGCGAAATGCACGTTTTCGAAGCGTGCCGCCACGGCCGTGTCGAACGCCCGGACGACCCACTGGTGCCGGCAGGCCATCCACGGACGGATAAGAACCGGGTGGTCGGCCGGGAGGCCTCGCGCCCTCATGTCCGCCAGGGCCGCCATGAGACCCTCGAAGTTCCGTCCAAAGCAGCGCCCATCCTTCAGGACGATGACAACGTCCCTGGTATTCGCCTCGGGCACCTGGAGTTCGATCTCGACCGCCAGATAGATGTCGTCGCCTGGCAGCCCGCTCTGCCCCAGGTTTGGCAGGTTCGTTGTCAGATACGCCTGGCCGGGGTCGTCGCTGGGCGAGAGCAGGAAGAAGATCAGCAGCAGGAAGACGATGTCGATCATGGGGGTCATGTACCCCCGCAGTCTCCCATTGGTGCCGACTTGTCCTCTTCCTTTCATCGCGGCGCCCCTTGGGGCCGGCGCCGGGTCCGGCGCGGGCCCTAGATATACGGCACGGCAAAGTGGATGTTGGTAAATCGCGCGGCGACCGCCATGTCGAACGCCCGGACGACCCACTTGTGCCGGCAGGACATCCACGGCGAGATCAGGACGGGGTGATCGGGCGGCAGGCCGCGCTCCTGAAGCCCTTGAAGGGCCGCCAGAAGCCCCTCGAAGTTCCGGCCGAAGGTCTGGCTCTCGTTCAGCACAATGACGACGCCCTTGTCGTCGTTTTCGGGCACCTGGAGTTCGATCTTGACGCGCTTGACGTCTTTCTGCTCTTTGCCCGCCACCGGCCCGGAGGTCCGGGGCAGATTGGTCGTCAGGTACCCCTCGCCGGCCTGCTGGTTGGGCATCAGCAGGAAGAAGATGAGCAACTGGAAGATGATGTCGATCATGGGGGTCATCGGCAGTTGAATCTTGGCGGGCTGCTTGGGCATTCTCACCTTGGGCATGTGACGTTCCTTACCTCACCCCTCGGCGCACGCCCCTTGGGGCGGCGCGCGGACGGCTGCGTGCCATGGGACTCAGTCTTTCAGGACCTCGTCCATGTCCTTGATTTCGGTCGTGATCCACCACCCCTCAATCTCTGCCCGTCCGGCGGCCAACATGACGCTGGCGACGGCCTCGTACGGGATCAGGGCGTCGGCCCGGAGGATGACGTTGAGGGGCTTGCCCTCGCCGGCGTCTTGCTTGCGGTCCTTCAGCAGCCGCGACAGTTCGTTGTCGCCCTCGATGACGCGGTAATCCACCTGCTGGCCAAGCACCATGCACTTCGGGTCGTCTTCGTCGACCAGGTTGATGACCACGTTGAGGTACTCGGACACGTCCTTGGGCTTGGCCGCAAAGGAGAGCGGCAGCGTGACCTGCTCGATCTGCAACTGGATGAACTGGCTGGTCAAGACGAAGAAGATAATCAACTGGAAGACGCAGTCGATCATGGGGGTCATGTTGAAACTGACGGCCCCCGAAGCGGAACTCTTCCGCCGGACCTTGCGATGCATAACCTGCTCCTTTCCGGGCGCGCCGAACCCGGGGCGACGGTGCCCTGGGCCGGACCACCCGCGGTTACTCTCCGGCCGACGGCTTGAAGTTGGCCAGGAGTTCCTCGGCCACCAGGGCGGCTTCCATCGACATCTGCTCGATGCGGCTGCGGAAGATGCCGTACCCCGCCAGGGCCGGAATGGCCACCACCAGGCCCATGAACGTCGAGAACAGGGCCACCAGAATACCGCCGGCCAGGTCGGACGGGTTCGCCTTGCCGCCCTTCGCCTCGATCTCGCCGAACGCCATGATCATGCCCCACACCGTACCCAAGAGGCCGAGCATCGGGGCGAGGTTCCCGAGGAGGTTCAGCCACTCGATCTTGCGGAACAGGCGGGCGGTGCGTTCGTCGGCGGCGTCCTGCATGGCGTTTTCCATGGCCTCGTAGCCGTTGGCCGCCTCGATCAGGCCCGCGTGAATCACGCCGGAGACGAACGACGGGTCGTTCTGGCAGAACTCCAGCGCCTCGCGGAACCGCCGTTCATCGAACATGGTCTTGATCTGGGCGACGGACAGTTCCGGCACGATGATCGTCCGGCGGATGGTGATGGCGTGCTCGATAATCAGCGCCACTGAGGCGATCGAGCACAGGTAGATCACCATCATGTCCATGAAGCCGACGAAGTTGAACCGATCCTTTCCGAAGGTCGCGACGTACATGATGTCGAAGACCGTTCGGGTCTGGGTCGTCGGCGCTTCGGCCGCACGGGCCGTGCCCCATGCACAGGCGACGATAGCCGCCATGACCACCGCCAGGATGACCGCCCTTCTCGCATGCATGTGCCTGAACTCCTTGTTCATCGCATGTCCCCTGAAACCGACGTTCGTGGATCCCCCGATCCTTTGCTTCATCCGGGGCTACTCCGCCCCGAGACGTGCCAGTTCGCGCCGGGCCCGTTCCGCCCCCGTTGTGCCGGCGTAATCGCTTACCGCTTCCTGGTAGACCGCTTGCGCCTCGTTCTTGGGGGCCTCGGCGGCTTCCAGCGCCTTGCCGGCCCGCCACAGTGCGTCGGCGGTCCGCTGGACGTTCAGGCGCGGATAGAGGACGGGCAGCCGCATGAACGCCAGGGCGGCGTCGATGGGCTGGCCCTGCTTCTCCAGGATCCGGCCCTTCCAGTACGCCATCTCGGCCGGATCCGCTTCCGGCTCCGACGTCTTGATCTTCTCGAACCAGGCGGACGCCTCCTGGTCCCGCCCCAGGGCCGTCAGCAGGTCCATCTTCTTGAACATCGCGGATTGCCGGACTCCGGCGTCGGTGCTGGCAAGCGGTTTATCGAGGATGCCGCCGGCCAGGATGTCTTTCGGGTCGCCCTCCAGCAGCATGAGCGAGACGCGGAAGTTCCGCAGCGCGTCGGCGTACGGGGCGTTGCCGGCCGTCTCCAGCACCTTCTCGACTTGGGCCAGCATCCTGCGGTTGACCTCGTGCTGGTCGGCCGCCGGCGCGGGCAATGCCAGGTCCGTTACGAGTTTCGGGCTCTGCTTGGCCATCGAGAGGTACGCGTCCAGAGCCTTCTGGACCAGGCCCGAGGTGGCATACACGCTGTACATCCGCCACTGGACGACGGTGCGGAGCCAGGCCGGCGCCCCCTTGGTGAGGAGGCCGTCGTAAAGTTTGGCGGCCTTCTTCATGGCGTCGGCATCGCCGCCGACGCCCTTCTCGTAAAGTTCCTCGGCCTCTTTGAGTTGCGGGTAGGCGTCGGACCAGATGCTCTGGATGTCGGTGAAGGGGACGACGAGCCTGCGGCCGTTGATTTTCATCCGCAGACCGTCTTCGGTGACGTCCTCGATCTCGCCCCTCTGGCCGATGCCCTCGGCCGTGCGGACCCGGTCCTCGGCCGAAGCGGCCAAGGCCAGCGCCAGGACGGCCGATGCCAGCATCGCCGTACGCGTCAGGTTAATCTGCCAGTGTCGCAAGGTCGGCCTCGGATACGAACTTATAGTTCCCACTGTTGTTCTTGGCAATCTCTTTAAGCACCTTCTCGCCGGTCCGATAGAGGAAGCCGATGGTGTGGAGGGTAACGCTGTCGCCGACGTTGAGCCGGTCGACGCGGTCGACGATGGCCTTGTCGAACTCGCCGTCGGTCAGCAGGTAGACCAGTTCCGGGCCGACGGCAAAGGCGCGGTCCAGGGCCTTCGAGGGGTCGGTCTCGCCCTGGGCGATGATCCCGTCGATGAACTGGAAGGCCAGTTCCTTGTTGCGTTCGGTGGCCGGCACGAGCCGCCGCGTCGGCATCTCGACCGGCGGGCCGGACGAATAGAAGATGACGTGGAACTCGCTATCCTCGCCCAGTTCGCCGATGGAACGTTTCAACTCGAACTTCACGTAGTCGATCGAGTCGGTCATCGAGCCGGAGCGGTCCACCACGTAGACGATCTTCTGGGCCACGACCTCGCTGACGCCGAAGAAGCCGCGGCCCTTGCCCAGGCCCTCGAACCCGCCCAGGACGTTCCCGCCGCCGCCCACGCCGATGACCTTGAGCACTTCCATGCGGTTGGTTGCGACGTCCGGCACGGGGTTCTGCGTCCACTGGCGGACGATGCTGCTGGGGTTCGGCCGAAGTTTCCCGCGCGACTCCTGCTTCTGGACCTCCTGGCGCTTCTGCGTCTTGAGTTTGGTATCCTCGATGACGTTGCTCGTCCACTGGAACGGCGCCTGGATTGTCTGCTGCTGCCAGACCATGAAGGCGGCGAGGATAATGACGGCGGCATGAAGGACAACGCTCGTCCCCCAACTGGGCAGGTACAGGGCCAACCAGCCCATGACCGTGTCCATGCCGGTTTCCTCTTCCTGCTCTTCCTTCTCTTCGTCCTGCGGCACGGGCTCGGCCTCGGCGAGCGCCGCGCCGGCCTCGACGGGGGTGGCTTCGGCGGGCGCCTCATCCTCGATGGCCTGGGCGTCCTCCGGGACCGTCAGCGCCTGGCTGCAATGCGGGCAGGCCACCTCGGCGCCCGGCTCATCCTCCACCGTCACCCGCTTGCCGCAATGCGTGCAGCGGAACCTGAGAGCCATCGGAACACCTCCTTCATCCGGCCGTTCCAAGGGGGGCTATCTTAAGCCCCAGGGGATGGGGCTGTCAATGACGTCCCGCGCCCCTGACCCTTTTTCATAGGCCCTCGCCGGCCCATGCACCCTAGAATACGGATAAGCGGCGCGACCGTTTGCAAAAAAATCGCGGCGCGTTGCGCCTCAAGTTCCGCCCGCCTGCGCCCCGATGATACGAGGGAACGCCTTGACGCCCCACGACCGGTGCCGTATCCTGGAGGCCGGTTTCAGGGCCCTTATCTTGAACAGGACAGGAGATGGCAATGCAAAAAACCCTACTCTGCCTGCTGCTGGTGCCCGTGCTGGCGACCTTGTCCGGATGCAAGACCTCGTCCGGCGAGTCGGCCACCAAGGAGAAGTTCGAGGAACTCTACAAGGAGTACTCGAACCGCTTCCACGAGAAGATGGTCGGCACCGCCGAAACCATGCAGCCGGCGCAGGTGACCGCCGAGGCCGCCCGCATCTGGAACGACGTCTTCGGGCCGCACAAGGACCTCGTCGAGGCCCGCATCAAGGAGATCCTGAGCGACCTCGACAAGGCCGAGCCGTTCGACGAGAACCTCTACCTGGAGATCGCCTCCGGCACCCGCGTCGCGCCCACCGAGGACCAGCCCCAGGGCATCGTCGTCCGCCAGTTCCTCTGGAGCCCCGTCGGCGCCGCCCAGATGGCCCTGAACACCTGGCTGGCCAGGCTCCTCCAGCCGAAGTCGTTCGGCATGCGGCAACTGCTGACCGCCAACGCCGGCCTCTTCTGGCAAGCCCTGGACCGCAACATCAATAGCCCCAAACTGGTGCTCAAGCAGGGGCCGATGATCTTCACCGTTGACCTCAGCCGGACCGACGACTACTACCAGGTCGACAAGGTCCGCTGGCTCCGGCCCAAGGCAATGGGGCCGCTGGTCCTCCCCGAGGGGGGTGGTGACCAGACGCCGCCCGAAGGCACCGGGACGACGCCCGGCGAATCCACCACGCCCCCCGAGGGCGGCACCACGCCCCCGACCGGCGCCGAGAAGCCGGCCACGGAAAAACCCGCCGGCTGAGCCACACGGCAAACCGTGACACACGACGCGAGCGCTCCGCCACCGCGCGGAGCGCTCGCTCTTCATGCGCCGCCCGCTGCCGCCGAGGGGCGGCCCCAATCGTTGCGGCCGACGGGCGGTCCTGCAACCGGCCCGCGTCCTAACGCCCCAGAAGCGCCAGGTCCTGCTCCGACACGAACTTGTACCGCCCGTTGTTCTGGGCGGCGATCTCGCGCAGCGCCGGACCCGGGTTGTACAGGAACCCGATCGTGTGGACCGCAACGTCCCGGCTGGTGTTCAGCCGACGGACCAGGTCCACGATGCTCCGGTCGAACTCGCCGTCGGTCAGCAGGTAGATGACTTCGGGCCCGCATGCGAAGGCCCGTTCCAGCGCCTTGGAGGGGTCGGTCTCGCCGCCTGCCACAACCCGGTCGATGAACAGGAACGCCAGTTCTTTGTTCCGTTCGGTGGCCGGTACGAGCCGCCGCGTCGGCATCTCGACCGGCGGGCCTGACGAGTAGAAGATGACGTGGAACTCGGCCGCCTCCTCCAGTTCGGCCAGCCGCTGCTTCAGTTCATACTTCACGTAGATCAGCGAGTCGCTCATGCTGCCGGACCGGTCCACCAGGTAGACGATCTTGGCCGCCTCCATATCGGGCGGAGGGAAGACATTCTCCCACGGTTCCCCGAACATCCGGCCTGCACCCTCCTTGCCGCCCCCTGCCCGGTCCGACGCCACGCCGAAGACCAGCACGGGCTTCTCCAGCGGATCCTCGCCGAGGCCCTTGATCTGCAGCGCAGAACGCCGCAGGTGAACCTCCGATACATCCAGCGCTTTGCCCACCGACTCTTGCCGCTGAAGTCTCGGACGGCGGACCGTGGGGGTCGGCTTCGGCACGATGTCGAACCCCGTCCATCGCGGCTCGAACTCCGGCGGTCGCTGGACGTGGAACGGAATCAGAAACGCCGCCAGCAGCACCAGCGCCGCGTGCAGAACGACGCTCGTGCCGATGGTCGGCGTGTACAGGGCGAGCCAGGCCACCGCGCGGTCAAACGCACGCTCCTGGTCGGCCGCAATCGACGCATCGCCCGAAAGACACAACGGCTCCTCGTGCACCATGACACACCTCCTTCCCGGTCACACCCCGGCCCCGGGGTCGCTTCCGCGTTTGGCGGTCCGTCACGGGCGCCCGTGCAGACGGCAGGTATCACGTCTTCCGCATAACTGGACGTAACGGCCGGCGGCGCGTTTCGCCAAAAGCGCCGAAAAAGTTCCCGGCCTCTTTTTCGACTTGCACGCCGCGCCTCGCGTGGCAAGAATGGCTCGCCCCTGAATCGCAACCCGAAGGAGCCGACCATGGCCGAACCGACGTTCGCCCTCGGCATCGACTACGGCACCGAGTCCGCCCGGGCCGTCCTCGTCTGCGTCGCCGACGGCCAGGAGGTCGCCAGCGCCGTGTACGAGTATTCGAACGGCGTCATCACGGACCGCCTGCCCGACACCGGCACGCCCCTGCCCGCCCACGACTGGGCCCTCCAGGACCCGGACGATTACCTGCGGGCCCTCGAGGCCACCGTCCCGGCGTGCCTGAAGGAGGCCGGCGCCTCGGCCGAGCAGGTCATCGGCATCGGTACCGACTTCACCGCCTGCACCATGCTGCCGACCAAGGCCGACGGCACGCCGCTCTGCACCCTTCGCGAATTCCGGGCCGAGCCGAACGCCTGGGTCAAACTCTGGAAACACCACGCGGCCCAGCCCGAGGCCGACCGCGTCAACGCCGCCGCCCGCCGCCTGGGCGAACCGTGGCTCAAGCGGTACGGCGGCAAGATCTCCAGCGAGTGGTTCTTCCCGAAAGCGCTTCAGATCCTCGACGAGTCGCCCGAGGTCTACCATGCCGCCGACCGCCTCATCGAGGCCGCCGACTGGATCATCTGGCAACTCACCGGCCGCGAGACCCGCAACCTGTGCACCGCGGGGTACAAGGCCATCTGGTCGAAGCGCGACGGGTTCCCGCGGCGGGAGTTCTTCCAGGCCCTCCATCCCGAGTTCGCCGACGTGGTCGACGAGAAGATGTCGCGCGATATCCTGCCGCTGGGCGGCCGCGCGGGCGGCCTGACCGACGCGATGGCCGAACGCCTCGGCCTCGCCCCCGGCACCGCCGTGGCCGCAGGCAACGTCGACGCTCATGTCGCCGTCCCCGCCTGCACCGTCACCGGCCCCGGCAAGATGGTCATGATCATGGGCACGAGCATCTGCCACATGGTCTGCGGCCTGGAAGAAAAGC
Source organism: Planctomycetota bacterium (assembly GCA_016782785.1). Taxonomy (GTDB): domain Bacteria; phylum Planctomycetota; class Phycisphaerae; order FEN-1346; family FEN-1346; genus BS750m-G62. Next base: position 2,125 of record JADHXV010000023.1, on the reverse strand, counting down.
AGGTGCCGGGCCAGTGCGGCGTGGTGGAGGACGGCATCCTGCCGGGCCTCTTCGGCTTCGAGGCGGGCCAGTCGGCCGTCGGCGACATCTTCGCCTGGTTCGTCCGCACCTGCGTCCCGGCGGCGTACGCGAACGAGGCGCGCCAGCGCGGCCTCTCGGTCCACGACCTTCTGACCGAGAAGGCCGCCGCCTACCGGCCGGGGCAGACGGGCCTCCTGGCCCTGGACTGGTGGAACGGCAACCGCTCCGTCCTGGTCGACGCCGACCTGACGGGCCTTGTGCTCGGCATGCACCTGGGCACCCGGCCCGAGGAGATGTACCGGGCCCTGATCGAGGCGACGGCCTTCGGCACGTACACGATCATCCGCGCGTTCGAGGAGCACGGCGTGGCCGTCGACGAGATCGTCTGCTGCGGCGGCCTGCCGGAACGCAACGACCTCCTCATGCAGATCTATTCCGACGTGACGAACCGGCCGTTCAAGATCGCCCGCAGCGCCCAGACGTGCGCCCTGGGCTCGGCCATGCACGGGGCCGTGGCCGCCGGCAAAGAGGCGGGCGGCTACGATTCCATCGACCAGGCCGCCGCCGCCATGGCCGGCGTCCGAGACAAGATTTACACCCACGACGCCGACGCACACGCCGTCTACGAACAACTCTTTGCCGAGTACCAGGCCCTGCACGACCACTTCGGCCGCGGGGTCAACGACGTTATGAAACGCCTCAAGGCGCTGAAGGGGGTCGAGTGACGCCGCGCTGACGTCCGCATGTAATGAAGTCAGGGGGATCCAAAGGCGCTCGATGCATTTTGACCAGGACTATTTCGAGGGGCGGACCTCGTACTTCTACCAGTGGGGCGGCTACCGCGACGTCGGCTCGTACTTCAACCGGCTGGCGTCATGGTTCATGCCTTACTCGGGCAGCGGGCCGGTGCTGGACATAGGCTGCGCCTACGGATTCCTGCTGTCGCGCTTCGACAACGGGCGGCTGCTCTGCGGGTGCGACGTGTCGGAGTGGGCCATTCAGCAAGCCAGGCGCCGCTTCCCGCGAGGCCAGTTCCTGACCATTGACAGCACAGGCCTCCTCCCGTACGACGACGGCCAATTCGACGCCGTGCTGTGCACCGACGTCCTGGAACACATGGCGCCCGAGCAGCAGGCGGGCCTCCTGGACGAGGTCGCCCGCGTGCTGACGCCGGGCGGCCAGTTCTGCATGACGACGCCCAACCTCGGCTACCTCCGGCGCCTGGTCTACGCGCCGGCGGACCGCGCCGAGAAACACATCGGCCTGCGACACGTCAAGGACTGGAAGGAGCAACTGGGCCGACACGGCCTGGCCCTCGTCGACAGTTGGACGTACCTCAACGGGTTCCTGCCCGGCCGTTTCCGCGTCGGCTGGCTTCCGGAATGCGCGATCGTGGCGCGCAAGGGTGCCGCGGCGCGGGCGTAATGGATGCTGCACGCTGGGCAGGTTCGGCCATTGGCCACGCCGGCGACGGGACCGTCAAACGCTTCCCATCCTCTGCCCCGCGCGGTACACTCGTTTCGCGATGGGCCGCTCCGACGACCGCGCGGCGCGCAGAATGCGGGCTGGAGGCAACGGTGCTCGAGGAACTCAAGGAACGCGTCTGCTGGGCCAATCGGCAACTGCCGAAACTCGGCCTCGTCTCCTGGACCAGCGGCAACGTGTGCGAGCGGGACCCGGCCAGCGGCCTCGTGGTCGTCAAGCCCTCGGGCGTCCTCTTTGACGAGTTGACGCCCGACATGCTGCCCGTGGTCCGGCTCGACGGCACGGCGGTCGAGGGCGACCTGAAGCCGAGCGTCGACACCGCCACCGCCCTCCACATCCTGGAGGGTCTGCCGGAGGTCCACGCGGTCATCCACACGCACTCGCCGTACGCGTCCAGTTTTGCCGCCCTCGGCCAGGGCATCCCCGTGGTCCTGACGGAGCACGGCGACGCGTTCGGCATCCCGATACCCTGCGGCAGCTACGCCAAGATCGGCGGCACGGAGATCGGCGTGGCGGTTGTCCGCATCCTGAAAGACATCCGCCTCCAATGCCCGGCCGTCCTGATGCAGAACCACGGCCTCTTTGCCGTGGGGACGAACGCCCGCGGGGCCCTGAAGGC
>JADHXV010000229.1 GCA_016782785.1 Planctomycetota bacterium | reverse complement strand
CTTATAGTATCGGCTGCCGGCTCCAAATCGTTGACCAGAAAGGGTTTGGCCTGGTGCGCGGGGCCGTCCAGACGGGCCAACACCTCCGTGGCGGCCGGTCGGTCGTCCTCCGTCTGCCCCAGGCAGTCGTAGGCCGCGTACACATCGGCCGTCGGCGACGCGAAGTCCGGCCAAGCCAGGACCAGCCGCCACGACGACCGCCCGCGGACCGGCTCGATCTCTTCGCCGCGCCCCCGCATGACAGCCAGCGGCGGGCCGAGGAACAGCGGCACGTCGCTGCCGATGGACGCCCCGATGCGCGAGAGTTCGTCCGGGGCGAGGCCCGTGTCCCAGAGCGCGTTCAGACCCACGAGCGCGGCGGCGGCGTCGCTGGACCCGCCGCCGAACCCGCGGCCGGGTGGGATGCGCTTCTCCAGCGCCAGCCGGGCCCCGTCGCGCGCCCCGCAGGCCTCCTGCAAGGCGCGGGCGGCGCGCAGGACCAGGTTGGCGTCGCCGTCGGGCACGTCGAGCCCGGCCCCCGCGCCCGTGCACGTCAGCAAGAGGCCGTCGGCGGGTTGAATGCGGAGCGTGTCGAACAAACTCACGCCAGCCACGACGCTCTCGAGGGCGTGGTACCCGTCGGGCCGCGTCCCCAGCACGCGAAGAGTCAGGTTTACCTTGGCGGGGGCTCGAACCGTCAGACCGTCAGGTGATGAGGTGATCTTCAGCATCGGACCGCCCTCGTCGGAGCACAGGTCAGGTTCGCTTCTGGTCGTCGACCGACTCCGGCAGCCTTTCATCTTCCATGATACGTGCTGTGCGCCGGCCAGTCAACGCGCCGGGGCGTTTTGCCTTGCCCGGACAACCCGCCCTTCGTAGACTCACCATGGACGGGCCACGGCGCCGCATGCCGACGCGAAGGCCCCACACATCGAGAGGAACCGTCGACGTGCCCAATGAGAAGGAACCGTCGCCGCCAACCGGCGTCACCGACGCGATCATCGAGGAGGAGGTCCGGAGCCACTGGTTGGCCCGCGCCTTCCGCCCGATGCGCCGGCTGTACGAGTGGGTCCTGGGATGGGCCGAAACGCGCCACGCCGGCAAGGCCATGGCAGCGCTGGCGTACTCGGAGGCCATCTTCTTTCCGGTGCCGGCCGACCTGCTGCTCGGGGCGCTCTGCCTCGGCCGGCCGAAGAGCAGTTTCCGCTGGGCGACGATCTGCACCCTCTGGAGCATCCTGGGCGGGACGACGGCGATGCTGCTGGGCCTGGCCATCGGCGAGGACCGCGTCGTCTCGGCCCTCGCCCACGTGAACCTGGACGACAAGGCCGTCCTCGCCCTCGCCTACTTCCACGACTACGGGTTCTGGGCAGTGGCGATCGCCGCCCTGACGCCGGTGCCGTACATGGTGTTCTCGTGGGTGGCGGGGTTTGCCGAGATCGACATCTGGCAGTTTCTGTTGGCCTCGCTCATCTTCCGGTCGCTGCGGTTCTTCGCGGTGGGCGGCCTGGTGTACCTGTTCGGGCCGAGCGCGAAACGCTTCATGGACCGCTACTTCAACCTGGCCACCGTGCTGCTCATGGTGCTGGTGATCGCGGTGGTCGTGCTGGTGAAAGTGCTGAGGGACTAGCCCTGCTCTCCGAGGCCGACAAGAAGACGCTGCTGCGGATCGCGCGGCTGTCGGTGGAAGCGGCCGTGCGCGGCGAACCGGCGCCGCAAATCACGGTCGAAAGCGAGGCCCTGTTGGCCCCGTGCGGTGCGTTTGTAACGCTCAAGAACCACGGCCGCTTGCGCGGGTGCATCGGCACGTTCATGGCCTCCGGGCCGTTGTACGAGACGGTAGTCGAGATGGCGCGGGCAGCGCTCGGCGATCCGCGATTCCTCGCCAACCCCGTCACGCCGGGCGAACTGGACGACCTGGACATCGAGATCTCCGCCCTGTCGCCGCTCGAGAAGGTGGCCGACCCGCTCCGCGAGATCGAACTGGGCCGGCACGGCATCCGCATCAACGGCCCGTACGGGTCGGGCTGCTTCCTGCCGCAGGTCGCCACCGAGACGGGCTGGTCGCTGGAGGAGTTCCTGTCCGAGTGCTGCCGCGGCAAGGCCGGCTTGCCCCGCAACGCCTGGATGTCGCCCGACGTGAACGTGTACCGCTTCGAGGCCGACGTGTTCGGCGAAGACGAGTAGCCGTTGCGAATTTGTGATTTTCGATTTTTGATTTTCGATTTGCGACGCGCGCTTCTCGCCTTTGGACTCGTTGTCCTTCGACTTTGGACTTCCTGCCTCTCGCCTTTGGACTTTGGACTTTCAACTTTGGACTATCTGTTCTTCGCTTTCACTTCCCCCACCAGGTACAGCGACCCGCAGACGACGACCAGGCCAGCGCTGCCCGCGGCGTCGGCGGCCCGCCGGACGGCCTCCGCCACGTCGGGCACGAGCACGGCCTCGCGCCCCGCGAGGGCGCGGTACCGGGCCGCCAGGTCGGCCGGGTCGGCGGCCCGCGGGTTGTTCGTCCGGGTGAAGAATACCGGCGCGTCGGGCAGCTGGTCGGCCAGCACGGCCAGCATGCCGTCCACGTCCTTGTCGGCCGCGGACCCGAAGACCACCGTCACGGGCCGGTTCGGGAAGTGCCGGGCGAGGGCCTCGACCAGCCGCTCCATGCTGGCCCGGTTGTGGGCGCCGTCGATGACCGTCGGCGGCGTGCCGGGGACGTATTCCATCCGCCCCGGCCACACGACGCGCTCCAGCGCAACCCGCACCCCCTCGGGCGACAGACACTCCACAAGGATTGGACACTGCTCAGCCGCCGCGAGGGCCGTTGCGGCGTTGACGGCCTGGTGCTCGCCCATCAGCGGAAGGAAGAGCCCGCCGTACGTTGCCGCCGGCGTCGTCACGTTGAGGGTCACGCCCGGCCGGCCGTCGCGCTCGGCCGGCGACCACGTATACGTCACGTCCCGGCCGACGACGGCCAGCGGGGCGCCGGTCTCGCGGCAGGCGCGTTCGATGACCCGGGCGGCCTCGTCGGGCTGCGGCTGCGAGACGACCGGCACGCCCGGCTTGATGATGCCGGCCTTCTCGGCCGCGATCGCCGCCAGCGTGTCGCCCAGTTGCAGCGTGTGGTCGAGGCTGATGGCGGTGATGACCGCAACGTCGGGCGCCAGGACGTTCGTGGCGTCGAGCCGGCCGCCCAGGCCGACCTCGACGACCGCCAGGTCCACGCCCACCCGGTCGAAGTGGTCGAACGCCAGGGCCGTGAAGATCTCGAAGAAGGTGGGTGCGTCGCCCTCGCCGCGCAGGCGCTCGACCGAGGGGCGGATGGCCGCGATCCGTGCGGCCAGGTCCTCCTGCGAGATCATCCGGTCCCCCACGCGGATGCGCTCGCGCAGGTCCACGAGGTGCGGCGACGTGTAGAGGCCCGCCTTCAGGCCGCACCCCAGCGCCACGGCGTGCAGGATGGCGGCAGTGGACCCCTTGCCCTTCGTCCCCGCCACGTGCACGCTCCGCAGCCGCGCGTGCGGCGAGCCGATCATCGCCAGCAGCCGATGCACGCGGTCCAGGCTGAACGTGTCGGCGTTGTAGCGGACCCGGCGCATCTTCTCGTAGTCCGTGGCCGAGAAAAGATAGAGAAGCGCCGATGCGTAGTCCCCGCCCGCCATGCGCCGGTCCTTTGCACACACGAGGCCGAGCGATTATACCGCCGGGCACCGGAACCAGCCGGTCGAAAAAATCCGCGCGGGGGGTTGTCAAAGTGCACACCCGCGCCGAACAATGGGGGTGGAAAGACAAGCCCGGTTGTGGGGAACAGTTGGCTGTGCGTGATGAGGGGTAGGCAAGCCGTAGGCGGCGGTTAAGTGAGTCGCCGCAGTCCAGAGGGGCGGGACTGCGGGACGTAACCGACGCCCAGTGCGCCGCGGAATGAAGACCCTCCGCGGCGCACTTTTTTCACGGTCCGTGCGACACCCGGCCTTGGCGCTCGTTCTATGGGTAGGGAAGCGCCCAAGGGATTCCTTTTGCCCCCCGTAAGCGGGGCGATTAGAATCGGCACAGGAGACGCACCATGCGACATTGGCTGTTGATCATCGTGGCGGCGGTCCTGGCGGCCGTCGTGCTGACGGCCCAGGGGCCGGCCGGCACGGGCGACGCGCCGTCCGCCGAACCGCCGGGCCCCGCCCAAGGCATGGCCGACGAGTTGAAGGCCCGGCCCGCCGTCGCGGAGGCCCTTCAGGGCGAGGTCGCCGTCGACGGCAAGTCGGGCGAAGCAGAGGCTCCCCCCGCGAACAACGGCGAACCCGCCGAGAAGGCTTCTGCGGAGAAAGCCCTCGCCGAGGAAGCCCCCGGCGAAGGTCCGGGCGAAGGGCCCCGCGAACTCAAACTCGAAGATATCCGCGATCTGCCCATCCTGAAGCGGTACGACCTGCCCCTCGAGAAAGGCGAGCAACTCCTGGCCGACGTCAAGGACGAGACGTTCGGCTACGACGAGTCGGCGTTCTGGTGGATCGTGAGCCTGGTCGCCAACATGCCGGCCGAGGCCTTCGAGCCCAAGGAGGTCACCGCGGGGTTCACACAACTGCTGGCCATGCCGTCGTCCTACCGCGGAACGCCGGTAACCCTCCGCGGCATGTACATGACAGCATCACCGTTCGAGACGCCCGTCCTGGCCGTCCGCAAGGACATCCCCACGCTGTACGAGTGCAACATCCGCGAACTGCCCATCGAGGAAGAGCGGCCCGTCGCCACGGTCATCTGCATTGAGGACCCGATGGAGCACCTGCGGGTCGGCGACGTGGTCAAGGTCCGCGGCTACTTCTACAAGACTCGGGCCTATCAGGGGTCCAAGGGGCCGGGCCTCGCCCCGATGCTGATTACGCAGCGGCTGGTGCCGGAAGGACGCAGCCTGCCCGGGGCCGGAGGCCAAGGGAGAGAGTCAGAATGGGCCTACGTGGGAATGATGGTGGCGGCCGTGCTCGTCCTGGGCGGCCTGTACGTCTACCTGCGATTCAAGACGAAAGCCACGCCTCATGCAGCACGTGA
>JADHXV010000228.1 GCA_016782785.1 Planctomycetota bacterium | reverse complement strand
GAGTTGGTCCTGGGCGAGTACCGCGAAAAGAACGCCATGCACGTCGTCACGCGCCAGGACCCGCAGACCGGCGCCATCGTGGCCTATTGCACCTACAGCACCGACTTCGCCAACCGCCTGGCGTTCTTCGAGACCAGCGAGGCCGACTGCAGCCTGACGGGCGACCGGACCGAGTTCCTCGGCCGCAACGGCTCGGCCGCCGACCCGGCCGCCCTCCACCGCCAGCGCCTCTCCAACCGCGTCGGCGCCGGCCTGGACCCGTGCGCCGCCATCCAGGCGTTCCTGACGGTGCCCGCGAAGCAGGAGCGGCAGGTCGTCTTCGTCCTGGGCGCGGCCCGCAGCGAATCGCACATGCGCGACATCCTGAACCGCTACGGCGGGACCGACGGCGCCCGCGTCGCGCTGGAAGCCACCTGGGACTTCTGGAAGAACCTCCTGGGCGGCGTGTACGTCGAGACGCCCGACCCCGCCGTCAACCTCCTCGCCAACCACTGGCTCCTCTACCAGACGGTGGCCTCCCGGTTCTGGGGCCGAAGCGGCTTCTACCAGTCGGGCGGCGCCTACGGCTTCCGCGACCAGTTGCAGGACTCGCTGGCGATGGTCCACGAGTCGGCCTGGCTCGTCCGCGAGCACCTGGTCCGGTGCGCCGGCCGGCAGTTCCACGAGGGCGACGTCCAGCACTGGTGGCATCCGCCCACCGGCCGAGGCGTCCGCACCCGCTTCTCCGACGATTACCTCTGGCTCCCCTACGTGGCCTGCCGCTACGTCGACGCCACCGGCGACACCGGCGTCCTGGACGAACGCACCCCCTTCCTGGAAGGCCGCGGCGTGGAGCCCGGCGAGGAATCCTACTACGATTTGCCGCAGACCAGCGACGACGACGCCACCCTCTACGACCACTGCCTGCGGGCCATCCGGCACGGCCTGAGGTTCGGCCCGCACGGCCTGCCGCTCATCGGCTGCGGCGACTGGAACGACGGCCTCAACCGCGTCGGCATGGCCGGCAAGGGCGAAAGCGTCTGGCTCGCCTTCTTCCTGCACGACGTGCTGACGGGCTTTGCCCGCCTGGCCCGCAGCCGCAACGACCCGCCCGCCGCCGAACTGTGCGAGCAGGCCGCCGCCACCCTCCAGGCCAATTTCGAGAAGCACGGATGGGACGGACGATGGTACCGACGGGCGTACTTCGACAACGGCGACCCGCTGGGCGCCTCGTCCAGCCCCGAGTGCCGCATCGATTGCCTGCCCCAGGCGTGGGCGGTCCTCTCCGGGGCCGCCAAGGGCGACCGGGCCCAGATGGCCATGCAGTCGGTCCTGGAACACCTCGTTGACTGGAACCTGGGCCTCATCCGCCTGTTCGAGCCGCCGTTCGACCAGGCCCCCTGGGACCCCGGCTACATCAAGGGCTACGTGCCGGGCGTCCGGGAAAACGGCGGCCAGTACACCCACGCCGCCGTCTGGGTCGTCATGGCCGCCGCCGCCCTTCGCCAGGGCGACACCGCCTGGCGGCTCTTCAGCGCCATCAACCCCATCCACCACGGCGACACGCCCGAACGCGTCGCCCGGTACAAGGTCGAGCCGTACGTCGTCGCCGCCGACGTCTACACCGCCGAGGGGCACGAGGGCCGAGGCGGATGGACATGGTACACCGGCAGCGCCGGCTGGATGTACCGGCTGCTCACCGACACGCTCCTGGGCCTGCGCCTGGAGGTGGACCACCTGCGCCTGGAGCCCGTCCTTCCGCCCGGATGGAGGGGCTACACCATCCACTACCGGTACCGCAACACGATCTACCACATCAAGGTGACCGTGGCGGGCCCGGCCACGTGGAACGTCCGGAGCGTCCGCGTCGACGACGAGGTCCAGCGGACCAAGACGATTCCCCTGGTCGACGACGGCCGCGAACACCTCGTCCGCGTCCAGGTGGGGTGAACATTTAGCCGCCCCGCCTGCGGGGCGCGCGCCGTTCGCAGAAAGGCGGCGATGCTCCTGCTGACGGTCGCCCTGGCCCTTTACGCCGCCGTCGCCCTCGCCTACTGGCTGTGGAACCTGTACGCGGCGGTTCGGGTCCGCCGCGACGTGCCGTCGCTGGACGCCTTCGCCCCGCCGGCCGGCGCCTCGCTGCCGCGGCTCTCGGTGGTGGTGGCGGCGTGCAACGAGGCGGGGGCAATCGAGGCCGCCGCCCGAACCCTCCTGGCCCAGGACTACCCGGACCTGGAAATCATCCTGGTCGACGACCGCTCGACCGACGCCACGGCCGCCATCATCGACCGCCTGGCCGCCGAGGACGACCGCGTCCGGGCCCTCCACGTGACCGCGCTGCCCGAAGGTTGGCTCGGCAAGGTCCACGCGCTGGACCGCGGCACGGCCGAGGCGACCGGCGCCTATCTCCTCTTCACGGACGCGGACGTGCACTTCGCCGCCGACGCCCTCCGCCGGGCCGTGGCCCTGTGCGAGGCGCGGGGCCTGGATCACCTGGCCGCCCTGCCGGCGTGCTGGTCGGCGGGCCTGCTGGTCGACGCGGTGGTGGCGGCGTTCCTCCGGCCGTTCGTGGCGATGATGCGGCCGTGGGCCGTGGCCGACCCGAACTCGCGGGCGTTCCTGGGCGTCGGGGCGTTCAACCTGGTCCGCCGGTCGGCGTTCGAGCGGACGCCCGGCTTCGCGTGGCTCCGCATGGAGACCGCCGACGACGCCGGCCTGGGCCTCCTGATGAAGGCGTCGGGCGCCCGGTGCGGCGTGGCGGCGGCGTTCGGGCGAGTGGGCCTGACGTGGTACACGTCGCTGGGCGACGCCGCCCGCGGGGCCGAAAAGGCGTTCGCCTCGGTCGGCGGGTGCCGCCTGGGGCCCATGCTTGTCGGCGCCGCCGGGACGCTGGCGATGGAGATCGCGCCGCTCGCGGCCGTCGTGCTTGCGGTCGTTCTGCCGACGCATCCGGCGGCATGGGCGCTGGCGGCGGTCGTCCCCGTCAGCGCCGCCGCGAACATCCTGATGGCCCGCTGGGCCCGCGGCCGGGTGATTCCGGCGCTTCTGGGGCCGTTGGCCGCGCCCATCAGCGCGGCGGCATTCGTGCGGGCGGGCCTCCTGGGATGGCGTCGCGGCGGGGTGATGTGGCGGGGGACGCTGTACCCGTCGGAAGCGATCCGCGCCGGCCGCCGCGTGACCCTTCCACCGCCCAAGCGCCTGCCGGAGGTCACCTGCGACCAAGAACACGCGCCGGACAAGTCCGGCGGCTAAGTTGCGCGCCGGCGACGCTCGACGGCCTGATATTTAGCCGCCGGGCTCGCCCGGCGCGTGTGTCGGTTTCTTGGGCGCGTATCATACCCCTCGACCGCCGGCGTGTGCCGCGGCATTGACCCCCACTCCGCCCGGCGGTATAGTTGGGGTGAGGCGCACAGGCACACGCATCATCGTCGGGACGGCCCCGCGCTCGTGCGGGGCATGTGTTTCCATGGACCTTGACACGATCCTGAACAAACCGTTGGACGGGCACCTGCTCACCGAGGAGGAGGCCGCGCACCTGCTGCGCCTGCCTCCCGGGCAGTTCGGCCCCGTCTTTGAGGCCGCCGACCGGCTGAACCAGTCCATTAACGGCCGCCGGGTCTCGTACGTCTTCAACCGCAACATCAACTTCACGAACGCGTGCACGGCCGCGTGCGCCTTCTGCGCCTACCGGGCCGAGCCGGGCGACGCCGACGCCTTCATCCTGACACCCGAGGAGGTGGTCGAACACGCCGGCCGGACGCCCGGCATCGACGAGGTCTGCATGGTGGGCGGTCTGAACCCGCAGGTCACGCTCGACCATATCTGCTCGCTCTTCGCCGCCGTGCGCGACGCGTACCCGGAGGTTCACATCCACGCCCTGAGCCCGATGGAGGTCCAGTACTACGGCGAGCGGGCGGGCTTGACGGTCCGCGAAACGTTCGAGAAACTCCTCGACGCCGGCTACGGCAGCCTGTGCGGCACGGCTGCCGAGATCCTGGTCGACGAGGTGCGGCGCGACATCTGCCCGGCCAAACTCTCGACCGACCGATGGGTCGAGATCGTCCGCACGGCCCACGCGATGGGCATCCGCAGCACGTCGACGATGCTCTTCGGGCACATTGAGACGCCCCGGCACGTGGCCCGGCACCTGGCGGTCCTGCGGGACCTCCAGGCCGAGACGGGCGGCTTCACGGAGTTCATCCCCCTGCCCTTCGTGCCGTACCGGACGCCGCTGGGACGGGCCGGCCGCGTGACCGAGATGGTGTCGAAGGAGCGGGCGCTGGCGGTGCACGCGGTGGCCCGGCTCTTTTTCGGGCGGCTGATGCCAAACCTCCAGATTTCGTGGTGCAAACTGGGCATCAAGACGGCCCTCGAGGGGCTCGCGTGCGGCGTGAACGACCTGGGCGGGACGCTGCTGGAGGAGCACATCACCCGCCGGGCGGGCGGCCGGCACGGCCAGGCGATGATGCCGGACGCCATGGCCGACGCCATTCGCCGCGCCGGCCGCGTCCCCGTCCGCCGCGACACGCTCTATCATTATCTGGACGCGCCGGTCCGAAACGGGTAAAAGGTCCGCGGGGGGCAGGTCCAAGGCGCTTCTCGGGGCGGCCTTGCCGTCGTCAACCTTGAGACCTTGAACCTTAACCCGGGGTTCCCATGATCCACCGCGCAGCCATCCTCGGTGACGGGGGCATGGGCACGCTCAGTGCCCTGCTCCTTTCGGCCAACGGCATTCCGGCCCGCATGTGGTCGGCGTTCGACGAGCACGTGGCCGACATGACCCGCACCGGCACGAACGAGCGGTTCCTGCCGGGGTTCCGCCTGCCGGAGAACCTGGTCATCTCGACCGACGCCGCCGAGGTCACCGACGGGGCCGACCTGGTCGTCGTGGCCGTCCCGTCGACGTACCTTCGGGCGGTGCTGGAGCGGGTCCGCGACCATCTGCCCGAGGGGCCCGTCTACTGTTCGGTCGTCAAGGGCATCGAGAGCGAGCGGCTTCTGCGGCCGAGCGAGGTGCTCGACGAGGTGGCCGGCCCGCGGCGGACGGTGGTCCTGAGCGGCCCGTGCCTGGCGCGCGAGGT
>JADHXV010000227.1 GCA_016782785.1 Planctomycetota bacterium | reverse complement strand
CCTCGGGTACATCGACTCGTACCGTTCGGCCCGGCTGCCGCAGAACCTGACCCAGGCCCAGCGCGACTACTTCGGCGCCCACACGTACCAGCGGACCGACAAGGAAGGCTCGTTCCACACCGAGTGGACGGCGTCGCCGCGGCAGGAACCCGCCACTTGCCGCGCGGCCCGTAACCGCGTGGTGGCCTTCCCAGGCCACCACGCTTCAGGGAGGAGCCCTCGCGGCGGCCTGGGAAGGCCGCCGCGCGGTAGCGCTGAACGTGTCTTCACTCTGGGCACGCCATGAAGATCGTCGCCGACGCAAACATCCCCCTGGTGACCCAGGCGTTCGGTCCGCTGGGCGAGGTCGTCGTGCACCCGGCCGACGCGATCACGCCCGCGGCGGTCGCCGACGCCGACGCCCTGCTTGTGCGCAGCGTCACGCGCGTCGACGCCGCCCTCCTGGGCGCCAGCCGCGTCCGGTTCGTCGCCACCGCCACCATCGGCGTTGACCACGTCGACACGGAGTACCTGGCGTCGCGCGGCATCGCCTTCGCCAGCGCCCAGGGCTCGAACGCCCGCAGCGTGGCGGAGTACGTCCTTTCGGCGCTGGTGGTCATGGCCGGGCGCACCGGCCGGCGGCTGCGCGACCTGACGGTGGGCGTCGTGGGCGTGGGCAACGTGGGCGGCCGACTGGCCCGGATGCTCGAGACCGTCGGCGCAGGCGTCCTCCGGAACGACCCGCCCCTCGCCCGCCAAACCGGCGACCCCGTGTACGTGCCCCTCGACGCCCTGGCCGACGCCGACGTCATCACCTTCCACGTGCCCCTGACGCGCACCGGCCCCGACGCCACGCATCACATGGTCAACGCGGCGCTCGTCGCGGGCCTGCGGCGGGGCGTGTGGCTCATCAACACGTCGCGCGGTGCGGTCGCCGACACGGCCGCCCTGCGCAAAGCCTCGGACGCCGGCCGCCTAGGCGCACTCGTCCTGGACGTCTGGGAGAACGAGCCGGGCATCGACGCGGGGCTGCTCCGGCGGACCGACCTCGCCACGCCGCACATCGCGGGGTACTCGTACGACGGGAAGGTGGGCGGCACGCGGATGGTCCTGGCGGCGCTGTGCGAGCACTTCGGCGTGGAGCGGACCTGGGATCCGGAACCGCTCATGCCCCCCGCCCCCACGCCGCGCGTCGCCCTGGCCGCCGGCTCAGCCCTGGAAGAAGCGCTTGGACGGGCCGTCCTGGCGGCCTATGATATCCGTGAGGACGACGCCCGGCTGCGCGAGAAGCTGGCGCTGGCCGAGGCGGAGCGGCCGGCCGCCTTCAAGGCGCTCCGGCGCACCTACCCGGTTCGCCGCGAGTTCCCGCAGACGACGGTCGCCCTGGCCGGGGCCGACCCGGAGGTCGCGCGGCTCCTGGCGGCGCTGGACTTTCCGGTCGAGCCTGCGCCGCGATAGTGAATCGCGTGTGGCCGGCCACATTTAGCCGCCGGACTTGTCCGGCGCGTGTTGTGCTGCCGCCCCGTTTCGGGGGGCGCGGCGCTGTTTGAAAGGAACGCCATGAACCGTACCGAACGCCTGTCCCGCCGATCCGCCCTCGCCCGGATGCTGGTCGCCGGCGCGGGCGCCGCCGGCTTGTCGGCCTGCGGTTCGCCTGCCAGGAGCGGCGCGGCCGAGGAACGAAGGAAGCCGAACTTCCTCTTCGTCCTGGCCGACGACCTCGGCTGGGCCGACCTGGGCTGCTACGGCAACGCGTTCATCGAGACGCCGGTGATCGACCGCCTGGCCGCCGAGGGCATGCGGTTCACCGACGCGTACGCAGCCCCGGTCTGCTCGCCCACGCGCTCGAGCATCATGACGGGCCAGGACACCGCCCGGACGGGCATCTACGATTTCATCCCGGGCCACTGGCGTCCGTACGCGAAACTTGTGCCGCCGCCCAACCGTCTGGAACTTCCGCCCGAGCAGATTACGCTGGCCGAGGCCCTTGCGCCCGGCGGCTACGTGGCATCGAGCATCGGCAAGTGGCACCTGGGTCTCCAGCCCACCGACCAGGGTTTCGTGGCGCCGCCCAAGGGAGACGAGGGCCTGGACGCCCTGCCCGACCCCTTCGTCCAGAAGGTCGACGCCTTCGCCAAGGCCAACCCCGGCAAACAGGTCGGACCGCTCACTCGGCAGGCCGTCCAGTTCATGGCCGCCAACCGCGACCGCCCGTTCCTCTGCTTCCTCTCGCACAACGCGGTCCACATCGTGTGCCAGGCCCGCGACGAACTCGTCCGCAAGTACGAGGCCAAGGCGAAGACGCAGGAGACGCCCATCTATCCCGTCTACGCCGGTATGGCCGAGGCCATGGACGAGTCCGTCGGCCTGTGCCTGGAAACGCTGGACCATCTCCGCCTGGCCGACCGGACGGTCGTCATCTTCGTCTCGGACAACGGCGGCCTCATCCGGATGTTCACGGGCGAAGGCCCCCGCGTGACGACCAACGCGCCGCTGCGGGCCGAAAAGGGCACGCTGTACGAGGGCGGCATCCGCGTGCCGCTCATCGTCCGCTGGCCGGGCACCGCCAAGGCCGGCTCGGTCTGCCGCTGGCCGGTCATCTCGAACGATTTTCTCCCGACGATGCTGGCGATGGCGGACCTGGCGCCGCTGCCGGGGCAGGTCATCGACGGCGTGTCGCTCGTGCCGCTCCTTAAGGGCGCCGACCGGCTCGACCGCAACACGCTCTACTGGTACTACCCCACATACCATCATTCCACACCGGCCGTCGCCGTCCGCGAGGGCGACTGGAAACTGATCGAGTTCTTCGAGGACGGCCGCCTGGAACTCTACAACTTGGCCGAGGACATCGGCGAAGCGAAGAACCTGGCCGACACCATGCGCGAAAAGGCCCAGGCCCTGCGCACGAAACTCCACGCCTGGCTCACCAGCCTGAACGCGCCGTTGCCGGAACCGAACCCGGACCACGACCCCGCGAAGGCCGCCGAGTGGGGCCAGAACCCGCGCGTGCCCGCAGCCAGGAAGGCCCAGCCGAAGAAGTGAGCCGGGCACGCCGCGCGGCGCCTCATTCAGCCGTCGGCGAGACAGGCCACATTTAGCCGCCGGACTTGTCCGGCGCGTGTTGTGGCCCGGCCCAAAGCGATTGAAACAGCGAAAGGACCGCCGTGATCGTCGGACACGGACACAAAGAGGGTCGCCTCGCCGACACCGACGTCCGCCGCCTCCTCGAAAAGGGCCTGGCCAAGGTCCCGCTCGACGGCCGGAAGGTCCTCGCCCTGATCCCCGACTCGACCCGCACCGCCCCCGTCGGCCTGATGTTCCGGACCCTGTGCGACCTGCTGCGCGAGCGGGCCGAGCGGCTCGACTTCCTCATCGCCCTCGGCACCCACCCGCCGATGACCGAGGCGAAGATCCTCGCCATGCTCGGCATGGACGCCGACGAACGTGCCGAGCGCTACGGCGACGCCGAAATCTTCAACCACGCGTGGGACAATCCCGACGCCCTCGCGACCATCGGCATCCTGCTCGCCGACGAAATGGACCGCCTGACCGAAGGCCGGTACGCACGCGACGTGCCCGTCCAACTCAACCGCCGCCTCTTCGACTACGACCACCTGCTCATCGTCGGCCCCACGTTCCCGCACGAGGTGGTCGGCTTCTCGGGCGGCCACAAGTACCTCTTTCCGGGCGTGGCCGGGCCCGAGATCATCCACTTCTTCCACTGGCTCGGCGCCCTGGTCACCAACTGGAAGATCAACGGCGTCAAGGACACCGTCACGCGCCGCGTCATCGACCGGGCCGTGGAGGAAGTGGACCTGCCCATCACCAGCATCGACATGGTCGTCACCCGGAGGGGCCTGAAGGGTCTTTACATCGGCGACCCGAAGAAGACGTTCGCTGCGGCCGCCGACCTCTCGGCCCAGGTCCATATCCGCTATGCCGACCGGCCGTTCAAGCGGGTCCTGGGCATCGCCCCGGAGATGTACGACGACCTGTGGACCGCCGGCAAAGTCATGTACAAACTGGAGCCCATCGTCGAGGACGGCGGCGAACTCGTCATCTACGCCCCCCACATCACCGAGGTCTCGTACACGCACGGTCACGTGCTCGACC
The DNA here is from genome assembly GCA_016782785.1 of Planctomycetota bacterium. GTDB lineage: Bacteria > Planctomycetota > Phycisphaerae > FEN-1346 > FEN-1346 > BS750m-G62. The sequence goes on along the minus strand of JADHXV010000227.1, from coordinate 999 downwards.
GGATCGGCTACCACTGCCTCGACTATTTCCGCGAGCAGATGGACAAGTTCGACGGCGTGCCGGGCGGCATCATGGCCCACGCGACGCACGTCAAGGGCCTTGGCACGTACTGCGACGGCGTCGAGCGGCCGCGCATCCGCGTCACCCTGGCCACCGGCATCCCGCGCGAGCGATGCGACCGCATCGGCCTCGGCTACCTGGACCCCAACGACGTCCGCCTGGCCGAGTGGCTCGGCCGCGAGAAGGCCGGCATCCTGGTCGTCGACCACGCCGGCGAAACGCTGTACCGCCTGGCGTCCGAACGCCAAGAGCAGGAGAGAACGTAGGACCACAAGGCCTTTTCGCGCGGCGGGTCTCCGCACCCGCCGCGCATGTGCAGCACCGTCTCGGCTCGCGCGGTGGGTACGGAGACCCACCGCGCGGCAGGCGGCAGGCCGTACCACGCGCCAGAGGCAATCCGAGGAGTAGCCGCCCATGCCCGAGCCCCGCAACGTCGTCGTCGCCCAGTCGGGCGGCCCGAGCCCGGTTATCAACAACTCGATTCGCGGCGTCGTCGAGGCCTGCCGCGACATGCCCGAGACGTTCGGCACCGTCTACGCCGCCTGGCACGGCATCGAGGGCGTCCTGAAGGAGGAACTGCTGGACCTCTCGGCCCAGCCGCACGAGGAAATCGCCCTGCTCCGCACCACCCCCGCCGCCGGCGCCATCGGCACATGCCGATATAAACTCAAAGCCGGCCAGGACGAGGACTTCGAGCGCGTCATCGAGGTCCTGAAGGCCCACGACGTCGGCTATTTCTTCTACACCGGCGGCAACGATTCGATGGACACCGCCCACAAGATCGCCCTCTTGGCCAAAGACCGCGGCCTCGACCTGGTGGCCACGGGCGTCCCCAAGACCATCGACAACGACGTGGGCGACTCGGAGTTCCACCTCATCGACCACACACCCGGCTACGGCAGCGTGGCCCGGTACTGGGCCCTGGCGGTCCAGGGGGCG
>JADHXV010000022.1 GCA_016782785.1 Planctomycetota bacterium | reverse complement strand
CGCCGGGCCCAGTCGCGGGCCGGGTCCACGATGGGCCAGGAGGCCATCGTCTTCAAGCGCGAGGCCCTCTCGGCCGAGGCCCTCGACCGCCTCCACCGCGAGAACCTCGCCACCGAGTTCGTCGGCTACGACGCCACCGAGAGCCGGGCCACCGTCCTGGCCGTCATCGTCGGCGACGCCTGGACCGACTCGGCCGAGGCCGGCCAGGACGTCCACGTCCTGCTCGACCGGACGCCGTTCTACGCCCGCAGCGGCGGCCAGGTGGGCGACGTCGGCGTCCTTACGTGGGACGATGGCCAGGCCGAGGTCACCGATACCATTCTGGACCACGAGTTTATCGTCCACCTGGTGCGGGTCGAGCGGGGCCGGCTTGCCCTCGGGCAGCAGGTGACGGCCGCCGTCGACGCCGAGCGCCGGCTCGACACCGCCCGCAACCACACCGCAACGCATCTCCTCCAGTGGGCCCTGCGGCAGGTGCTGGGCGACCACGTGCACCAGGCGGGGTCGGCGGTCGGGCCCGACCGGCTGCGGTTCGACTTCACGCACCCCACGGCCATGTCGGCCGACGAGATCCGGCGCGCGGAGAACCTGGTGAACGAGCGGATCCTGGAGGCCCACGGCGTGGACGTGGCCGTGATGCCCGTCGACGAGGCCCGCCGGGCCGGCGCCATGGCCCTCTTCGGCGAGAAGTACGGCGACGAGGTCCGCGTCGTCTCGGTCGGCGATTTCTCCAGAGAACTGTGCGGTGGCACGCATCTCGATAACGTCGGCCGCATCGGCCTCTTTAAGATCGCGGCCGAGGAATCGCTGGCGGCCGGCGTCCGCCGCATCCTCGCCGTCACCGGCCGCGGCGCCCTCGTGACCGTCCACGAGCAGGAGGACGCCCTGGCCGACGTGTGCCGCGCGCTCAAGGCTGCGCCCGACACGCTCGGCGAGCGGGTCGAGGCGCTGGGGCGGCAGATCAAGGACCTGAAGAACGAACTCGCCCAGGCTCGCAGCGTCACCCGCCGCGGTGGCCTGGACGACCTGGTCGCCCAGGTGCAGGACGTGGACGGCGTGCCGGTCCTGGCGACCGAGGTCGAGGGGGCCGACGCCGCCGCCCTCCGCGAGGCCGCCGACGCCCTCTGCGCCAGGCAGAAGTCCATCCTGACGGTCCTGGCGAGCCGGGCGGGCGGCAAGGTGACCCTCATCGCCGCCGCCACGAAGGACCTGGTCGGCCGCGGGGTGCACGCCGGCAACCTCGTCCGCGACGTGGCCGCTGCCGTCGGAGGCGGGGGAGGCGGCCGGCCCGACTTCGGCCAGGCGGGCGGCAAGGACGCCGACGCCATCGCCGACGCCCTCGCCCGCGTGCCCGACCTTGTCCGGGCCCAACTGGGCGGGGCGTAAGGCGTGACCTTTTAGCCGCGACGCGCAGCGGAGCGCGGCGGGTACGGAGACCCGCCGCGCGGCAAGCACCTTGGCCCCCACGTCCGCTTTTCGTTTGACCTGCCGCCCGCCGGCCGGTAGCATTCGTGTCTTTCCGGTTGCCGCCGGACCCGCATAGGGGGCGGTGCCGCGCGCTGTCGGCGACGCCCGTCGCGGTCGCCGAGCCAAGGAGGATCGCATGCCGGTTCCGAAGCGACGTGTTCCCCAGTCCCGCAAGGGCAAACGGCGGTCGCATCACGCCCTGAAGCCGATCCAGACGGTCGTGTGTCGGCAGTGCGGCCACGCCATGCTGCCGCACGCCGTGTGCGGCAACTGCGGCCACTATCGTGGCCGGCAGGTGATGAAAATCGAGGAGGAGTAGCCGGTGCGGTTGGTCCTCGACGCGATGGGCGGCGACAACGCCCCGGCCGAGATCGTCCGCGGGGCCGTGGCGGCCCGCGACCTCCTCGAAGGGGACGAGATCATCCTGGTCGGCGACCAGGAGGCGGTGGAGCGCGAACTGGCCGCCCTGGGCGCTTCGTGCGCGCGCCTGCGCGTGGTCCACGCCGGCCAGCAGGTTGGCATGGCCGAGCCGCCCGTTGAGGCCGTCCGCCGAAAGCCCGACTCGTCCATGCGCCGCGCGGTGGAACTGATGGCCCGCGGCGAGGCCGACGCCGTCGTCTCGGCCGGCAACACCGGGGCGTTCGTGGCGGCGGCCCACATGATTGCGAAGCGGCTGCCGGGCGTCCGCCGGCCGGGCATCAGCGTCGTCTTTCCCACGCTGCACGGGCCCCTCGTCCTGATTGATGTGGGGGCGAACGTCGACAGCCGGCCCTTCCACCTGCTCCAGTACGCCGTGATGGCCGGCGTGTACGCCCGCAAGGTCTTCCACGTGACCGACCCGCGGGTGGGCATCCTCTCGATCGGCGAAGAGAGCGCCAAGGGCAACGAACTGGCCCGCGAGGCCCGCGACCTGCTGGTGCGGTCGTCGCTGAAGTTCCGCGGCAACGCCGAGGGGCGCGACCTCTTTAACGGCCGGTTCGACGTGGTGGTGTGCGACGGGTTCGTCGGCAACATCGTGCTGAAGTGCGTCGAGGCCCTGGCCGACAGCGTCTTCCAGATGATCGCGCAGGAGGTCCGGTCGCTGGAGCCGGGCGCCCGCGACGCCCTCGAGCCGGTCATGACCGCCCTTCAGCGCCGGCACGACGCCGAGGAGTATGGAGGGGCCCCGCTGCTGGGGGTCGACGGCGTCGTCATTATCTGCCACGGCAACGCCAAGGCCCGGGCCATCACGAACGCGTTGCGGGTGGCGGCCACCTACGCCCGCCAGGAGGTCAACCGGACCATCGTCGAAGAGGTGGCCAAGGCCGGAGGATGTGCCGAGTGAACCGACCCGCCAGCGCCAAGATCATCGGCACCGGGATGTATGTGCCCGAACGGGTGATGAGCAACGAGGATTTCGCCCATATCGTCGAGACCAGCGACGAGTGGATCACACAGCGGACCGGCATGAAGGAACGCCACTTGGCCGAACTCGGCCAGGCCACCAGCGACCTGGCCGTCGAGGCCTGCCGCCAGGCCCTCGACGACGCCGGCGTCGCGCCCGCCGACGTCGACCTGGTCATCTGCGCCACCATCACCGCCGACAACGTCCTGCCCGCGACGGCCTGCTGGCTCCAGGACCGCCTCGGCTGCACCAAGGCTGGCGCGTTCGACCTGACGGCGGCGTGCTCCGGCCACATCTACGCCCTGGCGCAGGCCCGGGCGGCCATCCTCTCGGGCCAGGCCCGCACCGTTCTCGTCACGAGCGCCGAGATCCTCTCCTCCATCACCGATTACGCCGACCGGGGCACGTGCGTGCTCTTTGGCGACGGGGCGGGGGCGGCCGTGGTCCAGGCCAGCGACGAGCCCGACACGGGCATCCTGTACACGGCCCTGTATGCCGACGGGTCGGGCGGGGCGATGATGCTGCTGCCGGCCGGCGGGTCGCGCCGCCCGCCGTCGCACGACACGGTGGACCAGCGGCTCCACTACATGCAGATCCGCGGGCGCGAGGTCTTCAAGTTCGCCGTCCTCAAGATGGAAGAACTCATTGACGAATGTTTGCATGCATGCCATCTCACGGTCGACCAGGTGACGATGGTCGTCCCGCACCAGGTCAACACCCGCATCATCGACGCCGCCACCAGCCGCATGGGCTTTCCGCCCGAGAAGGTGTTCCTGAACATCCACAAGTACGGGAACACGGGCGGGGCGAGCGTGGCGATGGCCCATCACGAGGCTATCCGCGAGGGCAAAATCGGCCCCGGCGACACCGCGTTCCTGGTGGCGTTCGGCGGAGGCCTGACCTGGGCCGCCGCCGCCATCCGCCATTGACCCGCCAGCGGGAAGGGTAACCCATGGGCAAGACCGCCTTTCTGTTCCCCGGCCAGGGCGCCCAGGTCGTCGGCATGGGCAAGGACCTGGCCGAGGCGTACCCCGAGGCCCGGGCCCTGTACGACCAGGCCGACGCCATCCTGGGCTTCGGCTTGTCGCAGGTCTGTTTCGAGGGGCCGGAGGACCGTCTGACGGCCACCGACATCAGCCAGCCGGCCATCCTGGTGACCAGCCTGGCGGCCCTGGCGGCGATGCGGACGACCGAGGCGGGGCGGGCACTCGAGCCGGAGGCGGCGGCCGGCCTCAGCCTGGGCGAATACACCGCCCTCGTGGCGGCGGGGGCCATCGCCTTCGAGGATGCCGTCCGCCTCACGCACCTTCGCGGCCGGTTCATGCAGGAGGCGTGCGACGCCCAGGCCTCCGGCATGGTGAGCCTGCTGGGCGTGGACGTGGAGGGTGCGGAAAAGATTTGCGAGGCCGCGCGCACCGCCGGTATAATCTGGCCCGCCAACTACAACTGCCCCGGTCAGGTGGTCGTGAGCGGGGTGGAGGCGGCCTGTGCCCGGGCCGTGGAACTTGCCGAGTCCTATGGGGCCCAGCGGGCCGTGCCCCTCCAGGTGGCCGGCGGGTTCCATTCGCCGCTCATGGCGCCGGCCCGGGAACAACTGGCCCCGCACCTGCTCGCCTTGCGCGTCGGGGAACTGCGGTTCCCCGTGGTTGCAAACGTGACCGGGGATTACTATAGTGACCCGGCCCCGGTGGCCGACCTCCTGGCCCGCCAGGTGGACGGCCCGGTTCTGTGGCAGCAGGGCATCGAGCGGCTGCTGGCCGACGGGTTCGACCGATTCGTCGAAATCGGCCCAGGCAGGGTGCTGACGGGGCTCTTGAAGCGGATCGACCGGCAGGTCGGCCGTGCGGCCGTCGCGGTCGGTACCGTCGAGGACATCGAGACACTCGTCGGCGAGAGCGCGTAAGGGCGCTGCTGCGAAAAAGGAACGTGCCACGGCCGGTCTCGGCCGGCCGTGATCTCCGGTGGCCCGGCGCACGGCCGGACAAGGCCGGCCGTGGCACACCGCGTGGGAAGAACGGCCTGGACGGGCGGCGGGGAGGACGCATGGATTTCAGCGGTAAGACGGCCATCGTGACGGGGGCGGCCCGGGGCATCGGCCTGGCCATCGCCAAGGAACTGGCGGCCGGGGGCGCCACGCTGGTCCTCGTCGACATCCTGGAAGAGGAACTGAAGGCGGCGGCCGGCGGCCTCGAAGGCGCCGCAGCCGTCCACACCTACGCCATCGACGTCACCGACGAGGCCGCCGTCGAGCACATGATGGACGAAGTGGCCGAGACGTGCGGCCGGATCGACATCCTCGTCAACAACGCCGGCATCACGCGGGATGACCTGCTCCTGCGCATGGACGCCCAGGAGTGGGACAAGGTCATGGCGGTCAACCTCAAGGGCACCTTCCTGATGACCAAGCACGCCGCCCGGACCATGGTGCGGCAGAAGGGCGGGCGCATCGTCAACATGGCCAGCGTCTCCGGGCTGGTCGGGAACCCCGGTCAGGCCAACTACTCGGCTTCCAAGGCCGGCGTGGTCGGCTTCACGCGGACGGTGGCCCGGGAACTCGCGCGCAAGAACATCACCTGCAACGCGGTGGCGCCCGGCTTCATCGACACCGAGATGACGCGGGTCCTGCCCGAGAAGGCCAAGGAAAACGCGCTGGCGGCGATTCCGATGAAACGCATGGGCGTGCCCGACGACATCGCCCATGCCGTCTGTTTCCTCGCCAGCGACCAGGCTGCGTATATCACGGGCCACGTCCTGCCGGTCGACGGCGGGATGGCCCCGTGACGCACCATACAGGGGAACCGAAGGCCGGCGGATGTCCGCCTGCACCGGCCGCCATGGGACATGGTAAGCGGTAGGGAGGATTGATCTTGGCGACCATCGAGGAACGTGTCAAGGACATCGTGGCCGAGCAGATGGGCGTGGACAAGTCGCAGATTACTCGCGAGACGTCCTTCATCAACGACCTGGGCGCCGATTCGCTCGACACGGTCGAACTCGTCATGGAGTTCGAAGACGAGTTCGACATCAGCATCCCCGACGAGGATGCCGAAAAGATCCAGACCGTCGGCCAGGCCATCGACTACGTGGAGGCGCACCTGTAACCGATGAGGCGACGCGTCGTTGTCACCGGTCTGGGCCTGATCACGTCGCTGGGAAGTCGGGTGGACGCGTTCTGGCGTCGCCTCCTGGCCGGCGAGTCCGGCGTTTCCCGCATCGAGGCGTTCGACGTCACCGGCTACTCCGTCCAGATTGCCGGCGAGGTCAAGGACTTCGACCCCACCGCCTACATCGAGAAGCGCGAGGCCCGGCACCAGGACCGGTTCAGCCAGATGGCGGTGGCGGCCGCCATGCAGGCCGTCGACGACTCCGGCCTCGATTTGGCCGGCGTCGAAGACCCGTTCCGCGCGGGCGCGATTGTGGGCAGCGGCATCGGCGGCCTGACGGAGTTCGAGCAGCAGCACACCCGGCTGCTCGAGAAGGGCCCGATGCGCGTCTCGCCCTTCATGATCCCCAAACTCATGATCAACGCCGCCGCCGGCCAGATCTCCATCGTCTATGGCATCAAGGGGCCCAACGCCGGCGTCGCCAACGCCTGCGCCTCGGCCAACAACGCCATCGGCCAGGCGTACTGGACCATCACCAGCGACGAGGCCGACATCATGATTTGCGGCGGCGCCGAGGCCGCCGTCACCCCCATGGGCCTGGCCGGCTTCTGCACCAACAAGGCCCTGTCGGCCCGCAACGACGAGCCCGAGCGGGCCTCCCGGCCGTTCGACCGCGACCGCGACGGCTTCGTCCTGAGCGAGGGCGCCGGCATCGTCGTCCTGGAGGAGTTTGAGCACGCCCGCCGGCGCGGCGCCCGCCTGTACGCCGAGGTCACGGGCTTCGGCATGGCAGGCGACGGCTGCCACATCGTCCGGCCCGACCCCACCGGCCGCGGCGCCGCCGCCGCCATGCGCAAGATGCTCAAGGACGCCGGTGCCGCGCCCGACAGCATCGACTACATCAACGCCCACGGCACCGGCACGCCGCTGGGCGACGTGGCCGAGACCAAGGCCATCAAGGAGGTCTTCGGGGCCCATGCCGCCAAGGTGGCGGTGTCGAGCACGAAGTCGAGCCTCGGGCACCTGCTGGGCGCCTCGGGGGGCGTCGAGTTCATTGCCACGGCGCTCGCCATCCGCGACCAGGTCGCCCCGCCCACTATCAACCTGGACCACCCCGACCCCGACTGCGACCTGAACCACGTGGCCCTCGTGCCCCGCGAGATGGCCATCGCGGGCGCGGCCTCGAACTCGTTCGGCTTCGGCGGCCACAACGCCAGCCTCCTGCTGCGGAAGGTGTGACGCGCCGGTGACACGGGAGATTCCCGCGCGGCGGGTCTCCCGACCCGCCGCGCTGCGACGCACCGTTCGAGCCCGCCGCGGGAGCGGCGGGTCACGTTGGGCTGGCGCCGCAAGCGTGCAGCGCCATTCGAACGTGACCGGGTGCTTCCGCACCCGGCTCGAACAGCGTTGCCCCGCGCGCCTGGCGCGCCGGTCTGAAACCAGGGGGGCTTGAGGGGAAACCGCCATGCGCTCCTGCTTCCGCCGACCCACCCGCCGACTCTTTTTTGCCGCGGCGCTGCTGGCCGTCTGCTCGCTGCTCGCCCTCCCGTCCTGCGGCCCCGAGGTCGGCCGCACCGGCTGGCTGACCGACGGACAATGGTTCAAAGGCAACACCCACGTCCATAGCCGCTGGAGCGACGGACGCGACTGGCCCGAAACCGTCGCCCAGTGGTACAAGGAGCACGGTTACCACTTCCTGGTCGTGACCGATCACAACACCCTCCAGCAGGGCGAACGGTGGGTGTCGGAGGGCGACGCGGCCAGGTTCGAGGCCTACCGCGCCCGCTTCGGCGACGATTGGGTCGAGACGCGACTCACCACCGATGCCAAGACCGGCCAGCCCGTCCGGCAGGTCCGCGCGAAGGGGTTGGAGGAATACCGCGGCCGGTTCGAGGAACCCGACCGGTTCCTCCTCGTCATGGGCGAGGAGATTACCGGCAAGCACGGCAAGGTGCACGTCCACGCCAACGCCCTGAACCTGGCCGAGGCGGTGCCGCCCCACGAGGGCGAGACCTTCGAGGCCACCATCGCCGCCGACGTCGCTGCCGTCCGCACGCAGGAAGAGGCGATCGGCCGGCCCATCCTGGTCCACCTGAACCACCCGAACTGGGGCGGCGTGGTGCCCGTCGAACAGATCTGGCCCGTGGCCGACCTCCACTTCTTCGAGGTCATGAATTCCGTGCCGACGAACGTCTTTACCCGCGGCAGCGACACCACGCTCTCCACCGACCGCCTCTGGGACGTGATGCTGGCCAAACGCCTCGGCGACCTGCGCCTGGGGCCCATCTACGGCATCGCCGCCGACGATTCGCATAACCTGGAAGGCGGCTCGGGAACCGGGTGGATCATGGTCCGGGCCGCGGAACTCGCCCCCGGCCCCCTCGTCCAGGCCATGCGCCGCGGCGACTTCTACGCCACCACCGGCGTCCTCCTCAAGGACCTGCGATGGGACGGCAAGCGGCTCACCGTGGCCGTGGAAGCCGATCGGGACCTGGCGTACCGCATCCAGTTCATCGGCACGCTGCCGGGCTACGACCGCAGCCGCGAGGACGCCCGCGACGACAAGGGCAACCTCCTGCCGCCCACCCAGCGGTACAGCCCGGACATCGGCAAGGTCCTGAAAGAGGTCGAGGGCACGCGGGCCGAGTACGTCTGCACGGGCAGCGAACTGTATGTCCGGGCCCGCGTCGTCTCGTCGCGCGTCGTGCCGTACACGGGCAAGGAGAAGGACCAGGACCTGCCGCCCGTCTACGAGACCGCTTGGACGCAGCCGGTCGTGCCGGGCGCGAAGTAGGCCCGCCGTTCGAGCCATGTAGCCGCGGCCGCGGCCGCGGCGCGCCGCGGCAACGCCTTGTCATTTCGACCGAGGCCTCGCGCCGCGAGGCCGAGCGGAGAAATCTCGCCGTTCGAACTGGGCCCCCCCCGTGGCCTATGGCTCCTCTTCACCGATCTCGCGCGCCAGCGCCTGCGCCTCGTCCGGCGTCGTCACCGTCCGCTCCAGTTGGGCGTCGTAGACGCGGTCGAGGATGCGGCCGAAGGCCGGCCCCGGCTCAAGGCCCATCGCGATGAGGTCCCGGCCGGTGATGAGCGGCTCGGGGCGGACCGTCTCTTCCTGGGCGGCGCGGTAGCGGGCCATGAGGGCCTCATACCCTTCGGTCGTGCCGCCGGACGCCAGGGCGTCGGCCCGCCAGAGTTCGGCAAGTTCGTCGAACCCCGGCTCGGCGAAGAGGCGCTTGAGGCGGGCCTCGCGCATCTCGGGCCAGGCGCCGATCGTCATGTGCCGGCGGACCAGCCAGCACACCCGCTGCCGGGCGGCCGCGCTCAGGCGCAGGCGCCCGCAGACGTCCCGGGCCATCTCCTCGCCGAGTTCGGCGTGGCCGTAGAAGGTCAGCCGGCCGTCGCGCCATGCGGCAGTGGTCGGCTTGCCGGCGTCGTGCAGCAGGGCCGCCAGGGCGAGTTCGTAGGTCGGCTCGCGCAGGGCCTCCACGCACATCAGCGTGTGGACGAAGACGTCGCCCTCCGGATGGTACTCCGCCGGCTGCTCGGCCCCGTGCATGGCGTGGACCTCGGGCATGAGGACGGCCAGGAGGCCGAGGTCGTCGGCCAGGTCCAGCCCCCGCCGCCGGCCGCGGGCCGGGGCCGTCAGGATCTTCTCCAGTTCCGCCGAGACGCGTTCGCCGCTGACGCCTTCGATGCGGTCGGCCAGGCGGCGGACGGCCTCCGCCGTGGCCGGGTCGAGGTCGAAGTCGAGTTCGGCCGCGAACCGCACGGCCCGGAGCATCCGCAGATGGTCCTCGGCGAAGCGCTCGGCGGGGTCGCCCACGGCCCGGATGAGGCGGCGCTCGAGGTCGCGCCGCCCGTCCACGAAGTCGAGACAAGCGCCGCTCGCCGGATCCAGGAACATGGCGTTGATGGTGAAGTCGCGTCGGCGGGCGTCCTCCTCGGCCGTGGTGAACGCCACCGCGTCGGGGTGCCGGCCGTCGCTGTAGGCGGTCTCGCGGCGAAAGGTGGCGACCTCCACCTGGACGGGCCCGTCGCGGACGATGACCACGCCGAACGCCTTGCCGACCGTGAGGGCGTCGGGCCAGAGCGCGAGGACCCGGTCGGGCGTGGCGGCGGTGGCGACGTCCCAGTCGCGGGACGGGCGGCCGAGCAACAGGTCCCGCACGCACCCGCCCGCGAGCAGGGCCTCGTGCCCCGCGTCGCGCAGGCGGCGGATGACGGTCTCGGCCAGTTCGCGCTGGATGGACATGGCAGGGAACGTACCACGAGCGGGCGGCGGCGACAACGGCATTTAGCCGCCGCGCTTGCGCGGCGCGTGTTGTGGCTTGCCGCTTGTCGCTCGCGGCTTGGGTTATGCCGCCTGGCGTTTGGTGGGCGTGGGATGGGCGCGTTCGCGGCGCTGTTCCGGCCGCAGCCAGTTGGCGATGAGCGGTTCGACCACGGCCATCGCCAGGCACAGCATCAGGAAGTACTGCCAGAGTTCGCGATGGGCGGTCTCTTCGAAGCGGCCGACCAGGGCCGCAAGGCTCCCTGCCACGTGGCACTCGCGGGCGTCCACGTCGCGGCGGAGTTTGTCGTCGGCGATCTCGGCCAAGTCCGATTCGCGGGCGTCCGGGTTGGTGGCGAAGACGCCCTCCGGCCCGTCGCCGGTCGCCACGCGGTACGTGTAGTAGCCCAGGTTCCACGTCTTGCCGAACGCCAGGCGGCTCAGGCCGCGCGTGGCGTCGAAGTCGGTCTCGACCTGTTCGGACGCGGTTTCGCCGGCCGGTCCCAGCGGTCCGGTGACCTCCACCATCGCCGCCTGGCGGACCTCCGGGTACAGGTTGACCTCGAACGGCCGTCCGGCCAGGAGGTTGACCTGCTGGTCCCCGGTGCGGGCGGCCAGTTGGACGATGCGGACCACGAGCGGCAGAAAGAGGTTGCGGACGGGCAGGGTGGTCCAGTCGGTGGTGGCGGCGGTGGTGCAGAGGAGGACGTGCCCCTGGCCGAACGGTTTCGCGAGGAGCAGCGGGTCGCCGCCCGAGAGCCGGGCCAGGACGGCCTCGCTGGGGGCGCCCGCCGTCCGGAAATACTCGTACACGAGGACGTCCTGGTAGATGTCGGCGGCGTGGACGAGGTCCTGGAGGAACGGCGAGCCGCCCTTGACCTCGGTGATTCTTTCGACGGTGGTCCTGAGGATGGCGTCGCCGGCGCGTTCGGCCAGGCGGGCGGGCAACAGGCCGCCCTCGCGCGGCACCTTCTCGATGAATAAACTATTGTAGATTTTCGGCGTCACCTCCGGGCCGCAGAAGATGACGAGCGTGGCGCCGCCGGCCACGCGGCGCGCCAGGTCGCCGACGGCCGCGTCGGGCAGGTCGGCCACGTTGTTCAGGAAGATGACGGCGTAGCGGTCGAGGTCCACGTTCTGGAAGGCGTCGGCGGTGATCTCGGTGGGGCGGATGGCCCACGGGAAGTCGGCCGACGCCCCCGCGGGGTCCAGCGCCCGGATGAGGTAAAAGTTGGCGTCGTGGAACGGCACCTCGGCCTGCCGCTGCTTGACCAGCAGCACCGGGATGCGGTCGGCGATCGTCAGGGCCAGCCGGCGCGAATCGTCGGTGGCCAGGGCGTCCACGTCCTCCAGGGCCACGCGGACCTTGTGCGGCCCGGGCTGCTCGAAGACGTGGGTCAGCGAGACGGTCTGCGTGGCGCCGGGCGTGCCGGCGGCCGAGAGGCGGACCACCTGCTTCGCCCGGGCCTGGGCGAGGTCGTCGATGAACAGGAGGAGGTTCCGCTCCTCCCCGGGCGCCTGGCCGGTGTTGGCGACCGTGGCGTCGATGCGTAGCGGCATGCCGACGGTGCGATCGCGCGAGGCGACCTCGGCGGCCGTCACCGCCACGTTCCGCATGGCCGGTTCGGTGGGCCGGATGATGGCCACCGGGATGTCGGGGTGCGTCCGGGGGCCCTTGAGGTCCGCGAGACCTTCCCACGACAGGGCTTGGCGGTCGGTGATAATCCAGAGGCGGCGCTGGGCGGCCTTGGCCTTGTCCAGGAGGCCGTAGGCGTGCCGGACGCAGGCCACCAGGTCGGCCCGGCCGCTGGAGACCTGGGCGTCGTCGATGCGTCGGAAAAGTTCGGCGCGGTCGGTGACGAGGCGGTCGGGCTGCGGTTCGCCGCGCGGGTTCGTCAGGACGATGGCGGCCTCGGTGGGGCGGTAGGGGCTTTCGAGGATGGCCCGGGCCTCCTGTTTGGCGGCCGCGAACCGCGTGCCCTGTTCGCTGCGGACGTTCATCGAGTACGAGTTGTCGAAGACGATGACGGCGGCACTGGAGGGCGCCTCGCCCAGCAGGCTGAAGTCCTCGGCCAGGAACGGCCGCGACAGCGCGAACGCCAGCAGCGCGAACAGGAGCATCCGCAGGATCATCAGGAAGAGGTTTTCGATCTTGCGTCGGCGGGCGGTGCGCTCGGCCGCGCTCTTCAGGAACCGCAGCGTGGGAAAGGGCACCTCCGGCGCGCGGGCCTGGTGGATCATGTGAATGATCACCGGGATGGTTGCGCCCACGGCCCCCGCCGCCATCCACGCCGGCCACCATGTGCTGATGAAGTCCATGCCGTCACTTCTTCTTGCCGTCGTACGTTTCGGCGAAGGCGCCGGTTTGTTCGAGGTATCGCGGCGTGCCGGCGGTCTTGTCGATGACCATCGAGCCGATGGTCCGGAGGCCCTCGCGTTTCGCCTCGTCGGTGATGCGGACGCTCTCCCTGGGCTGATTGCCGGCCGACTGCGGCACGTGGCCCCCGCCGAGGACCGTTTCGATTTCCTTCAGTTCCAGCCGGATGCGTCCCGGCGCGACGCGGGCCACCAGGTAGTTGGCCGACGTGTTGTACCCGAAGAGCGAGCCGTGGGCCACCTGCCAGACGCCGTCGGCCAGGGTGCAGGTGATGGCGTGGACCTCGCCGCACAGGTACAGGTCCACGCGGTGCCGGCTGAGGGTCCGCCAGAAGTCGGAGTCCCGGCCGCCCTGAAGCGTGAGTCGGCTGGAGTTCTCGGCCCGGACGGGCGTCAGGACGGGCGTGTGGCCCATGACGATCTTGTGGTCGGCGTCGCGGTGCTCGGCCAGGACGCGGTCGAGCCACGCCAGTTGCTCGCCGGTCACCGTGGCCGTTCCCTTGCCGGCGCCCATGTGCTCTTTCTCGAACACGTCCACCGAGACGACGAGCGTGCCGCGATGCGTGAACCAGTAGGCCAGGCCCTTCATGTGGTCCGGCCCGTTGGTCGGCATCTTCATGTACCGCACGAACGCCTGCTCGTAATGCGGCACGTGCTCCAGGCGTTCGCCCTTCCAGGGATTGTCGCCGAGTTCGTGGTCGCCGACGGCGGCGTAGAACTTCAGGCCGTGGGCCTCGAGGCGCTTGATCCACGCGGGGTAATAGACGGCCGAGAGGCGTTCGATCTGCTCGGGCCCTTTCCACCAGCGTCCCATGAGGAGGTCGCCGGCCACGAGGATGAAGTCGGGCCCCTCGGCCTTGATGTTCCGCAGGACGTATCCGAGGGCGTCTTCCCATTGGGGCTGGGGGTAGTCGATGTCCACATTGAGAAAGTCCGGGATGCTGACGAAGGTCCAGGCGCTCTGGGCGTCGGCGTGCTCGGCCGCCGCGGAGGCACCTTGTTCGGCGGCCGCCCAGGCGCCGGCGGTGCAGAGGAGGAGCGCTGCGGCGCTTGCCGCCAGGCGCATCGGCGGACATGGGCTCAGGTGATTCATATGCGATTTCGCTTATCGAGCCGCGACCGTAAGAGCCTGCCCTGAGCGAGGCGCAGCCGAGTCGAACGGGTCGCGGGTACGTTCGAACGCCGATGCAATCATGGCGCGGCACATGGACGCGCCGGCCAAGGCCGGCGGCTAAATATTGTCATATCACCGCAGCCGCTGGCGCTGCGTCAGGTACGAGCGGAGGAGAAAATCGTACGGCACGCTGGTGTCGGTCAGGACGTACTCGGCGTCGGCGTCGGAGCAGGCCCGCTTGTACCGGTCGATGAAGGCCCGGAGTTCCGCCAGGTAGGCCTCGCGGACGCTGCCGGGGTCCACCTGGTACCGGTCGCCGGTCTCCAGGTCGATGAACTGGGTGAGTTTCGTGAAGGGGAGTTCCAGTTCGGCCGCGTCGAACACGTGGAACAGAATGAGGCCGTGCTTCTTGTGCCGGAAGTGCCGAAGGGCCCGGATGACCTCGTCCTCGTCGTCGTACAGGTCGCTGATGAGAATGATGAGGCCGCGCCGGCGGATCATCTCGGCCAGGTCGTGCATCGGCCGGGCCAGGCTGGTCACGCGGCCGGTCTGGAGGTTCTCAAGCCTCCGGCACATTTCGTTGAAGTGGGCGGGCGACCCGCCGGGCGGCATGTGCAGGCAGATCTCGTGGTCGAACGCCACCAGGCCCACCGTGTCCTGCTGACGTGTCATCAGGTACGCCATCGTCGCCGTCAGGAAGCAGCCGTACTGGAGTTTCGTCAGGCCCTTGTCGCTCGAATAGTTCATCGAGCCGGAGCAGTCCAGCAGGATCCAGCACCGCAGGTTCGTCTCCTGCTCGTACTGCTTGATGTAGTACCGGTCGGTCTTGGCATAGGCGACCCAATCCAGGTGCCGGAGTTCGTCGCCGGGCACGTACGGCCGGTGCTCGCTGAACTCGACCGAGAAGCCGTGGTGCGGGCTGCGGTGGAGGCCCGAAATGAACCCCTCGACCGCGCTGCGGGCCACGACGTTCAGGTTCCCCATCCGCATGAGCGTGTCGGGGTCCAGGTACCGGTACTGGGCCGCGGGGCTGGTTGAATCGAGTCGGGTCATGGTTCGGTAGCGCTCTTTCGGCTCATGAAGTACAGCGTCGTCGTGCCGTAGGTCCGCGTATCGTCCAGTTCGAAGCCGTCCCAGGGCGGCCCGACGTCCACGCCGCGCTCGGCCCGGAGCATCGCGACGGTGCCCGGGGCGACGCACCCCAGGTCCACGAGCCGCCGGGTCATCTCGGCCAGTCGCCGCCGGCCGTCGGGATCGGCCGTCATCTTATACGGCGGATCGACGAAGAGGAGCGTGTACGGCCCACCCTCGTCCGGCACGATCCACGGGCCCGGCTGGAGGGCGTCGCGGCGCTCCAAGCGGACTTGCCCCGCCACGCCCAGCCGCTCGACGTTCTCGCGGGCGGTGGCCAAGGCCCCGCCGTCGGCGTCCACCAGCGTAGCAGCGCGGGCTCCCCGGCTCAAGGCTTCGAGCGCCAGTGCCCCGGAGCCGCAGAACAGGTCCAGCACGACGCTGCCCTCGCAGGCGCCGAGGCCGAGGAGGTTGAAGAGGTTTTCGCGGACGCGGTCGGTCATCGGGCGGGTGGTCAGGCCCTCGGGGGCGTCCAGCCGCCGGCCGCGGAACGTCCCGGCAATGATGCGCATGACCGTACGGTAGCGGAGGCGGAGGGCGGAGTCAACCGGGGAAGGCGCCATGCCCGACGCAACGCTGTCATTCTGAGGAGGCCCGAGCGGGCCGACGAAGAATCTCGCCTCTGGACTAACCACGGCGAGATTCTTCGGCCCCGCAAGCGGGGCCTCAGAATGACACGCTGTGTCGTTCCGCGGCCGGGCCACACGCTTACGACAGGTTCATCGCCATGAGGAACTCGGCGTTGGACTTGACCTTCTCGAGGCGGCCGCGGAGCAGCTGAATCGCCTCGACGACGTTCATCTCCGTCAGGACCCGCCTCAGGGTCCAGACGCACTTGAGTTCGTCGGGGTCGAGCAGCAACTCTTCCTTGCGGGTGCCGCTGCCGGAGATGTCGAGGGCCGGGAACACCCGCTTGTCCATCAGGCGCCGGTCGAGGTGCAGTTCCATGTTGCCGGTGCCCTTGAACTCCTCGAAGATGACCTCGTCCATGCGGCTGCCGGTGTCGACGAGGGCGGTGGCGAGGATCGTCAGGCTACCGCCTTCCTCGATGTTGCGGGCGGCCCCGAAGAACCGCTTGGGTTTCTGGAGGGCGTTGGCGTCCACGCCGCCGGAGAGGATCTTGCCGGAGTGCGGCACCTCGGCATTGTGGGCGCGCGCGAGGCGCGTGATCGAGTCGAGGAAAATGACCACGTCTTTGCCGTACTCGACCAGGCGCTTCGCCTTTTCGATGACCATGTCGGCCACCTGGACGTGGCGGCTGGTGGGCTCGTCGAAGGTGGACGAGATGACCTCGGCCCCGGGGACGTTCCGCTCCATGTCGGTCACTTCCTCGGGCCGCTCGTCAATCAGCAGGATAATGACGACGCACTCGGGGCTGTTCTTGAGGACGGCGTTGGCCATCTTCTGCAGCAGCACCGTCTTGCCGGCCCGGGGCGGGCTGACGATCAGGCCGCGCTGCCCCTTGCCGATGGGCGTAATCATGTCCACGACGCGCATGTCGAGTTCGTCGGGGGTAGTCTCCAGGAGCAGCCGCTCCGTCGGGAACAGGGGCGTGAGGTCCTCGAAGACGACCTTCTCGGCGAGGGACTCCGGGTTGTCGTAGTTGACCGCCTCGACCTTGAGCATGGCGAAGTAGCGTTCGTCGTTTTTGGGGGGCCTGATCTGGCCGGCCACCACGTGCCCGGTCCGCAGGCCGAACCGGCGGATCTGGCTGGGGCTGACGTAGATGTCGTCGGGCGACGGCATGAAACTGTAGTCGGGCGAGCGCAGGAATCCGAACCCGTCGGGCAGCACCTCCAGCACGCCCTCGCCGAACATCAGCCCGCTCGACTGGACCCGGTTGCGCAGGATGTGGAAGATCAGGTCCTGCTTCTTGAGGCCGGCGTACTCGCCCAGGTTCTCTGCCTTGGCGAGGCCGTGGAGTTCGGCCACGGTCATTTTCTGGAGTTCGGCGATGTGGAGTTCGCTCCGCTTCGCCTCCTCGTAGCGGGTATGGGCTTCCTCGTCGAAGCCTTCCTCGGTCGTCTTGGCTCTGGGCTTGGGCCGCGGGACCGGCCGCGCGGCCTTGCCGTTCTTGGTGGTTGAATTGGCTGTCTTAGCCATCAGGCGTATTCCTTCCTGGAAATGGATGGGGCGTGTAGGCCCGAATCGAATTGGCGGCTTGCCAGGTGTGCCCCGGGTCGAAACCCCCGGATGTTACGGTCATCGCGCTGTCACGCGCGCAAGAATCTGACGGACCTGTTCAAGGGTGTGTTCGGGAGAGGCGCTGTTATCAACAATGTAATCGGCCCGGTCCTGCTTGACCTTTAGGGAAATCTGGGAGGCGTCTCGCCGCTTCACCTCCGAGGGGCTCCACCCCCGAGCCTCGCGGAGCCGGCGATGTCGGACCCTGGCCGGCACCTGGATATATACCACGTAATCGCACCCGCTGGCAAGTTTTTTTTCCAGAATCAGGGGCGCATCCAGGACCACCGCCGGAGGGCCCGTCCGGCGGGCCTCGGCCAGTTCCCGTCCGACGCGGTCCAGAGTGGGCGGATGGACGATCCGCTCCAGCCGCCGCCGCGCCGCTGCGTCCGAGAAGACGACCTGCCCCAGCCGCTCGCGGTCCACCCGGCCGTCCGGGCCGAACACGGCCTCGCCGAACGCCTCGCGGACGGCCTCCTGCACCTCCGGGCGCTGGAGCACCTCGTGGGCGATGCGGTCGGCGTCGACGACGCGGCAGCCCTCGCCGGCCATCATCCCGGCCACGGTCGACTTGCCGGACCCCACGCCGCCCACGAGGCCGATGACGGGCACGGGCGAGTGTGGAATGCGGAGTGCGGAGTGCGGAGTGTCCGCCCGCTCGTGCTTGCGCCGTCGTTGCTTTTCACTCCGCATTCCGCACTCCGCATTCCGCACTCGCCCGTCACTCCGCTTCCATCCAGTTCTTTCCGCTGGCCACGTTGACCTTCAGCGGCACCTTCAGGTCCATGGCGCCGACCATTTCGTCGATGACGAACGTGCGCTGGGCATCAAGGCCGTCTTCGGGCGTCTCGAAGACGAGTTCGTCGTGGATCTGGATGAGGAGCCGCAAGGGCCGGTCCTCGCGCCGGATGCGCCGCGCGATGCGGATCATCGCCACCTTGATGAGGTCGGCGGCCGACCCTTGGATGACCGTGTTGACGGCCGTCCGCTCGGGGAAGTTCAGGCGCTTCAGGTCCTTCGAGCCGATGCCTTCGATGGTCCGGCGGCGCCCCAGGATCGTGGTCACGTAGCCGTCGCGTTCGGCCCCGTCGAGAATGTCGGCGGTAAACGAGCGGACAGCGCTGTAGCGGTTGAAGTAGCCGTCAATGAATTGTTCGGCTTCGCCCAGCGGAATGTCAAGGTCCCGCGACAGGCCGTACGCGGTCTTGCCGTAGATGAGGCTGAAGTTGACGATCTTGGCCACGCGGCGCATGTCGTACGTCACGTCGGCCGGGTCGACCCCGTAGATTTGCGAGGCGACGAAGGCGTGGATGTCGCGGTCGTCGGCAAAGGCCCGCACCAGGGCCGGGTCCTCGGAGAAGTGGGCGAGCATCCGGAGTTCAATCTGCGAGTAGTCGGCGGCCAGAAGGAGCCAGCCGGCCTGGCCCGGCACGAACGCCCGGCGAATCTGCCGGCCTTCGTCGGTCCGGATGGGGATGTTCTGGAGGTTCGGGTCGGAGGAACTCAGCCGCCCCGTCGCCGTGGCCGTCTGGTTGAACGAGGTGTGCACCCGGCCGTCGTCGGGGTCCACGAGGGCCGGCAGGGCATCGACATACGTTCCCTTAAGTTTCGCCAGGCTCCGGTACTCGAGCACGAGTTTCGGGAGGGGGTGCCGGCGGGCCAGTTCCTCCAGGACCGAGGCGTCGGTCGACGGCCGCTTGCCCTTGGCGGTCTTCTTGAGCGGCTTCAGGCCCTGTTCGTCGAACAGGACCTCGGCCAGTTGCTGCGGCGAGTTGATCGAGAACTCGTGGCCGGCCTCCTTGGTGATTGTCTTCTCCAGGGACGCCATCCGGCCCTCCAGGTCCGCCGAGATCGTCTCCAGCACCCCGAGGTCGATCGCGACGCCGGCGTCCTCCATGTCCGCCAGGACGGGCACGAGCGGCATCTCGACGTCGCGCGCCAGGGCCGTAAGGCCCTTCTCCTCGAGTTCCGCCTCCAGCCGCTCCTTCAGGCGCCACGTGACCACGGCGTCCTCGACCGAGTACTCGGCCACCTGGTCGATGGGCACGGCGTCCATCGTCCGCTCGTCCTTCTTCGGGCCCAGGAGGTCCGAGATCGGAATCATCTTGTGCCCGAAGTAGTCGAGCGCCAGCGCGTCCAGCCCGTACTGCCGCCGGCCGGGGTTCGCCAGGTACGCCGCGACCATGGTGTCGAAGAACGGCTCGGCCAGGTCGATGCCGGCCCGCCGGCAGACCAGCAGGTCGTACTTGACGTTCTGGCCGACCAGCACCCTGTGCCCCGGCCGGTCTTGTCCGGCCGGGTTCTCGCGCGGCGGGTGCGGAGACCCGCCGCGCTCTTCCGCCTTGTTGCCGCGCTCTTCCGTCTTGTTGCTCTGCTCACCGGAAAGCACCGGCCCCAGCGCCTTCCGGACCTCCTCCAGCGGCAGGCACCGCTCCGCCTCCGGCCCGCGAATCGGCACGTAGTACCCTTCGTTAGCCGACCAGGCGAACGAGAGGCCCACCAGGTCGGCCTTCCGCGGGTCGGTGCCGGTCGTCTCGGTGTCGAACGCGAAGGCGTCCTGCCGGGCCAGTTGCTCGGCCAGGCGGGCGAGGGCGTCCGCCGTCTCGACCACGTGCCACTGGATGTCGCCGGCCGTGCCGGTGCCCTCCAGGTCGAACTCCTCGATGAACCGGTTGAAGCCCAGGTCGCGGAACATGGCCACCAGGGGCTCGGCGTCGTAGCCGGCGGGCGTCCGGCAGGCGTCCAGGTCGAGGTCCAGGGGCACCTCGTCGTGGAGTTCAACGAGCGAGCGGCTCTGTCGGGCGGCGTCGGCGTGCTCGGCCAGGCGCTCGCCCATCTTGCCCTTGACCTCGCCCGCCCGCGCGAGCAGCGTCTCCAGGTCGCCGAACTCGGCGATGAGTTTGACGGCCGTCTTGGGCCCGATGCCCGGCACGCCGGGGATGTTGTCGGAGGCGTCGCCCATGAGGGCGAGGACGTCGGCCATCTGCGCCGGCCGCACGCCGCGCTTCGCCACGATGGCGTCCGAGTCCAGGTGCTCGAACGAGCGGGTGTCGAGCATCTCGACGCCGGGGGCGACGAGTTGTTCCAGGTCCTTATCGCGCGAACATATGACCACGTCCAGGTCCTTCGCGCGGGCCCACTTCGCCACGGCCGCGATGCAGTCGTCGGCCTCGAAGCCGGGCGACTCCACCGCCGGCACGCCCAGCAGACGCAGGATCTCGTGCACGCGGTCCACCTGGACGGGCAGGTCGTCCGGGATGGGTTTCCGCTGGGCCTTGTACGCCTCGTACGCCTCGTGGCGGTGCGTGGGGCCGGGCAGGTCGAAGCACGCGACGAGGTAATCCGGCTGCTCCTCGCGGAGGATCTTCAGCAGCGTCCCGACGAAGCCGAACGTGGCCCCCGTGGGCTCGCCCGTGGGGCTCGAAAGCCCCTGGATGGCGTAGTAACTGGCGTACAACTGGCCGTGGCTGTCGATGATGTAGAGTCGCTGGGACATGCGGCAAGGTCTCCCGGTGCTTACCCTAGCCGGCGGCGTCGGCTTGTCAAGCGCGATGTTGGCGGAACCGAAACTGCTTGCCTCGCCCCTCCGCCGGTCATAAACTGGCCGCACGGCATCGCGATTGACATGCCGAGGCCCAGCAAGGAGCGCCCCTCATGCCCGAGGATATGGAAGCTCTGTACGCCGAGCGCTTCACGCGGTACACCACGGCCCTTCGCAACGGCAAGCCCGACAAGGTGCCCATCCGCCCGTTCGTGGCCGAGTTCACCGCCGCCTACGCCGGCATGACCTGCCAGGAGGTGACCCAGGACTACACCAAGGCGTTCGACGCCGTCCTGGCCTGCTGCCGCGACTTCGACTGGGACGCCGCCGTCGCCAACATGGTGTACGTCTGGAGCGGCATCACCGAGGCGGTGGGCCTGGAATACTACGGCATCCCCGGCATCCACCTCGGGCCGCAGACGGGCTTTCAGTACCGCGAGCCGCCCGAAGAGCAGGCGTACATGAAGCCCGAGGAATACGACGCCCTCATCGAGGACCCCACCGGGTACCTCCTGAACGTCTGGCTGCCGCGCGTGTCGCGCGACATCGTCGCCCCCGGCCAACCCAACACGGCCCGCAACAACCTGGCGTTCCTCAAGGGCGGGATGGCCACGCTCCAGTACTTCATGGCCTTCGGCGGCCAGGTGCAGCGGATGCGCAAGGAAGCGGGCACCGTCTCGGCCATCGCGGGCATCCTCAAGGCCCCCATGGATATCCTGGCCGACAAACTCCGCGGGTACCTGGGCCTGGTGGACGACGTCCTGAACCGGCCCGACAAGGTGAAGCGGGCGTGCGAGGCCCTTCAGCCGCACATGGCCCACATCGCCCTCACGAGCGCCGACCCGTCCAAACAACTACCTATCACCATGTGGATGCACCGTTCCTGCGTGCCGTTCTTCTCGTTCGACCATTTCCGCGACATCCACTGGGCCACCCTCAAGCCCATCATCCAGCACCTCGGCGCCCAGGGGTACCAGGTCATGTTCTACGCCGAGGGCAAGTGGGGGCACCACCTGGACGCCTTCGCCGAACTGCCCGACGCCAGCATCATCTACCACGTGGACCGCGACGACATCTTCGAGGTCCACCGCCGCCTCGGCGA
>JADHXV010000021.1 GCA_016782785.1 Planctomycetota bacterium | reverse complement strand
ACAGGCGCGCGGGCCAGTCGATGACGAACGTGGGCTGGACCAGGTGATGTTCGACGGTCCGCTCGAAGATGTCGTGCGTGATCACATCGAGATGCTTATTCGATTCCTCGATGCCCATGTCGCGGGCGCGGGCGCGGATGGCCGGCTCGTCCCCCAGCGCCAGGCCCGCGTGCTCGGCCAGCAGGTCCGCGTAGGTGGCCCGCCGCCACGGGGCGGCGTAATCGATGGCGATGGACTTGCGGCCGGCGGCGGCCTCTTCACTGCCGGACGACGCGCGGCGGGTCTCCGTACCCGCCGCGAGCGAGGTTTCGCTCTGCGAGGCGCGGGGGGTGCGGAGACCCCCCGCGCTGGAATCTACCTCCTCGCCCATCCCCTGCGGCGCCGGCCAGGGCAGGACCGTCCCGCCGCCGCTCACGGTCCGGGCCAGGCTCTCGACCATCGTCTCCACCAGCACCATCATGTCGGTGTAGTCGCCGTAGGCCTGGTACACTTCCAGGAGCGTGAACTCGGGGTTGTGGCGGGTGGAGATGCCCTCGTTGCGGAAGACCCGGGCGATCTCGTAAACGCGTTCCATGCCGCCCACGAGCAGCCGCTTCAGGTACAGTTCCGGCGAGATGCGGAGGTAGAAGTCGGCGTCCAACGTATTGTGATGCGTGACGAACGGCCGGGCGGCCGCGCCGCCGTAAATGGGCTGGAGGACCGGCGTCTCGACCTCCACGAAGCCGCGCTCCTCCAGGAACCGCCGGACCTGGGCCAGGATCGCCGACCGCGCCAGGAACAGCCGACGCACCTCCGGGTTCGCGAACAGGTCCACGTACCGCTGGCGGTACCGGGCCTCGACGTCCTGGAGGCCGTGCCACTTCTCGGGCGGCGGCAGGAGCGTCTTCGTCAGGACCTCGAACGCGTGGACGTCGACGGTGATCTCGCCCGTGCGGGTGGTGACGAGCCGGCCCTCGGCCCCGACCCAGTCGGCCAGGTCCAGCAGTTTCACCCGCTGCCACGCCTCGTCCGGGAGGGTCTTTCGGTTGAACGCGAGCTGGATGCGGCCGGAGGCGTCCCCGAGGTCGGCAAAGACGAGTTTGCCGAACGCCCGCAGGGCCGACAGCCGACCCGCGACGCGCACGCTCGTGCCTTCGCCGGCCGTCTCGAACCGCCGGCGGGCCTCGGCGGCGGAGATGGTGTCGGGGAACCGGCCGCCGAACGGGTCCCGGCCCATTGCGCGGAGGGCGTCGGCCTTCGAGCGCCGGGCCTGCTCGTATTCGCTGGTCATGGCGTCCCGCCTGCGATTCACGTCAAAATGGTGCACGAGCATCCCGCGCGGTGGGTCTCCGCACCCACCGCGCACGAAGCAGCGTGGCAGCATCGAGCCCCGACGGGATGACAGGACCCGCCACGGCCGTGGCGGGGTCGGGGCGCGTCCGCGAATGATAAGGCCGACGCCGGCGCCCGGCAAGCAAAACCTCCGCCACGCCCTTCGAGCCGCGACCCGAGCCACCGCCCGAGCCGCGTGCGTAAGCACGCGGGTACGTTCGATTCAAAGCGCCATGCTTGCGAGGCGTTCGACCGTACCCGCGACCTTACGGTCGCGGCTCGAACGGCGCGGCGCCCGCGGCGCACGCGGCTCGAACGGCGCGGGCGCACGCGGCGCACGCGGCTCGAACGGCGCGGGCGCACGCGGCTAGAGTGCGCGGCACGCAAGGCGCACGCGGCCCGGGCCCGCCGAAAACCATAGCCACCCGCCCGCGCGCCGCCTATAATGCCCCGATTGCCGCCGGAGCGTCCTGGCAGGCAAGCCGTCCGTGCGACGCGCCCATCCCGAAAGGTTCCCATGCCCCGAACGTTTCTCAACCAGTTGACCGTCCCCGGCACGGTGGTCGAAACGGTCTTCCAGGTGCCCGAGAAGAGCCTGCGGACCACCAGGAAGGGCACCCTCTTCATCAGCATGAAGGTGCGGGACCGGACCGGCGAGGTACCGGCCGTCATGTGGGACGCCACCGAGGCCCTCTTTGCGGCCATCCCGCAGGGCGGGTACGCCCTCGTCAAGGGCCACGTGGACACCTACAACGACGCCCCGCAGGTGGTCGTCGAGGCCATGCGTCCCGCGCGCGACGACGAGGTCACCCTCTCGGACTTCCTGGCGGCCGGCCCCGGCAACCCGGACGAACAGTTCGCCCGCCTGCAGGAAGTCATGGCCGAGGTCCGGCGGCCGGCGCTGCGGGCCCTGCTGGACGCCATGTGGGCCGACGAAACGCTGGTGGCCAACCTCAAGCGGGCCCCCGCGGCCGAGAAACTCCATCACGCCTACCTGGGCGGCCTGCTGGAACACTCCCTGGGCGTCGCCGAGACCGCCCTGCTCCTTTGCCGCCAGTACGGACGCCTGGACTGCGACCTACTGCTCGTGGGCGCCCTCTGGCACGACCTGGGCAAGACGCGGGAACTCGCTTACGCCGAGGCGTTCGGTTACACCGACGAGGGGAAACTCGTCGGCCACATCGTCCAGGGCGTGCTGATGCTCCAGGAGAAGATCGGCCAGGTCCGGTCCGGCGGCACGGCGTTTCCGGAACAACTGGCCGACGTCCTCCGGCACCTGATCCTGGCGCACCACGGCGAACACGCCTTCGGCAGCCCGAAACTGCCGATGACCGCCGAGGCCCTGGCCCTGCATCACGCCGACAACCTCGACGCCAAACTCCACGCCTTCTGGCGGAACGTCGAGGGCGACGCCGACCCCGCCCGCCGATGGACCGCCTGGAACAAGATGTTCGGCGGGGCGCTCTTCAAGGGGTTCGAGGACCTGGACATCCGGGACGAAGACGCCGCCGCCGAGCCGCGTGCGTGAGCACGCGGGTACGTTCGATTCGCCGGCGGGTGCCACTGGCGGCTTCACCGGCCGCGCCGTCGCGAGATGTCATTTCGACCGAGGCCCTCCTGCGGCGGGTAAACCTCGCACAGCATGCAGGCCGCGGCGTGCCGCCGCAACCATGGCTGTCATTTCGACCGAGGGCCCCAAGGGCCCGAGCGGAGAAATCTCTCTGTTAATATTCACCATGAATAAACGGCGAGATTTCTCGACTCGGCCCTGCGGGCCTCGCTCGAAATGACATCGCGTGGGCGACTCGGCCCTGCGGGCCTCGCTCGAAATGACAACCGTGCCGCCCCCTACTCCGGCATGACCAGGTCCGGCCCGTCGTCCGGGCCGAACGCGTCCTCGTCGTCCTCGTCGAGGTCGGCGTCGGCTCCGGCGACGGCCCGGAAGATCGCCTCGTTCATCCGCTGCATCATCTCGGCGTAATCGGCCTGGGCCGTGCTGAACGCCTTGACCGTCTCGTTCGAGGCGACGGCGTCGCGGAGCCGGTCGAGGTTCCGCTTCTCCTCCACCTCCACGGGCCGGCCGCGGACCTCCTTCTGCTGGATGGCGACGGCGGCCTTGTTGTACCCGTCGAGGGCCCCGGTGGCCCCCGCGTCGTCGCGGACCCGCGCGTCGGCCTCCCGCAGACGCAGATACCGCGGGTGCTGCCGGATGAGGTCGCCCAGACGCCGGGCCTGCTCCAGAATGTCGTCCATGCTCTCGTCGGCCATCGTGGTCTCCTCGTGCCGGGTTCACTTTCAGCGTACGGTCGGCGAGGCGGAATTGCAACCATCCGCCGAGACATCGTTACGGCGGCCTCGGCTGGACAGGCCGGCGGGTGGCATGGTCATCCCCCGCAGGGGGTGACCATGGCCTGCGAGGCGCCACGGCGCATGGTCACCCTTCGGGCTGACCATGCCACCCACCCGGACCACGCCCCGGCCGCAGGATTGCACCATCCGCGCCGAACGCCTATACTGAAACCTTCCACAGCACCCGAGAAAGCGAGTCTCCATGACCACACGCGACAAAATCCTGGCCCACATGCAGTCGCACCATTACCGGCCGATGCGGCTGCGGCGGCTGGCCCGCTTCTTCGACGTGGCCGAGGAGGACTACTCCGCCTTCCGGTCGCTCGTGAAGCAACTCATCCGCGAGGGCGAGATCGAGCCGGTCCGCGGCCACCTGCAACTGCCCGGCGAGCGGCCCTCCGAGAAACCCGCCCGCCGGCCCGGCGACCGCACCGTCGAGGGCCGCTTCAGCCTGTCGCAGCGCGGCTTCGGCTTCGTCGAACCCGCCGACAAGGACGGGCCCACCGCCGGCGAAGACCTCTTCATCCCACCCGGCGCCACCCGCGACGCCGTCACCGGCGACACCGTTCTGGCCGAGGTCCAGGGCAAGGGCGACCGCGGGTACTACGGGCGGCTCCTCGAGGTGAAAGAGCGCGGCCACCTGACGTTCGTCGGCACGGTGCTCGAGACCGACGCCGGGCCCGTGGTCCGGCCCGACGGCAACATCCTGTTCCACGACTTCGCCGTCCCCGACGCCGCCAGCGCCGGCGCCCGCGCCAAGGACAAGGTCGTCTTCGAGGTCATCACCTACGGCCTGCGCGGCGAGCCCGGCCAGGCGATCATCACCGAGGTCCTGGGGCACCGGGGCGACCCGGGCGTGGACACGCTGGCGGTCATCCGCCAGTTCAACCTGCCGGACGAGTTCTCCGAGGCCGCCCTGGACGAGGCCCGCGGCGCCGCCGGCCGCATCAACGAGCAGGCCCTGGCCGGCCGCCGCGACCTCTCGGCCGAGACCATCATCACCATCGACCCCGACGACGCCCGCGACTATGACGACGCCATCAGCCTGACCGACGGCCCGGACGGCGCGGTGACGCTGGGCGTCCACATTGCCGACGTCGCGCACTTCGTGCCGCTCGGCTCGCCGCTGGACGCCGAGGCGTACGAGCGCGGCACGAGCGTGTACCTGCCGACGACGGTCGTGCCCATGCTGCCCGAGATGCTCTCGAACGGCGCGTGCAGCCTCCAGGAGGGGCGGACGCGGCTCACCAAGAGCGTCTTCATCACGTTCGACCCGGACGGCGAGCCGGGACGGGTGGAACTATGTAACTCTTTTATCCGCAGCACGCGGCGGTTGACGTACGGCCAGGCCCAGGACGCCCTGGACGGGAAGACCGGCGGGCTGGACCCGGGCGTCCTGGACCTCTTGCGGCGCATGGACGCCCTGGCCCGCCGGCTGCTCGAGCGCCGCCGGGGCCTCGGGTACCTGGAACTCGACCTGCCGGAGGTGGACCTCGAGTTCAACGACGAGGGCCGCGTGGTGGCCGCCCATCCCGAGGACGCCAGTTTCACCCATCGCATTATCGAGATGTTCATGATCGAGGCCAACGAGGCCGTGGCCCGCGAACTCGACGGCGCCCGCATCACGTGCATGCGCCGCGTCCACCCCGAGCCCGACGACGAGGCCTCCGAGGAACTCCAGCACTTCGCCGCCAGCGTCGGCCAGCGCCTGGGCGACGCGACCGACCGGCGGGAACTTCAGCGGCTCCTGAACCGCGTGCGCGGCAAGCCCGAGGCGTACGGCGTCCACCTGGCCGTCCTCAGGAGCCTCCAGAAGGCCGAGTACCGGGTCGAACGGCTGGGGCACTACGCCCTCGGGTCCGACGCCTACTGCCATTTCACCTCGCCCATCCGCCGGTACCCCGACCTGACGGTGCACCGGGCGGTCGAGGCGCTGCTCGCGGGCGCCGGCGACGCCGGGCGCGGCGGCAAACACCGGCGCGACCGCGGCGCCGAGGCCGGCACGCCGAAACTCGCCGAGGCGCCCCTCGAGGAGGCCGCCGCCCACTGTTCCCGCACCGAACGCCGGGCCGAGGCCGCCGAACGCGAACTGACGAAGGTCAAACTCCTCGAATACCTCCAGGGACGCGTCGGCGACACCTTCACGGGCGTCATCACCGGCGTCCAGGAGTTCGGCGTGTTCGTCGAGAACCCGAACCTGCTGATCGACGGCCTGGTGCGCCTCGCCAGCCTGACCGACGACGCCTACCACTTCGACCGCAAACGGTGGGCCCTGGTCGGCCGGCGCACAAAGAAGGTGCTGCGGGTCGGCACCACGCTGGACGTGCGCATTGCGGCGGTGGATATCTCGAAACGTCAACTCGACCTCGTGCCCGTCGAGGCCGAACGCAAGCGCCGCCCCGGCTCAGACGGCGGGACCAAGAGCAAGGCCGCCGCTGCCACGGCCGATGCGCCTGCAGCCGCCGCCGAAAGGGCCGAGGCGCCGAAAGCCGCCGCCAAGAGGGCCGAGGCGCCCAAAGCCGCCGCCAAGAGGGCCGAGGCGCCCAAAGCCGCCGCCAAGAGGGCCGAGGCGCCCAAAGCCGCCGCCAAGAGAAAAGACCGCCGCGAGGGCAAACCCCAGGGCGCCGGGAAAGCCAAGCGCAAGGCCCAGCGCGGCAAGAAAGGCAAGGGCAAGTAGTGACAGGCACTCTGCGTAGGCGCAGCGTATCTTGTTTCTCGGGATTGAAAGAGGGTAGGCCATGGGCTCATCACTTGATTTGCTTGAGCGATGGATGGCATCTGATGAGAGCGAGAACTTGGAATTCAAAGAGGCAAAGAGAGATTTCTCAAGGGACAAACTTGTCCGCTATTGCTTTGCCTTGGCCAACGAGCGTGGCGGGAGACTTGTGTTGGGGGTCAGCCCGGAGAAGCCTCGGCATGTTGTGGGAACGCACGCCTACCGGAACTTGAATTCGGTGAAATCGATTTTGCTCCAGGAACTTCGACTGCGCGTCGACGTAGAAGAAGTCTCTCATCCGGACGGGCGGGTGCTTATCTTCCACGTTCCATCCCGTCCCGTTGGAACACCACTGGCATATAGGGGCACGTACTTGATGCGCTGTGGAGAAGAGTTGGTTCCGATGACAGCGGAGCGGCTGAAGGCGATCTTCGACGAGGCGGGCCCAGACTACTCGGCTGAAGTCTGCACCGGAGCGTCTTTAGAGGACTTGTCACCAGAAGCCGTCGCGCGTTTTCGCGCGATGTGGCAGCGTAAGTCCGGCAATCCCGGCCTCATGGATCTTTCGGATGGGCAGGTGCTTGCCGACGCGGAGCTTCTTCTGCCGCGGGGCATCACCCACGCCGCCTTGGTCCTCATGGCGAAGCCCAAGGCGCTGAGCAGGCACATGCAGCAAGCCGAGGTCATTTTCGAATACAGGGCCAGCCGCTCATCTATCGGATTCGCTCAGCGCAAAGAGTACAGGAAGGGATTCTTCCTATATGACGAGGACCTGTGGAGCACGATCAACGCGCGGAACGAAGTCCAGCACTTCCAGGAGGGGCTGTTCGTATGGGACATACCGACATTCGGCGAAGGCACCGTACGCGAGGCCGTCTTGAATGCTGTCGCGCATCGGGATTACAGGCTCGGCGACTCGGTCTTCATCAGGCAGTGGCCTCGCACCATGGAGATTACGAGCCCAGGCGGATTCCCTGCCGGAGTCACTCCTCAGAACGCCCTTTGGAAACAGTCGTGGCGGAACCGGCGAATTGCAGAGACCTTGGCCAAATGCGGACTTGTAGAGCGCTCGGGGCAGGGCATTGACCGCATGTTCGAGGAATGCATCAGAAGCAGCAAGCCCCTTCCCGATTTCTCAGGCAGCGACGAACACCAAGTCGCGCTCGTTCTCCGAGGGGAAGTCCAAGACCCTCGCTTCTTGGAGTTCTTGAAGAAGGTGAGTGAAGAAACGTGGGCTCATTTCACCACAGATGACTTACTGGTCCTTGACCTTGTGCGCAGGGATGAGCAGGTTCCGGATGGCCTGAGGGACCGCCTGCATCAACTGGTGGAGCATGGCGTGGTTGAGATTGCTGGGAGGGGAAGAGGGACACATTATCTGCTGGCGCACAGGTTCTATGCTTTCCTTGGCGAGCGGGGAGTCTACACGAGGAAGAAGGGGCTGGATCGAGAGATGAAAAAAGCCCTTCTTATGCAGCATCTTCAACATAACAGAAGCACTGGGAGTAAGTTGAGCGAACTCCAACAGGTCCTGCCCTCCGACAAGCGTAGTCAGATTCAGGGCCTGATGCGCGAACTCAAGCGAGAGAATCGGGTCCGTGTCGCAGGCAAGACAAAAGGAGCGAAGTGGTTCCCTGCGTCCGTTGAAGGAAAGCATCTGGAGGATTAGCGTACTTTTTGAAGCCAGACGCAATTACGCGCAATTCCAGCAAAGGCGCATATTGCAAGCCTTTGTTCCGGCAAGACTTACAATTGCGTCGTCTTGGCGTACGTCCGCAATATTGCGCATTTCCAAGCAATCCGCACTCCCAGAATCAGATTCCTGGCACGCTAGTCAAGGAAAGGCAACTAGCGACGGAATGGGTTACTTGAGGTCATTGTCAGCCTCCGCCTCGTCGCCCTCGGCCTCGTCGAACGGCTCGGTCGCCAGGTCGCCCTCGGCCGTCTCGGTGAGTTTCCGGATGCGCTGTTCGGCCTCGCCGAGGACAGTGCGGCAGCGCTGGATGAGGTCGGCCCCCTCGGCGTAGAGTTTCAGCGACTCGTCCAGGCCCACGTCGCCCGATTCGAGGTGCTCGACGATTTCCTCGAGCCGCGCCAGCCGCTCCTCGAACGTCTGTGCCTTCGCGTCCTTCTTCTTTTTCGCCATGATGTGCTCCTGTGCGTGCTGCCGCTGGGTTCTACTTGTCGAACAGCGTCGGGCCGGCGTTGGGGTGCTTCGGCCGGCGCTTTTTTGGCTCGAGCGTACCCGCGACCTCACGGTCGCGGCTCGATACGGCATCCCGGCGCCCGCGGCTCGGGCGGCGCGACGCGGCATCGGGGCGCGTCTCGGTCTCGGTCACGCGGCTCTCCAGGTCGCCGTCGGCGAGGTGGGTCCGGAGGAGGTCGCCGGGGCGGGCGTCGGCGGCGCGCCGGAGCGTGGCCCCGGTCCGCGCGAGGACCGTCCGGCTGTAGCCGCGGGCGAGCACGCGGTCGGGGTCGAGCGCGCCAAGGCGGCCGGCCAACTCGTCCACGCGGGCCCGCCAGCGGTGCTGAAGGAGCGGCAGCCCGGCCGCCGCCCGGCCGGCCAACTCGTCCACGCGGGCCCGCCAGCGGTGCGCGAGCAGCGTCCGGGCGGCGGCCTGGAGCCGGTGGCCGGCCAGCCGGAGCCGACCCACGGCCGCCTGGAGCCGTGCCCGCGGGGCCTCTTCGGCCAAGCGCGACGCGGCGGAGGCGGTCCGCAGCCGGCCGTCGGCCACCATCGCGCGGACCCGCCCGGCCAGGCGGCCGGCCAGGTCCTCCAGCGCCTGCGCCCGCGCCAGGACCAGGTCCTCGGGGTGCCGGACATAGCGACTTCGCTCGATGAGTTCCAGCCGCCCGCGGAGGCGCTGGAGGCGATGCCCAAGCGCCCGGCCGAGGCGCGCCAGCGTCGCCGCCAGGCCCGCCGCCACCTCGCGCCGGTCGGGCGTAACGATCTCGGCCGCCGCCGACGGCGTGGGGGCACGCACGTCGGCCACGAAGTCGCTGATCGAGAAATCGGTCTCGTGGCCGACGGCCGAGACGACCGGCACGGCCGACGCGGCGATGGCCCGGGCGACGCGTTCCTCGTTGAACGGCCAGAGGTCCTCAAGGCTCCCTCCGCCGCGGCCGATGATGATCACGTCCACGCCGCCGGCGCGGTTCAGGTTGACGATGCCGCGGACGATGTCGTCGGCGGCGCCCTCGCCCTGGACGCGGCTGGGCGCAAGGAGGACCCGGGCGGCGGGCCAGCGGCGCGCCAGCACGTGGAGGATGTCGCGGACGGCCGCCCCCGTGGGGCTCGTCACCACGCCGATGCGCCGGGGGAACCGCGGCAAGGGGCGTTTGCGGGCCGGGTCGAACAGGCCCTCCTTCTCCAGGCGTTCCTTGAGTTGGCGGAACGCCACCTCCAGCCGGCCCACGCCGCGGGCCGTCACGCGGGTCACGTACATCTGATAGACGCCCTGCGGGGGAAAGACGGAGATGCGGCCGCGGACTTCGACCTCCAGGCCGTCGGCCATTTCGCGGGGCAACCGGCCGGCGTCGGACCGCCAGGCCACGCAGCGGATACTCGCGCGCTCGTCCTTCAGGCCGAAGAAGACGTGGCCGGACGAGTGCCGGCTGAGGTTCGTCACCTGGCCCACGACCCAGACCTGGGGGAACTCGACCTCCAGCACGTCGCGGAGGCGGCGCGTGAGGTCCCAGACGGTCTCGGGGCCTTCGTCCTCGGGCACGGGCACGCGGCCGGCGTCGAAGAGGATGCTCATGGGACCAGTGATACCGCATCGGGCGTGCGGTTGCAACGGGTTCGGGGGCATCCGGGGTGGCATGGCAGCGGCTCAGCCGCGGCCGTGGGTCCGCCTGCCACGGCCACGCCGGCCGGCCCGTACGGGCCGGGCCACACGGCACGGCATGGCCGCGCCGCTACCCGATCCGCGTCAGAGCGTCTTCAATAGCTCCAGCATCGCCCGGTCCAGTTTGTGGCCGTGGAAGTCTTCGTACGTCACGTCGGCGCGGCCGGAGTCGACCACGCCGAACGAGCCGCGGAGGTTCCAGAGGGCCCAGCCCCAGCCGGCCTCCTTCACCAGTTCGCCCACGTCCTTCATCCAGGCCAGGGCGACGGCGTGCGGCGTCTTATTGTAACATCCCCATTCGCCCATGTGGACGCCCACGCCCTTGGCGGCCAGTTCCTTCCACGGCTTGATGCGGGTCTCGTAGACCCACGCGCGGTCCTGCGTTTCCTTGCCGACCACGAGCGGCCAGGTGGGTTCGGGCCAGTTCGTCCCGCCCGCCCACGACGCCTTGTAATGCGTGACCCGCCCGGGCATGTACCCGTGCATGGACTGGGCGATGCCGAGGTCCGCCAGCGCCATGACCGGCTGCTGGCCCACCTTGCCGCCGTCGGCGAAGATGAGGCGGTCCGGGTCGGCGGCGCGGATGGCGGCCACGGCCCGGCGGGCCACCGCAACGTACTGCTCCTCGTTCTTGTAGCGGGCCGGCTCGTTGACGAGGTCGAAACTGAGGGCCGACGCCGGCACGCCCTTGTACCGCTTCGCGAACATGGCCCACTGGGCGTCGAACTGTTTCTGCGCCTCCTCGTCCTCCCAAAGACTGAGTTTCTCCTCGGGCGGGTTGATGCAGAACCCGGGCGCCCGGTGCAGGTTCAAACTCACGTGGACGCCGTATTTGGCGCCCAGGGCGACCGCGTCGTCGATCTCCTTCAGGCACGCCTCGTCGTATTTATAAAGGTCGTCCTTATCGGTCCAGCAGCGGTAGTCCATGGGGAGGCGGGCGCAGTCGAAGCCCCACTCGCGCGTCCACGCGAAGTCGGTCTCGACGAACGGCCGGCTGCCGCGGCCGAGGGTGAACTTCTCGAGCAGGTTGAAGCCGCGCCATCGCGGCAGACGCCGGGCCAGGTCGCGGCCGGTGGCGGCGGTCGCATCGGCGGGCGCGGCGGAGGCGGGCGCATCCGTGGAAGCGCCGGCGGCGCGGGCGGCGCCGGCGGCGCCGGTCAGGGCGGCGGTTCCCGCGGCCAGGCCGCCGGCCGCGGTCGAAAGGAAAGCGCGTCGGTTCATCGTTGGCTCCTTTGCAAGACCACTTCCGGGGCGGCCGCACAAAGACACGCGCCGGACAAGTCCGGCGGCTAACTGTTGCGCCCTCAGCGCTCTCCCTGGCCGTGCCTTATCAGGCTGCGTTATAATCGGCCGGCCGCGGACGCAGCCCCCTCCGGACGCTTAAACCCGGCGGGCGGGGCGAAGCGGTCCGGGAAAAGGGTTTTTCGCGAACCGCCGGCCGCCCCGGCCGTCTAATCCCCTGAACCCTGAACGCCGGCCGAACCGGCCGGCAAGGAGGTGTCCCATGGCACGCAAGTGCACCCTCGTGCGGGCGGCCGTCGCAACGGCCGCGATGCTGGCGGTCCTGGCGACCGCCGCGGCCGTCCAGGCCAAGCACGTCCCGGAGGTCGAACGGCTGCTGGCGGGCCTTACGGTCGAGCCGCCACGCACCCACAAGAACATGCTGGTCTTCCCGATTCGCTGGTCCGGCCAGCAGGCCCCCGGCGACTGGGAGACGCTGGACACGGCCCTGGCGGCCGGGCACCTGAAAGTCCTGGAGAAGGCCCAGGCCTCGGTGCCCGAGGTCGTGGTCGAGAACACCGGCGAGAAGGCGGTGTTCCTGATGAGCGGCGAGATCATCCAGGGCGGCAAACAGACCCGCGTCATCCGCAAGGACACCCTGGTCGAGCCGAAACAGCAGGTGTCGGTGCCGGTGTTCTGCGTCGAGCAGGGCCGATGGGCGGGCGGCAAGGACTTCAAGCGCGCCGCCAACATCGCCCCCGCCAGCATCCAGAACCGCATGAACCGCGGGGCCGACCAGGCCGAGGTCTGGGACCGCGTCCGCGGCGCCTCGAAGGCCATCGGCGCCGAGAGCCCGACGCAGAGCCTGGACGAGGTGCTGGAGTCGGCCCCGGCCCGGCAGAAGTTCGGCGAGGTCCATAAGGACCTGGGCAAGTTCAGCCCGCCCGACACGGTGGGCATCGCGGTCGCCGACGCCCGCACCGGCCGCGTCATGGGCGTGGAACTCTTCGGCCGGCGCGACCTCTTCGACGGGCTCCAGGAGAAACTCGTCGAGGGCTATGCCGCCGACCTCGTCCTGACCGTCTCGCAGTGGGACGAGAAGGAGGCGAAGAAGGTGGCGGCCGACGACGTCCTGGGGTTCATCGCGCTGGCCCTGAAGGGCACGAGCGGATACGAGGACACGCCCGGCAGCGGGCGGGGTCTGGGGCTGGAGAGCGGGTCGATCGTCGGCAAGGGCGTGGCCCTGGGCGACGTGGCCATCCACGTGTCGGTCCAGGACGTGCATCCGGAGACGACGCCTGCGCGGCCGATCGTGACGCCGCCGCGGCCCATGCCGCCGCCCGTGCCGGTGCCGGAGCCCCGGCCGCCCGTCCGTCCGCCCATCCGGCCGCTGCGGTAGGGCCGGCGGGCGAGCCGTGGCAGTGTTTCTTCAGGTCTGATTTGCCGGGAGGCACCCGTACGGGTGCCTCCCGATATTCTGGGAACACTGGCTGACAAGCAGCCAGTGGCACCTGTGATTCCGGACTCACCGCGCTTACTCTGCAGCGTCCTCGCCGTCCTGCCCCTCGTTGTCTTCCTTGGGCGCACCCTTCTCGGGCGCCGGCTCGTGGGCGATCTCGACGGAGACGGCGATGCGCTCGATGGCCGTGGCCCGGCCGGTTTCGGTGTCGGCGGTCACCAGGGCGCCGTGGACTCGCAGGTCGCCGCCCGAGACGTCGAAGTGCCGCGGCATGCCGGTGATGAGGGCCGGCAGGACCTTGTCCGTCCGCCGCCCCAGGACGCCGTCGTGCGGGCCGGTCATGCCCAGGTCGGAGATGTAGGCGGTGCCGCCCGGCAGCACGCGCTCGTCGGCCGTCTGCACGTGCGTGTGCGTGCCGTAGACGCACGTGACCCGGCCGTCCAGGTGCCAGCCCATGGCGATGCGGTCGCTGGTGGCCTCGGCGTGCATCTCGACGAAGACGAGTTTGGCCCGCTCGCCCACCTCCGCCAGGACCGCGTCAGCCGCGTGAAACGGGCACCCGGCCGGCTTCATGAAGGTGCGGCCCAGGAGGACCGTCACGGCGAACGGAAACCCCGACTGGCTCTCCAGGACGGTGAAGCCGCGTCCGACGGCCTCGTCGGGCAGGTTCGCCGGCCGAAGGAGGCGGTCCGACTCGGCCAGGACCGGCACGATCTCTTTCTTGCGGTAGACGTGGTCGCCCATGGTGACCACGTCAACGCCCAGGCCGCGCAGTTCCTCGAAGATGGGCGGCGTAATGCCCGACCCGCCGGCGGTGTTCTCGCCGTTGACGATGACGACGTCGACGCTGTGGTCCGCCAGGAGGGCCGGCAGCGCCTCGCGCAGGGACCGCCGGCCGGGCTTGCCGACCACGTCGCCAATCAGTAAGGCGCGGAAGTGCATGGTATCGCTCAGCCTCTCTGGTGCGTCGCGCCGCCCGATCGAGCCCGCGGCGCCCGAGCCGCGTGCGGAAGCACGCGGGGACGTTCGATCCGCAGCGCGAGCATCGCATTGCCATTCGAACGTACCCGCGACCTCACGGTCGCGGCTCGTGGCTCGCGGCTCGCGGCTTCTCTACCGCGCGTACTCGACGACGCGGCGTTCGCGAATGAGCGTGACGCGGACCTCGCCGGGGTACGTGAGTTCGTCTTCGACGGCCTTGGCGATGTCGCGGCAGAGGTTGTAGGCGGCGGCATCGTCGATTTTATCGGCGTTGACGACCACGCGGACCTCGCGGCCGGCCTGGATGGCGTAGGCGGTCTCGACGCCCTCGAATCGGGCGGCCAGCGTCTCCAGTTTCTCCAGTCGCTGGATGTACTTTTCGAGCGTTTCGCGCCGCGCGCCCGGCCGGCTGGCGCTGACGGCGTCGGCCGCCGACACGATCACGGTGTACAGCATGGTGGTCACGTTCGGCTCGTGGTGGCCGCCGATGGCGTGGACGATCTCGGGTTTCTCGTTGTATCGGCGGGCCAGGTCGGCGCCGATCTCGGGGTGCCCGCCCTCGACCTCGTGGTCGACGGCCTTGCCGATGTCGTGCAGAAGACCGGCCCGCCGGGCGGTGGCGCCGTCGAGGCCGAGTTCATCGGCCAGCATGCCCGCCAGGGCCGACACCTCGATCGAATGCTGAAGCACGCTCTGGCCGTACGACGTCCGGAACTTCAGCCGGCCCAGCAACTGGATCTCCTTCGGATGCAGGCCGCGCACGCCCGTGTCGAGCGCCACCTGTTTGCCGGTCTCGTTGATTTCGTGTTCGACGTCCTTGCTGCACTCGGCGACGACCTGCTCGATGCGCGGGGGCTGGATGCGGCCGTCGCTGATGAGTTTGCTCATCGACCGCCGGGCCACCTCGCGCCGCACCGGGTCGAAGGAGGAGAGGACGATGACGCCGGGCGTGTCGTCGACGATGACGTCGACGCCGGTGGCCCGCTCGAAGGCGCGGATGTTGCGTCCTTCGCGGCCGATGATGCGGCCTTTCATCTCGTCGCTGGGGATGTCGACCGTGGCGACGGTGGCCTCGGACGTGTAATCGCTGGCCAGCCGCTGGACGGTGGTGGCCAGGATCTCGCGGGCCTTCTGTTCGGCGGTTTCCTGGGCGCGTTCGGTGGAACGCTGAATCAGCACCGCCGCCTCGTGCTCGACCTCGGCCTCCATGCGTTCCAGGAGGACGGTGCGGGCCTCGTTCGGCCCCAGGCCGCTGATCTTGATGAGTTGCCGCTTCTCGTCCGCGATCACGCCGTCGAGTTCGGTCTGCTTGACTTTCAGGTCATCTTCCAGTTGCGAGACGCGGCATTCGCCGGCCTCGACGGTTTTTTCTTTGCGGCTGAGGGTCTCCATCTTGGCGTCGATGCTGTCCTCGCGTTTGGCGACCAGGCGTTCGCGTTCGCGGAGTTCGTCGCGGGTCTTGACGGACTCCTTCTCGAACGCCTCGCGGGCCTGTATGGCCTCTTCGCGGGCCTCGACCTTGGCCTCCTTGAGCAGACCCTCGGCCTCGCGGCGGGCCTCGGCCAGGACCTCGTCGGCCTGGGCCTTCGCCCCGCCCACGCGCTTACGCAGCACGAACGTGGCGACCACGATGCCGGCCACGGCGACGGCTATCAACGCGATGGCGGCAATCGTCTCGACCTCCAACGCCAGCGGAACATACGCACTCATCAGGACGCTCGCTTTCCAGGGGGGCGGTCGGACCGGCGCTTACAGCGCGCCGGAGCGCCGGAGCGCACCGACCGGGGGGGATGAAGCGCCGACGTGGAAGGGCCTGGCGCCGCTCGTCGAGCGGCCAGGATGAACCGGGTTAGGCAAAAGGGGGGCGACTCAGCCGGCGCGAACGGCTCCTACGCTGCATACCACTGCGGAACGCTGCTCTGCGGCGCCGTGCAAAGACCACCTGCCTTTCCCGCCCTCGGGGGGCGATTACTTCCGCCACGGACGCGGCGGATCGTCGGTTCCCGGCTCCATCCTGTTCGGAACAAATCAGACCGTCCCGGCCTCGCCGCACGTCCTCCTGACGAGGCCGGCACCACCGGCCTTAGGCTCAACCACGTGCGGAGCGCTTTCTCGCCCCGCTCTCCCATTAGGGGGTGCTTGGATCGTCTCCTGTTCATGGGCCACGGTCCGCAACGACCGTCGCCTCATCTTCTTATCGGCTAAGAAACGGTTAGCCTGGAGTATGATTAGGCAAGAGCGGGCGTCTGTCAAGCACAAATAGTCGGCGCGGGGAGAAGGCCGGCCCCCCGACCGCCATTCCGGCACCCGCCGGGTGATGTTGCCCAAATGCGACGAGTTGTCCACATCGGCATGCGCTTTCCCACAACCGCGGCCACGAATGTCATCCTGAGCGAGCGCAGCGAGCGAAGGATCTCGCCGTTGCCGTTGTGCCGTTGCCGTTTGGCTGTTGCCTGCCTTTTCGCCGTTGCCGTTCAATCCGAAATCCGAAATCGCTTCAACACGCGCCCGTACGGGCGGCTAAATGTTGTTTGCTGTTGCCGTTGTTGTCGCCGTTGCCTAATGCCCAATACCCATTGCCTGATGCCTATGCTGTCGCCGTTGCCATTCAATCCAAAATCCGAAATCTGCCTGCCCGAGCCGCGCTCGGGACGCGGCCAGGGAAATCCGAAATGGCCTCCACTTGCCGAACCTTGATTCGCCCGGCCGAGCCGGTATCATGTCCCGGTGCGCCCGAGTCCGAGCCGGGCCCCGTGAACGGGATACATATGCCTCGCCCCATCGGCATCTTCGATTCCGGCCTGGGCGGCCTGACGGTCGTCCGGGCCGTCCGCCGCCGGCTGCCGGCCGAGCCCATCGTCTACTTCGGCGACACCGCCCGCGTGCCCTACGGCATCAAGAGCAGCCGGACCGTCACGCGGTTCGCCGCCGAGGCGTGCGCCTTCCTGTGCCGGCACGACCCGAAGTTCCTGGTGGCGGCGTGCAACACGGCCAGCGCGACGGCCCTGCCCGACCTGGCCGACCGCTTCGACGTGCCGCTGTGCGGCGTCATCGAGCCGGGGGCCGAGGCGGCGGCCCGGACGTACGGCGGCCGGCCCATCGGCGTCATCGCCACCGAGGCCACCGTCGCCAGCGGCGCCTACTGCCGGGCCATCCACCGCCTGGCCCCCGACGCCGAGGTCATCCAGAAGGCGTGCCCGCTGCTCGTCCCCATCGTTGAAGAGGGCCGCACCGGCGCCGACCCCATCGTCCGGGCCGTCCTGGCCGAGTACCTGGAGCCGCTGGTCCGGGCGGGCGTCGGCACGGTCGTCCTCGGATGCACGCATTATCCGCTGCTGGTGGACGCCATCGCCGCGTGCCTGGGCCCGGAGGTGACGCTGATCGATTCGGCCGAGACCGTGGCCGAACGCGTGGCCGGCCGGCTTGCGGCCGACGGCCTCCTTGCCCCTGAGGCCGAGGCGCGGGGGCCGGTGCAGTTCTTCGTCAGCGACAACCCGGACCGGTTCCGCGAGGTGGGCGGCCGGTTCCTGGGCGAACCCGCCGAACCGGTCACCCTGGTGCCGTCCGAAGAGGTGGCCGCCGCCGCGGACGCCACGGTGGAGAAAGCGCCGTGAGCCTCTCCAAGCGGTCCGACATGCGCTTCTTTCAGTGCGTGCGTGGCCCGTACGGGCCGCGACCTGACCGTCGGCCTCGCGGTGGTTGCGGAGAACCACCGCGCGAGCAGCGCCGGATGCCGCTCGGCCTGCTCCTCCTGGCCGTTGCCTGCGCCGCCCTGGCCGCCGGGTGCGGCGGTTCGCAGAAAGATGTCACCACGTATCTCAACGACCTGTTTTCCCCGCCGTCGACGGCCGAGCGCGTCGTCCAGGTCGAAAGCCGCCTGGCCGACAACCGCCGCGAGGCCCTCCAGAAAATCGCCAAGGACCGAGAGGCCCGCCGGATCGAGTCCGTCGTCAAACTCTACTGCCTGGTGGCCCGGACCGACGCGGACCCGATGGTCCGGGCGGCGGCTGTCCGCGGCCTGGCCGACATGACCGGCGAGCCCGTCGTCCCGGCGCTCTGCCACGTGCTGGCGGCCGACAAGGACGCCTTCGTGCGGACCGACGCGGCCACGTCGCTGGGCCGGCACGCCGACCCGCCGGCGATGGAGGCGCTGGTCGACGCGCTCAAGGGCGACCCGAACGTCGACGTCCGCATCGCCGCCGCCGAGAGCCTCCGCGCCTTCCGCGACCGCCGGGCCGCCGACGCGCTCGCCCAGGCCACCGAATACCGCGACCTCGGCGTCGCGTACAATGCCTGGCTCAGCCTCCGGTACATGACCGGCCAGAATTTGCCGCGCGAGGCCGCGCCGTGGACCGACTTCCTCGCCTCGGCCGCGGACCCGTTCGCCGACTACGGGCACGCGCCGCGGCTGCCGCGCGGCGTGAGCCAGCGGCCACGGTTCACCAGCGGCATCGGCGACTTTTTCCACGGCCTCTTCGCGAAGGACCCGCTGGAAGCGGAACTCGAGTAGGGCCGCGCTGCTGTTCGAGCCGCGACCGTAAGGTCGCGGGTACGCGAGAGCGGCGAAGCGATGCTCGCCCCGCGAATCGAACGTACCCGCGTGCTTACGCACGCGGCTCG
This sequence comes from Planctomycetota bacterium, assembly GCA_016782785.1. Taxonomy (GTDB): domain Bacteria; phylum Planctomycetota; class Phycisphaerae; order FEN-1346; family FEN-1346; genus BS750m-G62. The sequence continues at coordinate 3,171 of JADHXV010000021.1, read as the reverse complement.
AAGGCACTGCCCATGCTCGCCTGCCACTTCGACGGCCGCCGCGTCCGCGTCGACACGGGTTACCCGGAGCCCGCGGTCCCCCCCGGCGAGGTCGCCGTCGCCGTCCGCCTGGCCGGCGTCTGCCGGACCGACCTGGAGATCATCAAGGGCTACATGCAGTTCCGCGGCGTCCTGGGTCACGAGTTCGTGGGGACGGCCCTGGGCGGCGCGCTCGAGGGCCGGCGCGTCGTCGGCGGCATCAACTGCGTCTGCGGCGCGTGCGACCTCTGCCGCCGCGGACTGCCGACGCACTGCCGGCGGCGGACCGTCCTGGGCATCGACCGCCGCGACGGCGCCTTCGCCCAGCGCCTCGTCCTGCCCGAGGCCAACCTCGTCCCGGTGCCCGACGGCGTGCCGGACCGCGACGCCGTCTTCGCCGAGCCGCTGGCCGCCGCCATCCAGATCGGCCGGCAGGTGGACCTGGCGCCGGGGCAGCGGATCGTCCTCCTGGGCGACGGCCGCCTGGGGCAACTCGTCGCCCGCGTCTTCCGGGCGTGGGGCCTCGCGCCGACGGTCGTCGGGAAATCGCCCGCCAAGTTGGACCTCGTGCGGCGGCTGGGCCTTGAGGCTATGACGGTCGACCAGGTGGACGACACGCGTAGGGAAACGGACGTGCCACGGCCGGACGTGCCCGGCGATGCTGCGCGCGGCGGATGCGGAGACCCGCCGCGCGGGAAGGTTCCTTTGGACATGCCACGGCCGGCCTTGCCCGGCGATGCTGCGCGCGGCGGGTGCGGAGACCCGCCGCGCGGGAAGGTTCCTTTGGACGTGCCACGGCCGGCCTTGCCCGGCCGTGCGCTCCGCCAGACGGCGGACGTCGTCGTCGAGGCCACCGGCACGGCCGACGGCCTGGCCATGGCCCTTGCGTTCGTCCGCCCGCGCGGTACCATCGTCCTCAAGAGCACCGTGGCCGACACGGCCGGTCTGGACCTGGCGCCGCTCGTGGTCAACGAGGTGACGGTCGTGGGCTCGCGCTGCGGGCCGATGGACGAGGCCGTGGCAATGCTGGCGGCAGGCGGCCTGGACCTTGAGCCGCTCGTGACGGCCGAGTACCCGCTGGCCGAGGCCGAGACGGCCCTCGCGGCCGCCGCCGAGGCCGACGCGATCAAAGTGCTCATTCGGCCGTAGGTCAGGCGCGGGGCGCAGCGCCCTTCGAGCCGCGACCGGAAGGTCGCGGATACGTCCGAACGGCGAAGCGATGCTTACGCCGCGGATCGAACGTACCCGCGTGCTTACGCACGCGGCTCGGTACGGCGGGCTTGATGCCCGACGCCCGCGCGCAAAGGAAGGCCCCATGAGCGACGCGACGCTGGCGGTGGTCCTGGCGAGCGGCGGCATGGATTCCTGCGTCGCCACCGCCTGGGCCGCCAACCGCTATCGCCTGGCCATGCTGCACGTCAACTACGGCCAGCAGACCGAGGCGAAGGAACTGGAGTGTTTCGGCCGGCAGGTCGACCATTTCCGGCCCGTGGCCCACCTGGCGGTCGACGCCCCGCACTTCCGGCAGATCGGCGGCAGCAGCCTGACAGATGCACGCATCGCGATGCCCGAAGACGACACGCCCGGCCAGGTGCCCAGCACGTACGTGCCGTTCCGCAACGCCACCCTGCTGGCCATCGCCGTGGCCTGGGCCGAGGTCCTGGGCGCCGGCCGCATCGTCATCGGGGCGGTCGAGCCCGACGCGCCCGGCTACCCCGACTGCCGGCCGGCGTTCTTCGAGGCGGCGAACCGCTTGGTGGACCTCGGCACGCGGCCCGAGACGCACATCCGCATCGAGACGCCGCTCATCGGCCTGACGAAGGCGGAGGTCGTCCGCATGGGCGACGACCTGGCCGCCCCGCTCGGCCTGACGTGGTCGTGCTATCGCCGCGAGGATACGCCGTGCAACGCCTGCGCCAGTTGCCGACGCCGGGCCGAGGCGTTCCGCGACGCGGGCGTCCCCGACCCGCTGGTCCCGTGATTCCGGCCGCCCGCCCTAATTCGCCGCGTCGCCGGCGGGCTTGGCGGGCACGAGCGTGATGCAGTGCCCGCCGCCGGGCGCGAGGCGGGCCTCGATCACATCGCCGGCCGTCACGTCGAGCCGCCGCACGCGGTACGCCTCGCGGTTGGTCTTGTAGTGGGCGTCGGGCGCGTCTTCGCAGAGCGTGGCGCGGTACGTCCCCGGGCCGAGGAAGTCGAGCGGGATGCGCAAGGCCCGGGCCTCTTCGTTCGTCGCGCTCGCCACCAGGAACGTCTCGCCGGTGCGGCGCATCATGACAATGTACTGGCCGATTTCGCCGGCCAGCGTCCGGCTCTCGTCCCACGGCATCTTCTGGGCGGCGAGAAACGAGAAAAGGTCCGGGTGCCGGCGGTACGCGTCGGCCGAGTCGGGCACGACCGTGAGGCCCGAGAACACAATCAGCGTGCGGGCGGCCTCGGCCGTGATCGTCGCATCCACCTGCTGGAAAATCTTCGGCCGCTGCTCCAGCGAGTGCGTCAGGTCCAGGAGGCCGTTGCACATGTCCACCGGCCCGGCCAGCATGTTCACATAGACCTGGAGCAGGAACGTGCTTGGCGTGAAGGCCCGCTTGGCGTCGGACTGCGAATGGCAGAACTCGCGCGTCAGGCAGTTCGGCCACGTGCGGACGTCGCCGGTAGGCGGCACGGGCCCGTCGTGAAAGTTGCAGACGAGTCGATGTTTGGCGCAGCCTTCGATGACCTCGCGCGTCCGCCGCACCTTGGCCTGCCCCGTGCCCTTCATGAACCCGTACTTGATGCCGGCCGCACCCCACCGGGCGTAGTGCCCCAGGACCGTGTCCAGGTCGTGCTTCTCGGTGGCCTTGTCGTTCAGGTACAGGAGAATGCCCACGCCGCGCTCGCGGGCGTAGCGGATCAGTTCCTCGACGTTCGCCCCCTGCTTGGCGGTCGTCGGGTCGCTCGAGGCGTCGAACTCCGGCCCGTACCAGTTGGCGTCGAGCAGCAGGTACGGCACGCCAGCCTCGCCGGCCAGGTCCACGAACCGTTTCCACGACTCGAGGTCCAGCCCGTACGTGAAGCCGTCCGCCTTGTGGCCCCAGGCCCGCCAGTCCCAGAACGCGACGCCGGGCTTGATCCACGACGGGGCCTCGATGCGGCACGGCGGGTTCAGGTTCG
>JADHXV010000226.1 GCA_016782785.1 Planctomycetota bacterium | reverse complement strand
CGAGGTGGCCGAGGACGAGTTCTTGCGGACTCGGGCCGTGAAGATCGCCATCTTCATGTCGCTGCTCGACGTGCACGTCAACCGCGTGCCGTGCGACGGCCGGGTCGAGACGCTTGCTCATCGGCCCGGCCGCTATCACAATGCCGCCAGGGAAGCGGCGTCGGCCGAGAACGAGGCCATGGCCATGCTCCTGGCGGACGTCGAAGGCCGGACCCGCGTCCTGGTCCGCCAGGTGGCCGGCGTCCTGGCGCGGCGGATCGTCTGCGATGCGGCCGAGGGCGACCGTGTAAAGCGCGGCGAGCGGTACGGCATGATCAAGTTCGGGTCGCGCGTGGAGGTCTTTGTGCCGGTCGACGCCGGCTTCGAGCCGGCCGTCGCCCCGGCCCAGGTCGTCCGCGCCGGCGAGACCGTCCTGGGGCGGTTCCGATGAAGATTCCGCGTGTCCTCATTTTGCCATCGCTGTGCACGCTGGCGAACGCCCTGTGCGGTTTCGGGGCGATCACGCTGACGACGCACGCCCTCCTCGGCGCCGAACCGCCGCTTACGATCCGTTTCATCGACGTGAGGTGGGCCGGGTACCTGATCATCCTGGCGATGGTGTTCGACGCGCTCGACGGCCGTCTGGCCCGGTTCGCCCGGGCCACGAGCGACTTCGGAGGCCAACTGGACAGCGTCTCCGACGCCGTCAGTTTCGGCGCAGCCCCGGCGTTCCTGATGAACCGCGTGGTGGTCGAGAGCCTGCGCGATGTGATGCCCGCGGGCATGGAGGACATCCTGCGCATCGCCTGGATCTGTGCGGCCGTGTACCTGGGCTGCGCGCTCATTCGCCTGGCCCGGTTCAACGTCGAGAACGTCCACGAGGAAGAGGCCCACATGACGTTCAAGGGGCTGCCGTCGCCCGCGGCCGCGGGGGCCCTGGTCTCGCTCATCATCATCCTGGCCGAGTTCCTGGAAACGGGGAGCTATCCCCACATGGCCCGCACCCTGCTGTGGATGCTTCCGATCGTCGCCGCCATCCTGGGCCTGCTGATGGTTTCGGGCGTCCGGTACACGCACTTGCTGAACCAGCTGGTGCGGCGGCGTCGGCCGATCAGCCACCTGGTCATCGTGCTGATGGGCATCCTGCTCGTGGTCTCGCTGCGCGAGAAGGTCCTGCCGGTGGTGTTCGTGGGCTACGTGTTCAGCGGGCCGGTGTCGGGCGTGTTTCGCCTTCTTGCCGGCCGGCGCGCACCGCCGAAGACGCCGGGCGAACCGCCCCCCGTGCCCGAGGACGAGGACCAGGACGACAGCGACGACGGCTCGCCCGAGACGCCGCCCATCGCCTCGTGACCGCGTCGCGGCGGTCGCCTGCGCCAATAACCTTGACACGTTTTCCCCCCGGCCATACCATCCGCCGGTGCCGCGACGTGCGGGTGGCGGCCGCGTTCGAGAGGGAGGTGGTGTCGGCGTGACGCGTTCACCCGGTGGCATCGGCCGAATCGTGGCTCTCCTGGCGGCGATCGTCTGCGCCGCCCCCGGATGCACGTACATTACCACCGCGCGGCTGTGGGCCGACACCGCCCTCGCGGACGGCCGGCTCTCGACCGACACACGCCAGTGGGCCTATGACGGCGAACCCGTCACCTTTGACCTCGAATGCGACCCCGGGGCCGTCAACTTCATCGTCTTCGGCGTCGACGGCGAGGAAACCGTGGTCACCGTCCCCGAGTCCGCCGGCCACTACCGGTGGCAGCGGGCGTTCCGCTGCGGCGACGAGCCGAAGACGTACGAGGTGTACGCCATGCCGATGCTCATCCGCGGCAAGTGCGACTGGGTGTACGACAGCGCCAAGGACGCCTGGATGTTCTATCCCGGCCGCTTGGAAACGCCCGACGTCCAGACCGCCAGGGAGCGGACCGTCCGCGTTACGTGCTACCGGCGGACGGTGCGGTTCCGTTTCCCGGCCCGCGGCGGACAGCCGAAGGACCTCGCCCTTGTGTTCGTCAAGGCCGACGGCGAGCGCATCCCCATCCGCCGGGCCGACCCCAAGACCGACGAGCGAGGCTTCCGCCTGGTGGGGCCCGACGCCGACGGCATGTGCACCGTGATCTGCACGCCCGTTTACCAGGAGGTGAACCGCTCGGGAACGACCCGTGTCGACCTCGTTGTCGAGCACGCCGACGGCACGAACGAGGAGTTCACGCAGGCGATCGACACGCCTTAGCGTCGGAGAGGCGCCGCATGAAGATCCAGCCGGTCCGGGGCACGCGCGACTTCTACCCCGACGACATGGCCTTCCGCAACTGGCTGTTCGAGCGGTGGCGGCGGGCGAGCCGGCGCGCGGGGTTCGTCGAGGTCGACGGCCCCGTCCTCGAACCGCTCGACCTCTACACCGAGAAGAGCGGCGAGGAGATCGTCGACCAACTCTACTGGCTTGAGGACAAGGGCGGCCGGCGCCTGGCGCTGCGTCCCGAGTTCACGCCCACCCTGGCCCGCATGTTCACCGCCCGCCAGGCCGCGCTGCCCGAGCCCGTCCGATGGTTCAACATCTCGCGATGCTTCCGGTACGAGCGGGCCCAGAAGGGCCGGCTGCGCGAGTTCTTCCAGTGGAACGCGGACGTCCTGGGCGTCGCGGACGAGATCGCCGACGCCGAGTGCATCGCCCTGGCCGTCGACTCCCTGGCCGAAACCGGCCTGCGGCCGGACGACGTCGAGGTGCGGCTGAGCGACCGCCGACTGCTGGGCGCCCTGGTCCGCCACCTGGGCATCGCCGACGCCCTGGTGCCGCAGGTCTTCGCGGTCCTCGACAAGCGCGGCAAGGTGCCGCCCGAGGCCCTGGAGGAAATGCTGACCCAGGCCGGTCTGGCCCCGGCCCAGCGCGACGGCCTTGCCCGCATCCTCACCTGGCAGGGCCTGGCGGACATCGAGGGCCACGAGCGGGCCACGCCCGAAGTGGCCTGCGCCATCGAGGGCCTCGAGCGGCTCCTCGGGTACCTTGAGGCGTACGGCGTGAGCGAGTGGTGCCGATTCGACATCGGCATCGTGCGCGGCCTGGCGTACTACACGGGTCCGGTGTGGGAGGTCCACGACCGCAAGGGCGAGTTCCGGGCCGTCTTCGGGGGAGGGCGGTACGACCGCCTCCTGGAGGACCTGGGCGGCAAGCCGATGGCCGCCTGCGGCTTCGGCTGTGGCGACGCCGTGCTCGGCCTTCTGCTCCAGGAGCGGGGCTTGAAGCCCGCGCCCGACCCCGCCGCCGAGTACTTCGTCGCCTCGGCCGGGAAGGCGAACCTCCTGGATGTGCTGGCAGCCGTCCGGCACCTGCGCCAGCGCGGTCTGGCCGCCGCCTTCGACCCCAAGGGCGGCAGCCTGAAGCGCCAGATGAAAAAGGCCGCCGACGCCGGGGCGCGGTTCGTCGTCATCGCCGGCGACGCTTTCGCCGAGACCCGCCAGGTCACCCTGCGCGACATGGGCACCGGGGACCAGCACGACGTTGCCCTGGACGACCTGGGCGCGTAACATGCCGCCATGGCCAACCGCAACGTCATCTACGAGGCCTGTTTCGAGGATTACCTTCGGCAGGCCGGCATTCCGTACGTGGCAGTCGACGAGGCCAAAAAGGCGATCTTCGCCGGCGTCTACCTGAAAAGTTTCGACTTCGTCGTCTACAGCAGGGCCGGACCGAACCTGCTGGTTGACGTCAAGGGCCGGCGGTTTCCGTATCGCGGCGGCCGGCGGTGGGAGAATTGGGCCACACGCGACGATCTGGACAGCCTCGCCCGATGGGAAGAGGTCTTCGGTTCTGGGTTTGCAGGGCTGCTGGTGTTCTGCTATCATCTGGTGGGCGACGGCGAGGCCGAGCGGTTCGAGGTCGTCCACGGGTTTCGTGGCGAATCGTACGGCCTGGTGGGCGTCTATCGCAGCGCGTACGTCGGCGCGTGCCGGACGCGGAGCCCCGCCTGGGGCACCGTCAGCGTTCCGACGGCGGCGTTCCGCGACATGGTCCGGCCAGTCGCGGCATTCTGTGGAGGCGACGCATGAGACGCATCGGCAAGGCGTGGCGTGGCGTTCGGGCGGCCCTGGTCGTGGCGGCGGCGCTCGTGGCGCCGGCGCTGGCGCACGCGGCCGACTCGGCCGGTCGGGACGACGCCAAGATGCCCTCGTTCGTCGTACCGTACGTCATAGCCTTAGGCATGTGCCTGGTGCTGCTGGTCATTGCCTGCCAGTACCGCCAGAAAGCCTGACGTGAGGGGTGGCGTGCCCGGGTCGGGCACCGAGTGAAGGAGAACCACATGGACGGGAAGAAGGTTGCCGTGGGCGTACTGGTCGTCCTGGCGATCCTGCTGGGCGGCCTGGTGGCGAACGGCCTTCGCCACGAGAGGGCGGCGTACGGGGCAGGTTCGGTTTTTGCCACCTACATGGCCGCCTCGGTCGAGGTCCGCGAGAACTTTGTCAACTGGGCCGTTCTCGACACCGACGCGCGGCGGGTCATCTGGTACGATATGGCCCTGCCGGACTACAAACTCCAGCCCAGCAGGCCCGGCCGCATGCTCGACAATGACTTTAACCGCTGACGACCGGCCGCAACTCATTGGAGATAACGAAATGAAAACTTCAGATATTCTCCTTATTGCGCTTATCTGCGCAAACGTATGTCTTGCCACAATGGCCTTCGCCCTCTACGTCCGCGACGCCGAACCGTCGGCCGTGGCCGCCAACTCCATGCGCTACGGCGACTACCTCATGGTCACGGGCAAGGTCTCGAATACCCGCGAGGCCATCCTCATCATCGACGTGGTCGCCCGGCGGGCCAACATCTACGTGCCCAAGGCCGGGGCCCGGGCGGGCGGCCAGGAGTTCGAACTCCTGGACTCCCGCAACCTGGCCCAGGATTTCGGGACGCGTCCCTGACGCCCGACGGTCGGACGCCGCCATGACGTGGTCCGTTGAATCGTGCGCCCGCCGCGCCGAGGAGGGTGACTTTCTCGGCCGCCACGACGCCCTCCGCCTGCTCGACGTCGCCGGGCGCGACCCGTGGCCCGTCTGGCGGGCCGCCGACCGCGTCCGCCGGCGGTTCCGCGGCCGGGCGGTCCACCTGTGCAGCATCGCCGCCGTCACGGT
>JADHXV010000225.1 GCA_016782785.1 Planctomycetota bacterium | reverse complement strand
GAGGCGCAGGTCAGCCTCCTGGAGTTCCCGCAACGTGCCAAGCACCGTCTGAGCCACTGTGACTCCTCGCCTCGTTCAAAAGTCCCTCTATACCGCGCCGCGCGGGACGATTCAAGCGGGAAGTGGGCGCCTGGCACATTGACGAGTGCGGAATGCGGAGTGGGGAGTGCGGAGTAAACGGCCCGCCTGCGAAAGCGGAAATCGGAAGCGCGGCAACGGCAAACAGGGCGGAACTGGGAACGGCACGGGCGCTGCCCCGCCCTTTCGGCCGCGACGCGCAGCGGAGCACGGGAGCATCGCGCGGCGGCCACAGGTCCCCGGGTGCCCGCCTCCGCCGGGTGAACTTCGGCACGCGGCTCGGGGCGCGGCGGCTCGGGGCGAGGAGGCACCCGTACGGGTGGCGCCCGCGGGTCGGGCGACCCGCCGCCCACGAAGTCGCGTTGTCGTAGAAACGGCGCGCGGAACTTGTCCACAGGGTTTCCACGGCCGCCGATGGCTGTGGAGAAAAAATTTCCGAGCCGCACCGCGTCGGCCTAACTGCCTGCCCCAGGCGCGGTTGCACGTCGTTGCGCCGGATGAGCGCGGCCTGCAAAAGAATTTCATCTTCCGCCGCGCCGTCCGGACCGGTACCATGCGACAGCCGCGCGACGCCATCGGGCCCTCTTGCCTCGGCGGCGCCGGACACCTTCGTCGTGGGGAACCTGTTGACGTTGCTGCGCCCTGCCAGGGGGACGTTTGTGGCGCCTCTGCACGATACGCACATCGACTCGATGGTGGCGACCCTGCGCGAAGCCATCGGCGCCGAACGCTGGCACGTCTGGTTCGAAGGCGCCACCGACTTCCACGTGACCGACACCGGCCTGAACGTGGGCGTGGCGAACCTCTTCATCAGCGACCACCTCAAGACGCACTTCGCCGACCACCTGGCCGATGCCGCCCGCAAGACGTTCGGCCGGCCGCTGCCCATCACGTACCGCGTGCAGCCCGACCTGTTCCGGAAACGCCGCCAAGCCAACCTGGAGGGCGAGGTGGACGCCATGGAACAGCTGGGCCAGTCGGTCCAGGCCCGGGCGCTGCACGCGGCCCAGCATCCTCGGCCCCAGGCCCGTCCCCCCAGCCGCTGCGAACGGCCCGCCCGGCCCCTGTTTACGCTCGACAACTTCATCGTGGGCCCGTGCAACCACATGGCGTACGCGGCGGCGAAGTCGGCCATCGACGCCCCCGGCAAGGCCTTCCACCCGCTGTTCATCCATGCGGGGTGCGGCCTGGGCAAGACGCACCTGCTTCAGGCTATCCTGAACAGCCTGCGGCCGCGGCAGAACCTGCGGGTCGCCTGCGTGTCGGCCGAGCAGTTCACCAACGAGTATCTGGCCGGCATGCGGACCCGGCGGCTCGACGCCTTCCGCCACCGGTATCGGAACCTGGACGTGCTGGCCATCGACGATGTCCACTTCCTTGCCCGCAAGGCCGCCACGCAGGAGGAGTTCCTGCACACGTTCAACGACCTGGACACGCAGGGCCGGCTGGTGGTGCTGGCCAGCGACAGCCATCCGCGGGACATCGATGCCATCCAGGACCGCCTGATCAGCCGATGGGTGGCGGGCCTGGTGGTCCGCATCGTGCCGCCCGAACGCGACACGCGGCGGCGGATCCTGGAGGTCAAGGCCGCCCACATGGGCCATCCGCTGCCGGGCGGTGTTCTGGACCTGCTGGCCGACCGGCTCCACGGCAGCGTCCGCGACCTGGAGGGCGCCCTGACGCGTCTCATCGCCTACGCCGCCCTCCTGCGGACCACGGTCACCGAGGACCTGGCCCGGCAGGTGGTCGCCGAGACGGCTGCCACCGCTCCCAAGCGCACGGGCCTGCCCGAGATCGAGCAGACGGTGGCCGCCTTCTTCGGCGTCACGCCCAGCGACATCCGCAGCCGACGCAAGGCCCGGCCGGTCACGCTGGCCCGGCAGGTCACGATGGTGCTGGCCCGGCAACTGACGGACCTGAGCCTGGCCGAGATCGCCCGCGGCCTCGGCAACAAAAACCACACCACCGTGCTGGCGGCCTGCCGCAAGTGGGACCGCCTCGTCCCGGGGGGCGCCGAGATCGCCTGGACCGACCGCACCGACCACCGGAGCATGTCGGCCGGCGCGCTGCTGGAGCATCTGAAGGACCGCGTCAGGCAGTAAGTCGCCCGACTCTGCGCCGCAACGTGCGCGTTTTTCCTTGCCCGCCCCATCCGCCCGCCGATAATGCGCCGAAGGATCGGGTCTCTCCGTCGCGCCCATTCGGCAAGGACACACCGTGCCCCAACTCATCATCAGCATTTCGGGCATCCGCGGGATTGTGGGCGACGGCCTGGGCCCGCGCGAGGCCGTCCGCTTCGGCCTGGCGTTCGGGTCGCACCTGGGTGGCGGGACGGTCGTCCTTGGCCGCGACAGCCGCCCGAGCGGCGAGATGCTCGCTTCAGCCGTCCGGTCGGCCCTTCTGGCCACCGGCTGTCGGGTCCTCGAGACCGGCATCCTGTCGACGCCCGGCACGAGCCTGATGGTCCGCGACCACGGGGCCGCCGGCGGCGTGGTCATCACCGCCAGCCACAATCCGCCCCCGTACAACGGCCTGAAGATGCTCTCGGCCGAGGGCATGGCTGTGGACCGCGACACCGGCGCCGACGTCCTCCGCCGGTACCAGCAGGAAGACTTCGCCGAGGTCGGGACCGACGGCGTCGGCTCGGTCGAGGCGATTCCCGACGCGGCCGCGAGGCACGCGGACCGCGTGGCCGGCCTCGTCGACGCCGGCGCCATCCGCCGGCGGGCGTTCGCCGTCGTGGTCGACCCGGTTAACGGCGCGGGCGGGCCCGAGATGGGCGCGCTGCTCGAGCGCCTCGGCTGCCGGACCACGTTCATCCACGCCGAGCCGACCGGCCGCTTCGGCCGAGGGGCCGAGCCGGTCCCCGAGAACCTCGCGGACCTCGGCGCGGCGGTGCGGAAAGTGCACGCCGACATCGGCCTGGCCCTCGACCCGGACGCCGACCGCCTGGCCCTGGTGGATGCCACTGGCCGGCCGCTCGGCGAGGAGTACACGCTGGCGCTGGCAGCCCGTCATCGGCTGACGCAGCAGGCCGGGCCGGTGGCGGCGAACCTCTCGACGTCGCGCCTGATGGACGCCGTCGCCGACGAGGCCGGCGTCCCGCTCATCCGCACGCCTGTCGGCGAGTTGAACGTGGCCCAGGCCATCAAGGCCAACGGGTGCGTCATCGGCGGCGAGGGCAACGGCGGCGTCATCGATCCGCGGGTCGCCCCCGTCCGCAACAGCCTGGCCGGCGCCGCACTCGTCCTGGAGATGATGGCCCGGCGCGGCTCCACAATTCGTGAACTTGCCGACGAGTTGCCCGTCTATACCATGGTCAAGGACAAGGTGCCCCTGGGCGGCGCGGACGCGGACGCCGTCATCGGCCGGGTTCGCGGCCACTTCACCGACGCCCGAACCGACGACCGCGACGGTCTCCACCTGGCGTGGGACGCCGGCTGGCTGCACGTTCGCCCGTCGAACACCGAGCCGATTATGCGCATCCTGGCCGAGGCCGGCGACGAGGCCACCGCCCGGGCCTGGGTCGAAACGGTCAAGTCCTTGGCCGCGCGCGGCGGCTGACGACGCCGCGGCACCAACGCGGAGCATTTTCCGGCAATAACAGCGGCCGGTTACGCGTATAATATTGTGAGAGCACATCGCGGCGCCACGTCTATAGCCGCACGCAACACAAAGGGGGTGCGGGATGGATCGGACCATACACTGTTTGTTGATCGTTGCCGCCGTCCTGATGCTGGCGTCATTGGCCGTCGCCGCCGATGTCCCGTGGAAGAAGGACAACGCCGACGACGCCCAGCAAGACACCACGCCGGCCACCGTCGCGCAACTGAAGACCGAACTGACCGAGGCCCGCTTCGACCGGATCATCGGTCCCATCGAGGCCAAGGCGGCCCTGGCCGAGAAGGCCATGGAACCGTATGAGAAGGAGATGAAGCAGCCGCCCGACAAGCGCCGGCAGGACGTTCTGGTGGCGTGCAAGGAGCGCTCGGCACAGATGTACATGGCCGCCGCCCTCGCCGCCAAGCGGGCCCAGGGGCTCGTCCAGAAAAAGAGCCATCAACTCGGCATCAGGAAGCACTACGAGGAACCGTATACGAAGAAGGCCGTCGACCTCCTGCTTGACCTGGCCGGCGACGCCCGCAGCGACCGCAAGATGATGCAGTCCGTCGGCTATTATAAGAACGTCCTCGCCATCGACCCCGACAACCATCAGGCCAGGACCGCCCTCAAGGACCTGCAGGAGCAGTACCGCCAGGCCATGCAGGACCGGAAAAAGGGCGGCGGGAGCGCCGGCGGCGGCAACAGTGACAAAAACCCGTGGGACTGGGACTACGACTCCGACCACAATCGCGACTGGGGCAATTGGCGCGAGTACAGCGGCACCAAGGGTCTGTGGTAGCCTGGCGCGCACGCCGAGGATTTTCCGTTTCCCTCCGTGCCGCAGCGCCGATAGAATACGTACAGGGGATAATCGAATCGCGAAGGCGTCCCGCCCCCGCGGCGGGGAAAGGAGCAATGTCATGCAGCGCATGGTCCTTGCAGTCCTTCTGGCGATCTTCGTCCTGGGTGCTGCCGTTTACGCGGCCCCGCAACCCGACGGCAACGTTGTGCCCTGGAAGGCCGGCGGCGCCAAGGACGAACCCGCCGGCGACGGGGCCGCGGTCGACCTGAAGACCGCCCTCACACCCGCCCTCTACAGCAGCCTCATCAAGCCCATCGAGGCCAAACTCGAAGCCGTCACCACGGCCGAGGAGGCCTACGATAAGGAGATGCAGAAGCCCGTCGACAAGCGGAACGAACGCCTCCTGATTGCCTTGAAGGAACGTAGCGCTACCGCCCATCTGGGCGTCGTCCTGGCCGCCAAGCAATCCGTCGCCCGCGCCCGCGAGGACAACATCAAGAGCGCCATCAAGACCCAGTACCAGGATCCCCACGAGCAGAAGGCCATGGCTGTTTTCGACGAACTGGCGCGCCAGGCCTATGAGGCCGGCGACGTCCGCACCGCCGTCGCCCTGTAT
>JADHXV010000224.1 GCA_016782785.1 Planctomycetota bacterium | reverse complement strand
GGCTACGACTGGCGACGCGAGGTCAACACCTCCACGCCCGACTACTACAAGTGGACCCAGTGGATCTTCCTGGTCCTCTACGAGCGCGGCCTGGCGTACCGGAAGAAGGCCCCCGTCAACTGGTGCCCCTCGTGCCAGACGGGCCTGGCGAACGAAGAGGTTGTCGACGGCGCCTGCGAACGCTGCGGCGCCACGGCCGGGAAACGCGACCTGGACCAGTGGTTCTTCCGCATCACCGAGTACGCCCAGCGGTTGCTGGACGATCTGGCGGAACTGGACCGGTGGCCCGAGACCGTCCGCACGATGCAGGCCAACTGGATCGGCCGAAGCGAAGGCGCCCGCGTCGATTTCGCCCTCGAGGACGGCACGCCGATGCCGTGCTTCACCACGCGGCCCGACACGCTCTGGGGCGTCACGTTCATGAGCCTGGCGCCCGAGCACCCGATCATCGCGGACCTGGTGCGCGGCACCGACCGCGAAGAGGAGGTCCTGGCGTTCTGCCGGCGGTGCGCCCTTCAGTCCGCGGCCGCCCGGGGCGACGTGGAGGTGGAGAAGGAGGGAGTCTTCACGGGGGCCTTCGTCATCAATCCCGTCAACGGCGAGCGCGTGCCCCTGTGGGTCGCCAACTACGCACTTCTGGAGTACGGCACGGGGGCGGTGATGGCGGTGCCCGCCCACGACCAGCGCGACTTCGAGTTCGCGAAGAAGTATGATATCCCCATCCGTGTGGTCATCCAGCCCGCGGGCGAGCCGCTCGTCGTCGACCACATGGTCGAGGCGTACGTCGATGCCGGCGTCATGGTCGACTCCGGGCCGCTCGACGGCACGCCGTCGCCCGCCGGCATCCCGGACGTTATCCGATATCTCGAAGAGCACGGCATGGGGCAGGGGACCATCCACTACCGCATCCGCGACTGGCTCATCAGCCGGCAGCGGTACTGGGGGGCGCCCGTGCCGATCGTCCACTGCCCTTCCTGCGGCGAGGTGCCGGTGCCCGCCGGCGACCTGCCTGTCGAGTTGCCGGCGGATACGGAGGTCGAGTTCCCGCCGAAGGGCGAGAGCCCGCTGGCGCGCGTCGAAACGTGGGTCAGCACCCCGTGCCCGAAGTGCGGCGGTCCGGCGCGGCGCGACACCGACACCCTGGCCCAGTGGCTCTGCTCGTGCTGGTACTTCCTGCGGTACACGATGACCCACAGCGAGCGCGAGGCCGGCGGCAACGCCAGGCCGTTCGACCGCGAGAAGGTCGATTACTGGATGCCCGTGGACCAATATATTGGGGGTGTGGAGCACGCGGTACTCCACCTGTTGTATACGCGGTTCATCTGCAAGGTTCTTCACGACGCCGGCCACGTGGGCTTCAACGAGCCGTTTGCGGCCCTCTTTACCCAGGGGATGATCTGCAAGCAGTCCGAGATTACGGGCAAACTGGAGAAAATGTCGAAGTCCAAGGGCAACGTCGTCAGCCCCGATGCCGTCATCGAGCAGCACGGGGCCGACACGCAGCGCCTGTACACGCTCTTCATCGGCCCGCCTCAGAAGGACGCCGAGTGGCGCGACGAGGCGGTCGTCGGCGCCCGCCGGTTCATCGAGCGGCTGTGGAAACTAATTCACAACGCAGCAGGACCGTGGCCCCAAGGTGTTACACTCACTCCCGAGTTCTGGCGGCTTGTGAAACATGAAGCTCACAGGCTCATTCGGGACGTCACAAAGGATATCGAGGAAGCGTGGCAGTTTAACACTGCCATTGCCAAGCTCATGCAATTCACCCATCTCTTTTCCCTAGTCGAAACCATGTTCGACGAGAAGCGGCGAAACGCCCAGCGCATGCCGGAATACGACTATGATGCGACAGGTAGCTACCGAGATGGGCATGGCATTGCGTTGGACTACAATGCCCTCAGCGGCCAGAAGGAGGTTTTTGAGGTATTTGCCAAGCCTAGCCCAGAGGCATCCCCCAGACGACTCATCGATGTGCCTGATATGCGATTCGCCATTGAAAGCCTCATCAAACTGCTGAACCCGTTTGTGCCGCATGTCGCAGAGGAACTATGGCAAGCCGTTGGAAACAGGCCGAGCGTCCTCGCAGCCGGCTGGCCTGAGTATGACCGCGCCTTGTGTGAGGTGCAGGAAGTTGAATACGTTGTCCAAGTCAACGGAAAGGTGCGCGGCAAGATTAGGGTTCCGGCCGACATGGGTGAGCAGCAGATACGCAACGAGGCTTGGCAGAAGGTTGCAGGCCTCCACGTGATGAGATTGAGCGGTGGGGGAAAGATCGAAGCGGACCGGATAATCTTTGTCCCAGGACGACTAGTGAATTTCGTTAAGAAGTGAGCGAAACGAAAACACCTCGCCGGGGCCCAGGTCCGCAAGACCATCGTCGTCCCCGGCCGCCTCGTCAACATCGTGGCGAAGTAGCGGCACGTTGACGCCTGTCGCGGAAAGCGTATAGTGGCAGGAAGGAGGCCCCCATGGCCCATGCGCCTGTCGATTTTCCTGCCGACGCCCTGGCCGACGTGTGTCGGCGTTACCAAGTTCGCGAACTGGCCATCTTCGGGTCGGCGGCCCGGGGCGAGGCCGGGCCGCAGAGCGATCTCGACATGCTGGTCGAGTTTGAACCGAAGGCCCGAATCGGGTTCCTGGCTCTTGCGGCCCTGGGGCGCGAGTTGTCGGCGCTCGTCGGCCGCCGCGTGGACGTGGTGCCCAAGGGCGGCCTGAAGCCCCTTATACGCGACGAGGTGCTCCGGGAAGCGGAGGTGGTCTTTGCGGCGTGAGGCGCTCTGCCTGCGCGATATCGTCGAAGCCGCCGACGCGGTCGGACGGTTTGTCGCGGACACGACCGAGGACGAATTCGCCGGCGACGAGGTTCTCCGCAGCGCGGTTCTCCAGAAACTGACGGTGATCGGCGAGGCCGCCTCACGCCTGAGCCGGGACTTCCGGGCGGCGCACCCGTCTATCCCATGGGCCGACATCATCGCGTTCCGCAACATCGCCGTCCACGCCTACTTCAGCGTGGATTGGTCGATCGTGTGGGTAGCGGCCACCGAAGATGCCCCGCGGCTTCGACGCCAACTTGCCGAGATACTGGAATCCGGGTAGCCGGACGACGCGTCACGACCGGTCTGTTGCAGCGCAACAACACGAGGAACCATGAACGTTATCGCCATCAACGGCAGTCCGCGGCCCGACGGGAACACGGCAGCGCTCTTGCGGACCGTGCGCGAGGTGCTGGAGCGCGAGGGCATCGCCACCGAGACCTTTCACCTTGGCGGCAACGCCGTCCGCGGGTGCACCGCGTGTTACCGGTGTTTCGAGACGAAGGATGGCCGGTGCGCCTTGCCCGACGATGCCGTCAGCGCGGCCCTCGAGAAGATGAAGGCGGCCGACGGCATTCTTCTGGGCTCGCCCACCTACTTCGCCGACGTCACGGCGGAGATGAAGGCGCTTATCGACCGCACAGGCTTGGTGGCCCGGGCATGCGGCGACCTCTTTCGCCGCAAGGTCGGGGCAGGGGTCGTGGCCGTCCGCCGCGGCGGGGCCGTCCACGCCTTCGATACGCTCAACCACTTCTTCCTCATCGGGCAGATGATCGTGCCGGGCTCGATTTACTGGAACTTCGGCCTCGGCCGCGACAAGGGCGAGGTGGCGGACGACGAGGAGGGCCTGCGCACGATGACCGTCCTGGGCGAAAACATGGCGTGGCTGATGAAGCGCCTGCACGCCTGAGCCGTCCGAGGCGCCGAACACGTTTTTCATTTGCCGTTGGCGCCGCCCTGCTCTACAGTGCCGTCGTCACGGACGGCGTTCCACGTTCAGAAAGGGGAGGTCGTATGGAATCCACTGGTGGGGACGTTGCCGGCGGCGCGGCCGCTTGCGTGTTCATGGTGGTCTTTGGCATCATCGGCCTGGCGGCATTCGCCTTCTAGCTGTGGATGCTCATCGATGTCATCACCCGCGCGCCCAGCGAGAACAACACGAAACTCATCTGGATCCTGGTGGTCGTCTTTACCGGGGTCATCGGTGCGCTGATTTACATGTTCGTCCAGCGGCCGAAGAACCCGCCCAAGACCTGACGCCGCGGGCGCTGCCGTGCAGGCGCCGGGCGGTGAAGTTGTCGCATGACGCGCCTTTCTCCGCGCCGCCGCCGCGAGGCGGCAGAGACGCTCAGGCGCGGGCGGGTCACCGCCACGCGCACGTACCCGCGACCCTTCGGCTGCGCTCGGGGCGGGCCCTCACGTCCGCGGCTCGGTCCGCCTTCGTTACTCCGTCACTCTGTTACTGCGTTACTCGCCTCCGAGCACCGCCCGGGCGTGGCGGGCGTAATGGCCGCGGAGATCGTTCGCGTACGTCCGCAGGATTCTCTCGCCCGCCCCCTCGTGGTCGCCCAGGCGGTAGAGGGCCCGGGCCAGGATGAGTTCCCGGAGCGACCGGTTCCGCGGGACGGTCTCGGTGCGGCTCTTGCCGGTGGCGCGGCGGGCCTCGTCGAGCGTCGTGGTGGCGTGGCCGGTCATCCCGGGTTGGGCGAGCAGGCCGGCCAGGGCTTTCGCGGCCTCCTTGCGCTGGGCCGGCGAGAGCGCGGGCGCGAGCGCCTCGAGCGCCATCGCCGAGGCCCGGTGGTGCGAGAACTCGGCGGCGGCGTCCAACCGCGCGACC
The DNA here is from genome assembly GCA_016782785.1 of Planctomycetota bacterium. GTDB lineage: Bacteria > Planctomycetota > Phycisphaerae > FEN-1346 > FEN-1346 > BS750m-G62. The sequence goes on along the minus strand of JADHXV010000224.1, from coordinate 472 downwards.
TTCTCCAGAATCGGCGCGAGCGCCGCCGGCGCGGCCGTCCGCCCCAGCGCGATGACGTACGAATCCAGCGGGCTGATGCTCCGGCCGAACTGGCCCATGCCGCGGTAGTTCCAGCCCTCGTCCCAGTCGCCGGCCGCCCGGACTGCCGCCACGAGCACGTCGGTCCCCGCCGGGTCGTGCATCATGCCCAGGACGTGGGCGTACACGAGGCGGGCCGTCTTGTCCCGCACGTCGGCGTACGCCTGCCGCAGCATCGGCAGCGCCTGGTCGGGCTGGGCGAGCAGGACCTCCAGGTCCTTGTACCCGTCGGCGACGTGGGCGACGGCCTCGGCCACGCGCTCGCGGGGCAGGGGGTATGAGTCCTCGTGCGCCAGGACCTCTTTCGGCAGGCACCCCGTCTCGACAAGGTGCCGCTGGACGGTCTTCAGGTCCACCTGCCGGACGGTCGAGGCGCTGCGGGCGGCCTCGGCGG
>JADHXV010000223.1 GCA_016782785.1 Planctomycetota bacterium | reverse complement strand
AGGGCGATGAAGAACGGGATCGTCCACATCACCATCTCGCTGGAAGCGTCGGTCAGGAACGAAACGACGCCCAGCACGAGGACGTTCCTGGGCAGCGAGGCCTTGACCTGGCCCCAGAAGGTGGGCCTGGCGGGCGTGCTGTTGGTGTCGCTCATGAGCGAGAGTCCTCGTCGTTCATGCGCGGTGGGCCCTTTACGCGCGGCGGGTCGGCAACCGTCTCGCGCGGCGGGTCTCCGTACCCGCCGCGCTGCTCAGCGTGAATTCCGTACTTCGCTCCATCCCTCACCTCGTCGCCACTTGTAGAGTGGCATTCCCTCCCAACACTGGTAGATCAGGACGGTGCTGAAAGGCGATGCCGTCAACTCCTCATCAAGCAGAGCAGCCTCCTTGAAACAGTCAATCGTTGCGGCCACCATTTGCGACGAATGTTGGCCGCATGCTAACACCAGCCAGATTTCGTCGTATCTTTCGAGGTGTCCTGAGGCCCCCTGGCGTGCCTTGCTGATCCTCTCCGCCTTGTGCCGAATGTGGGCTGCCCACTGCTCTTCGGGGAATCCGTGCATCTTAGCTTGCGGATCAAAATTCCAAATGGGGGTCCAAGAGTATGAACGGAGTTCCATTCTTTGCACGTACTTCTTGAGAAGGGGAGAAACATCGCCGAAATCGTCAAACACTTGCCGGGAAGCCGTCAGTTCCCGCGCATGCGAGCGTGCAAACTCCAGCAATTGAATGGCGAACGCCTCGGCTTCCATCTTCTTGGGCAACAGACGCAGCCAGTTAGGAGTAACGCCCCCGACTGGGTTCTTGCTTTTCTTCAGGAAGACGAGTCCCTTGGCCATCACTTCGGGAAAGCGTTTTCGTGCCACATCAAACGCCGCTTCGATCTCCTTGGTGCGGGCCTCCTGCTGCCGGAGTTCGGAAGAACCTTCGGTCAGGTCACGGTGGTATTCCATCACTTCTATGCCCAAGACCCGACCGGCAAGTTCTACACGCACGTCCGGAGGATCCCTTTCAACGGTTGAAACCGACACAGGAGACAATCGCAGGCAGGCCAGAGCCTTTTTGACGTACTGACGCTCCATATCGGCCTTGGTCGGCTTGTCCATGCACAACTCGCGATCATGCGCGGCGGGTGCGGAGACCCGCCGCGCGATACGTGATTCACTCGCCGCGCAATACGTCGTTCGCCCACCGCGCCGATTCGCACGGCCCCACCACGCACAACCTTTCTGCTGCCTGGGTTGCTCTCACCCGCTCCGTTGCTACCACGCCATATCCACTTCCATCGCAACGGGAGTTAGACCGGCGTAATTTCGCGCGCTGGACCAGAAGTAATCCTCCGGCCGGCGCACCAGGCCGATCCGCACGGGGTTGTTGTGGTCGTACTCAATCACCTGTTTCATTTCCCGGGCCGAGCGGACGGCGTTGTCGTCGTAGCGCCGCTCCCAGAGCGGACCGTTGCCTGCGGCACTCATTTCATGCCAAACCCACTTCTTGAAGTCGCGGATCGCATCCTTCAACCCCGCGCCGGTCTCAGAAATGACGGCGTGAACGTGGTTCGCCATGACCACGAACGCATGCACCCGCCACTGGCCGGCTTTGCGATAGAAAGCCAACGCCTCCACGACGGCCCGTTTGGCCTCTTCCGATGCAAAGGTGTGCGCGCCATTCAGGGTCCGGGTGGTCAGGTGGTAGAAGCCACCGGGTTCGAAGTAGTGTCTTACCCGAGGCATTGCCCTGCCCCTGTTTCCGGCGCGGCGGGTGCGGAGACCCGCCGCGCAAAGCGATACTCACCCGCCGTGGCGGGCCCGCCGGCTACCGGTCGCCCGGCTCGTACCGCTGGGCGATGGGCATGCGTCGGCCGAAGCCGAACGCCCGGCCCGTCACCTTCAGGCCCGGGGCCGCCTGCTGCCGCTTGTACTCGCTGCGGTCGACCATGCGGACGACGCGGGCCACCGTCGCGGGGTCGAAGCCGGCCGCCACGATATCGTCGTGCGACCGCTCGTCGCGGACGTACATCTCCAGGATCGGGTCGAGGACCTCGTACGGCGGGAGCGAGTCCTGGTCGGTCTGGCCGGGCTTCAGTTCCGCGCTCGGCGCCTTCGTGAGCACGCGTTCGGGCACCGGCCGGCGGCGGTCCGTCGCATTGATGTGTCGACACAGATCGTAGACGAGCGTCTTGGGCACGTCGCTGATGACCGCCAGGCCGCCCGCCATGTCGCCGTAAAGCGTGCAGTAGCCCACGCCGACCTCGCTCTTGTTGCCGGTGGCCAGCACCAGGCACCCGAACTTGTTCGAGAGGGCCATGAGGATGGTCCCGCGCACACGGGCCTGGATGTTCTCTTCCGCCACGTCGGGCTCGCGGCCGGCGAAGGCGTCGGCCAGGGCGTCCTCGAACGCCGCGTGCGGGCCGTCAATCGGAATCGTCCGGAAGTGGATGCCCAGGCGGCGGGCCAGGTCCTGGGCGTCCTCCAGGCTCTCGCGGCTGGAGTACCGGCTCGGCATCGCCACGCCGTGCACGTGGTCGGGCCCGACGGCCTCGGCCGCCAGGCACGCCACCAGGCTCGAGTCCACGCCGCCCGAGAGGCCCAGCACGGCGTCGGAGAATCCGACCTTCCGCATGTAGTCGCCGAGGCCCAGGACGAGGGCCCGGCGGACGGCCTCGACGTCGCCGGGCAGGACCTCGGCCGGGTCGACCGCGGCGGCGCCGGCCGGCGCGGGGACCTCCACGATCTGGAGCGCTTCCTCGAAGGCCGGCAGTTGGGCGACGACGCGGCCGCCGGCGTCGACGGCGAAACTCGCCCCGTCGAACACCAACTCGTCGTTGCCGCCCACCTGGTTCACGTACACGACGGGCCGGCCGTGGCGCTCGGCCACGGTCCGGGCCACCGTCTGGCGTGCGGCGATCTTGCCCATGTCGAACGGCGAGGCCGAGATGTCGATGAGCACGTCGGCGCCGGCCTGGACGAGGTCGGCCGCCGGGTTCCCCTGGTAATACCGGGCGATGGGGCCGGCGGGCTGCTCGGACCACATGTCTTCGCAGATCATCAGGCCCAGGCGCAGGCCCCCGCACGCGACGACCGGGGCCGGGTCGCCTCGCTCGAAGTATCGGCCCTCGTCGAAGACGTCGTAGAACGGGAGGAGGCGCTTGTGGATCTTGGCCACGACGCGGCCGTCGGCCACGAGGGCGGCGGTGTTGTAGAGCGGCAGACCGCGCTCGGCCCCCGTCCGGTCGATGCAGCCGACCACCAGCGCCGGGCCGCGGACCTGGCCCGCCAGGCGCTCGAGCGCCGCCAGGCTGTCGGCGACGAAGCGCGGCTTCATCAGGAGGTCCTTCGGCGGGTAGCCCAGGAGGGAGAGTTCGGGCGCGACGACGAGGTCCGCGCCGACCTCGGCCGCCTGCCGGTGGGCCCGCAGGATGCGTTCGACGTTGCCGGCCAGGTCGCCGACCGTCGGGTTCAGTTGGGCCAGGGCGATTCGCATGGCGTGTATGATAGAGCGGCGAGGGGCGGGGGTCAACTGCGGCGCGAGGAGGAGTCGCGGGGCCCCGGGTGGCCAGGCGCCGGGCGCGTCAGATCGACCCAGTACCGCCGCTTCATCTTGCCGGTGGCCCGGCTGCGGACCTCGTTCTCATACACGCCGCCGCACTTCTCGATGATGCGGGCCGAGGCGGGGTTGTCGGCGTCGCACGTGATGAGGACGCGCCCAAGGCCCAGGGCCCGGGCCCGCTCGATGGTCAGGCGGCACACGGCCGTGCCGTACCCTTTGCCGCGCTCCGCCGGGCGGACGCTGTACCCGATGTGTCCGCCCTCGTGCAGCAGGTGGGCGGTGAGACGATGGCGGAGGCTGCTCCGGGCGACGACGTCGCGGCCATCGCGCACGAGCCAGTACGTGGACGCCGGCACGTAGCCGGGCGGGAGGTTCCGTCCGGCGGCGAAGCCACGTTCCCGCCGCAGGTGGCCCGCCGGGTCGGCCAGCGCCTCCTCGAACCGCTGCCGCATGTACGGATTCGTCTCAGCGGGCAGGCACGCGCGGGCATAGGCGAGGAAAGCGTCCAGGTGCTCCTCGCACGGGTCGACGAGGTCGAGGCGTTCGCTCTGGGTGTCGGCCGGGCCGGGCATGGTTCACGCGCCCATCGGGACGGGTCGAAGGTCTGGGTTGGCGACGGGCCGGCCGGCGAACGTCCGAATCCGCCAGGCCCGCGGCGGACTACAGGCGGACGCCCACCTCCTTGGCCACGGTGCGGACGTGCTGGGCGGCCTTGGCGTATTCCTCGGCGCCCTTCAGGTGTTCGAGCATGAGCGGCAGGTCGGGGTCGAGGCGGTCGAGTTCCTTCAGCAGCGTAGGATAGTCCAGGCCGCCCGTGCCCGGCAGGACCTCGCTCAGGTGGACCGTCAGTTGGTCGGTCAGGCCGATGTCCTTGGCGTGGCAACTGCGGATGCGGGGCCCGAGTTTCTGCACGAACTCGCGGATGACCTCGCCCGTCTGGTAGAACCGCATCGGGCTCCAGATGATGTTGACCGGGTCGAAGTGGACGGCGAACCGCTCGCGGTCCACCGCCTTGAGGAGCGCCAGGTAGTTGTCGGCCGTGTACGGCGGGGCAAAGGCCATGCACTCCAGCGTGTAGTACGTGCGCGTGGGCTTGACGGCGTCGATGATCGCGCGGACCGTCTCGACGATCAGGTCGAACGTCTCGGCCGTGAAGTTCTCGGCGCACGGGCCGTGCCACGAGTCCTTGCTGCGCGACCCGGCGATATTGACGCAGCAGCGCGCGCCGATGCGTTCGGCCAGCGCCAGCCGCTTCTGGTTGTAGTCGATGTTCTTGCGGCGTTCGGCGTCGTCCGGGCTGAGCGGGTTCGACCAGGCCCCGACCTCGGCGATGACCAGGTCGGCCTCCGCGGCGGCCTTGGCGTAGGCCGCGACCGTGGCGTCGTCCGCCTTCTCGGTCACCGGGCAATAGACGGCGCGGTAGGCGAAGCCCGTTACCGCCTCGACCCAGGCCGCCGGGTCGCCCGACTTCTCGTTCACAGGTCCGCCGAGTCGCATGCGCTGCTCCTTTCCGGTGTGGGGCGCCGGCGGCCGGCCGGGCCCTGCCAGGTTCGCCGATGCCCAGTATACGGCCCCG
>JADHXV010000222.1 GCA_016782785.1 Planctomycetota bacterium | reverse complement strand
TTCGCCGCCGCCTCCCGGGCCCGCAGCATCACGTCAATGCGTTCGATGGCCTTGTCGGCCTCGTACGCCTTCGGGTGTTTCGGGAACCGGCGGAGGATCTCCTCGAAGTACGCGCGGGCCTCGGTCAGCCGGTTGTCCTGGAACAGGATGGTGCCCTGGTACCAGACGGCCACCGGGACCTCGGGGGCGTCGGGAAACTCCTTCAGGTAGGCGTCGATGTTGGCGAGGGCCTCCTGCGAGCGGCCCTTCTCCAGCGGAACGACCGCCAGGATGAGCCGGGCCTGGCTCTTGACGCCCTTCGCGTTCTTCGGGTCCAGGTCGACCGCCTGCCGAAGGTACGGGGCCGCCCGTTCCAGGTGACCCAGTTGGGCCAGCGCGTTGCCGAGGTTGAAGTTCGCTTCCAGGCTGTCCGGATGGGCGTCCTGCCGGGCCATCAGGGCCGGCAACTCCTGGACCTGCTTCAGAATGGTGTAGAACGGCTGCGGCTGGCGCGGTCCCAGCACCAGGTGCAGCGGGTTGCCGCCCGGGTCCAGAAACAGCACCGACGGGTACACGCGGATGGCGTACTGCTGCGTAATCGGGCCGGCGCCGCCGGAATCGTCGATCCGGACCGGCACGAAGTGCTGGTTGATGAACTGGGCGATGGCCGGTATGGCGAACGTGCCGTTCTCCATGAGTTCGCACGGCTGGCACCAATCGGCCCGGAAGTAGAGGAGGACGCACCGGCCGCGGTCGGCGGCCTCGCGGACGGCGGCGTCGAGGTGGGCCCGCCACGCCACGGGCACGGCCGCCTTCTCGCCGGCCTTGCGAGGAGGGGTCTGGGGACCGGCGTTCTTGCCGCCCGCGGCGGCCTCGGCGGCCTGGCGGCGAATCCGCGCCTTCTCGTCCTCGGCACCGCCGGGCGCGCGCACCGCCGTCACCACGAGCATCGACAGGCACGCGATGACGCACACCCAACGCCGCATGACGGATTTTCCATAGACGTGGCTACCCCGCGCGGGTGCCACTGGCGGCTTGCCCGCCAGTGCATTTGGACCAGGGTGCCACGGCCGGCCTTGTCCGGCCGTGCATTTGGACCAGGGTGCCACGGCCGGCCTTGTCCGGCCGTGCATTTGGACCAGGGTGCCACGGCCGGCCTTGTCCGGCCGTGCTCGCGCGGCGGGCAAGACTGCCCGCCGCGCTTGGTGCGGCACGCCGCGGCCTGCACGGGCTATCGCCTTACGCGTCCGGCGCCGGGGCGCCGGCGGCGGCCTCGACCACCACGCCCGCGCGGCGCAACTTCTGGTACCGTTCCTCGAGGAGCCGCTCGACGGGCACCTGCTTCAGTTCGCGCAGGTGCCGGCCGATGCGGCGTTCCAGCGTGGTCGCCATCTCGCGCGGGCTCCGGTGGGCGGCGCCGAGCGGTTCCGGGACGATCTCGTCGATGATGCCGAAACCTTTCAGGTCGCCGGCCGTCAGGCGCAGGGCCTCGGAGGCCTCGGGGGCCTTCTCGGCGGTCCGCCACAGGATCGCCGCGCACCCCTCCGGCGTGATGACACTGCAATAGGCGTACTGGAGCATGAGGAGCCGGTCGGCCACGCCGATGCCCAGGTACCCGCCCGACGCGCCTTCGCCAATGATGGCCCCGACAATCGGCACCTCCAGCAGCGTCATCTCGCGCAGGTTGACGGCGATGGAGTCGGCAATGCCGCGCTCCTCGGCCCCGATGCCCGGGTAGGCCCCCTGCGTGTCGATGAAGGTGACGACCGGCAGGCGGAACTTCTCGGCCAGCCGCATCGCCCTCAGGGCCTTGCGGTACCCTTCCGGATGGGCGCAGCCGAAGAAGCACGCCACTTTCTCGCGCGTGTCGCGGCCCTTCTGGTGGCCGACCACGACGACCTTCTCGCCGGCGATGCGGCCCAGGCCGCACACCACCGCGTGGTCGTCGCGGAACAGCCGGTCGCCGTGCAGTTCCTTGAAATCCTTGACGAAGGCGCCGATGTAGTCGAGCGTCTGGGGCCGGTCGGGATGGCGGGCGACCTGGACGATCTCCCACGGGGTAAGCGCGTCGTACGTCTTCCGGATCATCGTGATGAGGTTCTTGCGGATGCTCCGGATTTCGGCGCTGTGGTCGGCGTGGCGGTGGCGCTGGTCCTCTTCGAGTTCGCGAATCTGTTCCTCGAGTTTCGCGAACGGCTTTTCGAACTGAAGGCAGACTCGCGCCATGGCCCGGTCGGTCGTCTCCACAAAGGTTCATGTCCGCCGGCGGCTACGTCCTGGTGCGGCAAGCCGCCGCGGCGGACCGCAACTTCGCACACACATACTGCATCGCGGCGGGCCGGTCAAGGGGGTCCTTGGCCAGCATCGCGCGGACCAGGTCGTCCAGGCCCGGCGGGGCGTCGCTGACGGCCTTGTTGAGCGACGGCACCGGGGCGTACAGGTGCTGTTCAAGCAACTCCTGCGGCGTCGGGGCGGCGTACGGGAGCCGGCCCGTCGCCACCTCGTAAACCGTCACGCCCAGGCTGTAGACGTCGGCCGAGCCCGTCAGCCGGCGGTTCCTTATCTGCTCGGGCGCCATGTACGACCAGGTGCCCGGTCGGCGGCGTTCGGCCAGCCGGCGAAGCAGATACCGCCCGAACGAGCCGTCCACCTGCGTCGCCAGGGCGAAGTCGATGACCTTGACCTCGGTCCCGCCCCCGCCGATGCAGAGGTTCTGCGGCTTGACGTCGCGATGGACGTACCCGGCCTCGTGCAGGTACCCCAGACCCTCGGCGGCCCGGGCCAGCCACACAAGGGCCGGACCGAGCGGCGGCCGGCCTCGCTCCAGCATGTCGCGCAAACTCTCGCCCTCGTGCACGAGGTCCATGACGAGGTACGGCCGGGGGGCCTCCAGGTCCAGGTCGTGGGCGTGAATCAGGTTCGGATGGTCCAGCGCCGAGCAGATGCGGTACTCGGTCTCCAGGTGCTGGCGTTCGATGCGGTCGCCCGCGTACTCCGTACGGAGGACCTTGGCGGCGTACTCGCTGCCCCGTCCGCGGCCGACCAGGCGAACCACGTGGAAAATCTCCGCCGTGTTCGACTGCGCCACGCGCCGCAGAATCTGGAATCCGTCCAGGTTCTTGAGCATGGATGCCTCAAGCCGGTAGGCTGTCGTCCTCGTGAACCGCCCCTCCAGGCGCCCGGACGGGCTGCCGGTGGCAGGTAAGACTACCTATTGTAACGCGACTCAGGAGTCCCTTCAATCCTGAAGCGTTTCGCAGCGCGTCCTCCCGGCCAAGTTTCCGCGCGGTGGGTCTCCGCACCCACCGCGCGAAACGCCCTTCCCCCGGCCGGACAAGCCGGCCGGGCCACACAGTACGCGGGCCCGAGAAATCTGTTGACCCTCACCGCCGCCCCGCCTAGAGTACACTCGCCGTGGCCACGTCGTCGAAGGGACCCAACCTCGCGCCACCCATGACGCCCTGGAACCAAGTAACCATCATCGGCACCGGCCTGATCGGCGGCAGCCTGGGCCTGGCCCTGAAGCAGGCGGGCGCCGCCGGCCGCGTCGTCGGCGTCGGGCACCGCCGGAGCACGCTCGACCTGGCCATCGACCGCGGCGCCGTCGACGCCGGCACGCTCGACCCGGCCGAAGGCGTCGCCGGCAGCGACCTGGTCGTCCTGGCCACCGCCGTCGGCCTCTTCGAGCCGGTGGTCCGCGACGTCGCGGGCGCCCTGGCCCCCGGGGCGGTGGTCGTCGACGTCGGCAGCACGAAGGCCCGTGTTGTTCGCGCCCTCGAGCCGCTCATGCCCGCCGGCTGCGCCTTCGTGGGCTGCCACCCGATTGCCGGCAGCGAGAAGCGCGGCATCGCCCACGCCGACGCCGGCCTCTTCCGCGGGGCCACGTGCGTGGTCACGCCGACCGACGCCACGCCGGCCGCGGCCGTGGACCGCGTGGCCGCCACGTGGCAGGCCGTCGGCATGACCGTTCTCCGGATGACGCCCGAGGACCACGACCGCCTGGTGGCCGAGAGCAGCCATTTGCCGCACGTCGCCGCCGCCGCCCTGGTCCGCGCCCTGGGCGAGGGCGCCGAGCCGCTCGTCGGCACCGGCTGGACCGACACCACGCGCATCGCCAGCGGCGACCCGGTCGTGTGGCGCGACATCCTCGCGACCAACGCCGACGCCGTCGCCGGCGCCATCGCCCGGTACCAGGAGGGCCTGGAGGCGTTCCGCCAGGCGCTCGTGGCGGGCAACGCCGAGGCCGTCCAGCGCCTGCTGGCCGAGGCCCAGCGCCGCCGCGACGGGGTCGTCGGCGCCTGAGGCCGGTCAGGCCCCACCGTGGATCAACCGAAAGGCCCGCCCTCATGGAATGGGAAATCGAAGTCCGGTTCCGCCCCGGGGCGTACGATGCGCACGGGCACGGCGTCCTGGCCGAGGTCCGCGACCTCGGCATCGCCGGCGTCGAGGCCGTGGAATCGTCGCGCCTGTTCTACCTCGACACCGACGCCCCGGCCGAGGCGGTCGAGCGCGTCGCGGCCGAACTCCTGACCGACCCCGTCGTCGAGCAGTACGCCCTGGCCGACGGCGCCCCCCGGCCCGTACGGGCCGGGCCACACGATCCTCGCCCCGCCGTCACCGTCCGCCGCAAGCCCGGCGTCATGGACCCGGTGGCCGGGAGCACCCTCCAGGCCGCCGCCGACATGGGCGTCGCGGTGCGCCGCTGCGCCACGGCCCGGCGGTACTACTTCACCGGCGAGGCCACGCGGCGCGACCTGGAGACGATCGCCCGGGCGGTCCTCGCCAACCCCGTTATCGAGGACGTGGAGATCGACGGCGCCGCCGGCTCGGTCTTCCGCGACGCCCCGCCCTACGCGTTCAACCTCATCCATGTGCCGCTGACCGGCGCCGACGACGCCGGCCTCCTGGACATCAGCAAGCGCGGCGGCCTGTTCCTGAACCTCCGCGAGATGCAGGCCATCCGCGACCATTTCCAGCGCCTTGGCCGCGACCCCACCGACGTGGAACTCGAAACCCTCGCGCAGACGTGGTCCGAGCACTGCGTCCACAAGACCCTGAAGGGCAAGATCACCTTCCAGGGCGAGACCATCGACAACCTGCTCGCGAGCACCATCGCCCGCGCCACGGAGGAACTGGCCCGGCCCTGGTGCGTCTCGGTCTTCCAGGACAACGCCGGCGTCATCGAGTTCGACGGCGACCAGTGCGTGTGCTTTAA
>JADHXV010000221.1 GCA_016782785.1 Planctomycetota bacterium | reverse complement strand
GAAAGTAATGATACCAACATGCGTGGCTCCCCAGGCCCGTGGCCACCCACCACATCGCCACCACCGACCCCACCTGCGTGCCCCAACTGAGGAGGATCGACCACGCCACCGTCCGCTTGTGGTACCGGTAGACGAACAGGGCCCGGTCGACCTTCGCCACGGTCCGCGCCAGCGGCAGGCGGGCGATCAGCCGGTCCACCCGCAGGAGGTTCCGCAGCCGCCGGCTGTAGAAGACGAACAGGCCGACGATCACCCCGGCCATGAACGTGCCGACCACGATCTGCGCCGGCCGCACGCGCGGATCGTTCAGGCTGGCGGCCACGGCCACCGCCCCGATGAGGCAGACGGCAATCAGGCCGAGAAAGCGGTCCAGGAAGACCACCGTGACGGCCTCCGGCTTGTGGTGCGTCTGGGCGGCGATGTAGTAGGCCTTGACGAAGTCGCCGCCGGTGGCGCCCGGCAGCCAGTTGTTGAAGAACCAGCCGATGTACGTCAGGCGCAGGCTCTCCCATAAGGTAATGTGTATACCTTGAACCGCCAGGAGCATCCGCCACCGCACGGCTCCGAGCGGCGACTGGAGCATCATGGCCCCCACGGCCGCCAGCGCCCACCACCATCGCCCCGCCAGCCGGCGGCCGATGCTGACGATGCCGTCGATGCGCGTGGCGCGGTCGGGCCCGAACGCCGCGTGCGGGATGAGCCGTTCGCTGCCGTCCTCGGCCCGGACGACCACGCCGTCGGCCGCCTCGCGGACCACCGGCAGGGGCTCGGCCTCGGGGGCCGGGCGGACGGCGTCGTTCAGGCTGGCCTGGCTGAGGACGTACGCCACCAGGGCGGCCGCCACCAGCAGCCGAAGGACCGTCCAGAGCGCCTTTTTGGCCTTCTCGTTCATGCGTTGTTCGCGTGGCGCTTCGCGCGCCGCACCTTTCGAGCCGGGTGCGCCGCACCTTTCGAGCCCGTACGGGTCACGTTCGATGCGCGTGGCACGTAGCATGCCGATCGACCGTGACCCGCCGCTTCCGCGGCGGGCTCGAACGGCGCCGGCGCGGCTCGTTTGGGCCGCGCTACGCCCCGCGGGCGTCGAGCATCTCGATGAACGCCTCCAGGCGCGTCCGGCTCGGGCCGTCGAGCGGCCCGGGGCGGTCGAACTCCAACGTCAGCATCGGCACGCCCAGCCGCTCCCGCAACAGCCGGTCCTGGATGTGCCGGAAACAGAAACTCTGCACGTAATGGACCAGCCCGTCAAGCCTTCGTTCCGCGACGGCGTGCCGGATGTCCGCCACCCGTCCCGCCACACCGTATGGATAGGTGTAACGCATGTACTGGTCAACCAGGTCGCGGGCGGGCGGCGGCATGCTGAACTGCCGCTGAAACTCGTTGAAGACCACCCGCGCCCCGAGCGACTCCGTGAACGCATACAGCCCGTCGCAGATGGGCGGGATGCCCAGGTACCCGAGGCGCAGCGGCTCGCGCCGGGGCGGGCGCCGCCGGGCCTCCTCGATGAACGCCTCGGCCTCGGCCGCGTAAGTCTCGGGCGAGCCGCCGAAATCGCTCGACCCGACGAGCCAGCGGTGGTTTTCCTCGCCCGCGACGGTGTTCTCGCGCCACGTGAGGCGGTCGATCTCGGCCAGCGTCCGGCGGAGCGGTTCCAGGCGCCGGCGCTCGGCCTCGGCGGCGTCCAGGGTGGTGCCCAGGCGCCGGGCCAGGGCGTCCAGGGCGGCCGCCAGGAGCGCCGCATCCGTCGGATAAGGATAGTTAAATGCGATGATCTCCACGCCCTCGCTGGCCAGCACCTCCGCGAGGGCGTGCGTGTTCGAGCAGTCGCCCTGGGCCACGCCGATGACCCGCCGCACCCCCAGCCGCCGGGCCGTCGCGTAGATGCCCTTGATCCACGCGCAGCAGTTGATGGGGAAGCCGTAATGCTCGGCCTCGGCCACCAGGGCCTTCGCCTCGGCCGACGTGATGAAAACGTTGTTGAGGTCCAGGGGCCGGGCGCCGGCGGCCAGGAGGATTTCGACCGGCACGGTGGCCGTCAGGCCGATGGTCTGCGCGTCAGCGGGTCGCATGGGCGATGGCGATGCTCCCGGGGCGGGCTATGTGTGTTCGAGCCGGGGCGCTCGGCGCGCCTTCGCGTTGTTCGAGCCGCGACCGTGAGGTCGCGGGTACATGCGCATGGCGCCGCGATCATCGCGCGCCGGTCGAACGTACCCCGGTGTTCACGCACCGGGCTCGGAAGGCATCGCGCGCCGCGCGCGCGGGCACGGCAGGCCGTGCCCCTACGGTTTCGGCCGCAGCAGCAGGTCCGTGTACACCGCCGCCGTCGGGAAGTAGTCGCGCGTCCCCGCCGCCGCCGGCGCGCCCTGCGTCAGGACGAACTGCGGCAGCGTGCCCGTCTGCTGATACAGGGTGACGGTCGTGGCGCGGGTCCGCTCGGCCAGGTCGTCGGCCAGGTCCGCCAGGCCCTGCTCCTGAAGGCCGCGCACGAAGACGTAGTTCATGGGCGTCCACGCGCCGCCCGACCAGCCGGTGCCGTCGAAGCCCGGTTTGCCGCGGCCGAGCGTCGGCACGCCGGCGGCCGTGCGGAACGTCTCGCCCGCCAGATGCTCGCGCAGCCGGGCGGCCTGGGCCTCGTCGGCCACGCCCATCACCAGCGGCAACAGGCCTGCATAGGACCATACTTCGCTGAACGCGCCGTCGCGGCCCTGGCGGTCGAAGAAGAAACCGGCGTCGGCGTTCCACAGGTGCGCCCGCGCCGACGCCGCGATGTCCTCGGCCCGGTCGCGCCACGTGATGGCCAGCACGCGATACCCCAGCCGCTGGGCCATCCGGTACAGTGTCCGGCACTCGTTCGCGAGGTAGCACGAGAGGTCGACGGCCGCGAACCCCTCGCCCAGCGACCACCGCGTCGAGCCGGGCGTGCCGGCCTCCTCCGCCGACGCCCATGCGTACAGCGGCTGGTCGTACGTCATCGGCTGGTTCTCGGGCGGCGGGCCGCCGATCCGCCGGTTCTTCAGGAACCACGTGACCTCGCGCGACGCCACGTCGTAGGAGGTCCGCAGAAAGTCCCGGTCGCGATGCTTATCATAGATGTACACATGCCACGCCGACCAGGCCAGCATCGGCGGATGCGCATGATCGGCCGTTTTGCCCGGCCCCGACCACCCCGGAATCATGCCGTCCTCGCCCTGGCGCCGGTACACGGCCGTCAGCGCCTCTTTCGCCAGCGGCATGTCCAGGTGCATCAGGCCCAGCGCGTGGAACGTTGTGGCCCACGTGCTCTGGTATCGGTCGGGCCATCGCGACGGCGTGGTCCAGCGCAGCGTGAACGGCGGCTCCGGGCTCCACACGTTCACCTTCATGACCGAGAACGCCTTGGCCAGCGTGCGCGTGCGGTCGCGCGGCAAATCGCCGACGTCCTTGAACGCCTTCGCGAAGAAGTCCAGCCGGTTCTCGACGAGCGATTCGAGCGACACCCGCAGCCCCTCGGCCGCCAGCCGGGCCGCTTCCTGCGCCCCGCCCGTGTGATACGCGAAGGCGAACCGGCTCCGGTCGCCGATCTTCTTGCGCAGGACGACCGAGTTGGCGTCGCCCCCCGCGAACGCCGCCCGCGCCCCCGCCGGCAGCCGACCCGCCACCACGTCGCGCGACACCCACGCCAGGATCATCGGCATGTCGTCGCCCGCGATGTCCGCCACGAGCAGGTCGTTCGTGAACGCCCGCCACGTCAGTCGCTGGTTCTCGGCCAGCAGGATCCGGATGACCGGATCGCCCGGCAGGTGGAACCGCAGCGTCAGGCCCCCGTCCTCCACCGTGGCCGTGGCCGGCATCTCGCTCTTCGTCTCGCCGTCCAGACCCGAGTACGCGAACAGGACGCTGTCGCCGGCGACGTGCGGCACCTGGTCGGGTCCCGGGGCCGCGATCGTGCCGGCCGCCCACGCCCCGCTCGCCGCCAGGGACGCCAACGTCAACGTCAGAATTGCCGTACGGGTTCGACTGGGCATGGTCATCCTCTCGTCCGGTGGGCTTGTCGCCGCTCAGGTGCCGAGAGTTTACCGGCCCGCGCCCCGAATTGCAACCGCCCACGCTCCCCCTTGCCTCGCGTCCGCGACGCCGTACAATGGCGTGAACTATGCCGATGCCCGACACGAACGCCTCCGCCCGCGAGCCCCTGGCCGCCCGCCTCGGCCGGCTCGACCGCCGCGTCCACGAGATCGACGCCCTCGTCGCCACGCCCGACGTGGCGGCCGACCCCGTCCGGATGACGGCCCTGATGCGCGAGCGCGGCCGGCTGATGCGCATCGTGGACCCGTACCGCCAGTGGCAGGCCGCCCGCCAGGCCCGCTGCGAGGCCGAGGACCTCGCCCGCACCGAGGCCGACGACCCCGACATGCGGTCCATGGCCGAGACCGAGGCCCGCATCCACCGCGACATCGAGGACCGGTTGCTGGCCGAGATCCAGGACCGCCTCCTCGACCGCGAGGAAGGCGCCGACGCCACGCGCGTCATCCTGGAGATCCGGGCCGGCACCGGCGGCGACGAGGCCGCCCTCTTCGCGCGCGATCTTTTCGATATGTACACGCGCTACGCCGACGCCCGCGGCTGGAAACGCGACGTCCTGAGCGCCTCGCCCACCAACCTCGGCGGGTTCAAGGAGGTCCTCCTGGCCGTCGAGGGCGAGGAGGTTTACCGCCGCCTGCGGTTCGAGTCCGGCGGCCACCGCGTCCAGCGCGTCCCCGAGACCGAGGCCCAGGGCCGCGTCCACACCTCCGCCGCCACCGTCGCCGTCATGCCCGAACCGGAGCGGCTCGACATCACCCTGCGCGACGAGGACCTGCAGGTGGACACCATGCGGGCCTCGGGGCCCGGCGGCCAGAAGGTCAACAAGACCTCCTCCGCCGTCCGCATGACCCATATCCCCACAGGTCTAACCGTCCATATGCAGGACGAAAAGAGCCAGCACCGGAACCGCGACCGCGCCCTGCGCATTCTGACGGCCCGCGTCTACGACCACTTCGAGTCGAAGCGCCTGGCCGACCGCGCCGCCGACCGCAAGTCCAAGGTCGGTTCCGGCGACCGCAGCCAGCGCATCCGCACGTACAACTTCCCGCAGAACCGCCTCACCGACCACCGCATCGGCTACACGGCCTACAACCTCGACCAGGTGATGCAGGGCGACCTCGGCGCGCTGCTCGACGCGCT
>JADHXV010000220.1 GCA_016782785.1 Planctomycetota bacterium | reverse complement strand
CCTCCAGGGCGCCGCGGCCAATCTGGTACTCGAGCGGATCGTAGCCGAACAGGCCCAGGTGCCCCGGCCCGCTGCCGGGCGTCACGCCGGGGTAGACGGGCTCGAGCAGGCCGCCGCAGCCGGCCGCGATGAGGCGGTCGGCGTTCGGGGTGCGGGCGGCCTGGAGTTCCGTCACGCCGCCGGGGCCGGCCTGGATGCCGCCCAGGCCGTCCCAGACAAAGAGGACGATCTTGCCGCCGTCCTGGACGAGGTGCGCGAGGTCCATCGTCGCCATGGCGTTCTCCTCGATGGAAACGAGAGGTTCCCGGCCGGGCCTCCCGAGGCGCAACGGTCCACGCTCAGGATGGCGGTCGGCGCGAGCCGACAGGATACCGGCGGACCGCGCCGGCTTCAAGCGTTCGCATCGGCCCCGTATCGGAGCGCTCGCAAGAAGGCGCGGCCCGTACGGGCCGCGCGCCACACGCTTCAGCGCATCACCGCTTCTTGATAAGCACGAACATCTGCCGGTCGCCGGCGCGGACGAGCAGCGGCAGGCCCCGGGCCAGGTCGGCGTCCTTGAGGACCTTCTGGAGTTCCGCCACGCTGGCGACGTCCTGGTTGGCCGCCTGGAGGATGAGCATGCCCGGCTCCAGGCCGGCGCGGTCGGCCAGGCCGCCGCCTTCCACCTTGGTGATCAGGACGCCCTGTCCCACGTCGTAGCCGAACTGCTCGCGGGCCTGGGGCGTGACGGCCGAGACGTCGATGCCGAGTTCATCGAGCGCGGCGGGCTTGCCGGGCCGGACAGCGGCCACCTGCGGCTGTTCGCTGCGTTGGGTCACGGTCACCGCGAGGGTGCGGCGTTTGCCGCCGCGGAGCAGCACGACGTCGGCCTTGGTGCCCGGCTTGGTCCAGGCCACGGCCGACTGCAACGTGTTGGGGTCGTTGGTTTCCTTGTCGCCGACCTTCAGGATGACGTCGCCGGCCCTGATGCCGGCCTCGGCGGCGGGTCCGCCGTCGAAGACCTGGCTGATGAGGACGCCCTTGCCGGCCTCGATGCCCATGGACTCGGCCATGTCCTCGGTCAGGGGCTGGATGCTGACGCCCAGCCACCCGCGGATCACCTCGCCCTCTTCGACGAGCCGTTTCATCACCTCGCGGGCCATGTTCATGGGGACGGCGAAGCCGATGCCCATGTACCCGCCGCTGCGGCTGGCAATGGCGGTGTTGATGCCGATGACCTCGCCTCGCATGTTGACCAGGGGCCCACCCGAGTTGCCGGGGTTGATGGCGGCGTCGGTCTGGATAAAGTTCTCGTACTCCGTGATGCCTACGCCGTACCGGCCGGTGGCGCTGATGATGCCGCTCGTGACGGTCTGGTCCAGCCCGAAGGGGGCCCCGACGGCCAGGACCCAGTCGCCGACCTCCATGGTCTGGTTGTCGCCGAGGGCGGCGACGGTCAGGTTCTTGGCCTGGATCCGGATGACGGCGATCTCGCTGGGCGGGTCCGTGCCGATGACCTTGGCCGGGAACTCACGGCCGTCGTGCAGGCGGACGGTAATCTCGTCGGCATCGGCCACCACGTGGTTATTCGTCAGGATGTACCCGTCGGCGCTGACGATGACGCCCGAGCCCAGCCCGCGGCGCTGGAACTGCTGCCCCCTGCCCGGGCCGCCGCCACGCTCGCCGAAGAACCGGCGGAAGAACTCGCTGTCGAACGGCAAGGGCGAGCCCTCCACCGTCTGACTCACCCCGATCGCCACCACCGACGGCCGGATACGCTTCGCCACCGCACGGAAGCGTTCCGAAAGGATGTCGAGCCCTTCGGGGACGGGCGGCAGCGGCTCGATCTTCTCGGCATCGGCCAGGGCCTCGGGCCGCGCCACGGCCACCGACGACGGCGCCAGCGCGCTCAAGAGCATCGGGATCGCCACACCCCCGATGACGATGATGCCCAGGGCCATGACCAGCACCAACAGCAATCGTACGTCACGCATCGTCCTTCTCCTGCCTGTGTGCGATTCCCTTATCATAGGCCCCCGGCACCGGCCCAAGCAAGGCGCTTTCCGGCCAGCGCGACCTGCGCGGGTTGTCATTCCGAGGAGTGCGCAGGGTGTCATTGGAGTGCGCAGGGTGTCATTGGAGTGCGCAGGGTGTCATTGGAGTGCGCAGGGTGTCATTGGAGTGCGCGGGTTGTCATTCTGAGGAGCCCGAAGGGCGACGAAGAATCTCGCCGTTGACGTTGTGCCGTTGCCGTTGTTGCCCGGTTGCCGGTTCCCGGTTGCCCGTTCCGTGCCGTTCCGCCGCTGGCTCGTGGCTCACGGCTCGTAGCATGGTGGCCGCCGGGGACGGCCGGCCCGCACATAGGCGTCAGGCGATATGCTCTAAACCATACCGGAACGGGCCTTTCGGTGCGCTTTTGGCGCGATTTTCGGTCCGGATCGCCGTTTTTGAAGCGCCAGAGGGGTTTGGCTGCCAAAATGGCAGGAAAATCGCCCCAAAAGCGCCCGGAACTTTTCAGTTTTTTACCCCGACTTTTCAGGAATTTTCAACTTTTTTCGCCTTTTTTCGGTTTTTTGATCCCCCCGTTCGATGCTTTAGTGTATGCGAGGACGGCAACGGCAAAACCAAAGGGAACCGTCAACGGGCAACAGACAGCGACAGCGGGTGCGCCCTTTTAGCCGCGACGCGAAGCGGAGCGCGGGAACGAACGCGGAACGTGGCCTGGGCCTTTTCCCTTGCACCGGCCCTGCCCCGCTTCTATCGTGCGGGGTAGCGCAGTCGGTCGGGTCAACAGACCCGACAATTGAGAGCAGCGGCAATAGAAAAGGATGTCGGGTCTGTTGACCCGGCCTACCGCTACCAGCCACATATGGGAGCCGCCCATGCCTCGCAGAGACAGCCACGAAAGCCGCGGACGCGAAGGCGGCCGGCCCGGACGGGGCGGCCGGCACGGACCGCCCGGCCGAGAGGGCCGGCCCCCTCGGCCGTCGCCCGAAGAACGGCTCAGCCGGCTCCTGGCGTACGTGCTTCGGCACCATCCGGAGGAGTTCGGCCTGGAACTGGACGCCCGCGGGGCCATCCACCTGGACGCCCTCATCGAGGCGCTGCGCCAGCGGCCGGGCTTCGAGGACCTGGCGCGGGAACGCATCGCGGCCCTGGTCGCCGGCGGCCCCGGCGCGACGCGGTTCGCCATCGAGGACGACACCATCCGGGCCCGGTACGGCCACAGCCTGCCGCAGCCCATCCAGTACGATCCGGCCGAGCCGCCCCCCTTTCTGTTCCACGGCACGACGCCGGCGGCGGCCGAGCAGGTCCTGGCCGAGGGCCTCACGGCAGGCCAGCGGCAGCGGGTCCACCTGTCGGTCGACACGCCGGTGGCCCGCGAGGTGGGCCGGCGCCATTGCCCGGAACCGGTCATCCTGCAAATCGACACGGAGTGTTCCTCCAAGGGCGGCGTGCGGTTCTACCGGGGCGGCCCGTCGGTCTGGCTGGCCGACGACATCCCGCCCCAGTGCATCACGCGCATGGAGTGAGCCGGGGCGGCGTTCGAGCCCGGTGCGTGAGCACCGGGGTACGTTCGATCGGCAAGCGATCATCGCGTGGCGATTCGTGAGTACCCGCGACCTCACGGTCGCGGCTCGAAAAGCGCGCTCCGTGTTCCCCCGCTCCCTTCCGGTCGCGGCTCGGAAGGCGCGCGGTTCGTCGGTGGTTTTGAATAGTCCCCATCCCCCGCGGCGTATATACTGGCGCTGACGGACACAGGCTTGCCTGATGGCGGCTCGTGACCGGTCGGCCGGGTGACCGGTCGGGGAGGAACCGTGTCTGGCGCTTCGCGAATGCGCGTGGGACGACTGACGGCCAGCATCGCCGTGCTGGCGCTGGGGCTTGCGCTGCTGGCGGTCGGCCCGGTTGCCTCCGAGCAGCCGGCGCTGACGACGGGCACATTCTCCGCAAAGCCGGCCGACGCGCTCCGCTCCGCGTCGCGGCCAGAAGAGCCACCCTCACACGATGCCGACACCCCCGCCGAGCCGGCCGACGCCAAGCCGGAAGGCGGCGCCGCCCCTGCCTCCGAGACGCCGCTCCCGCCGCTGGACCCCTCCGGCGAGCCGCTGCCGACGGCCCTCGTGCCGGTCAGCGGCGTCATCGACACGGCCCTTCGCACCAGCGTCGCCCGCCGGGCCGGCGAGGCCGTGGATGACGGCCACCGCCTCGTCATCTTCCACATCACGTCCGACGGCGGGTACCTGGACGACGGCCTGGAACTTAGCCGCGAGATCGAACGCATCGGCCGGCAGGCCCGGACCGTGGCGTACGTGGACTCGAAGGCGTACAGCGCGGCCGCCATCGCCGCCTTCGCGTGCCAGGAAATCGTGATGAGCCCGGAGGCCTCCATCGGCGCCTGCACGCCGTTCATGGGCTCGCCGGTGGGTGGCGTCGAACCCATGGAGGAAGAGGTCCGGGCCAAGATCGAGGGCACGATCATCGAGCGCCTCGAAAGCCTCGCCGCGAAGAACGGCTACCCGGCGGCCCTGCTGAAGGCCATGGTCGCGATGAACACCGTCGTCATCGAGGCCCGGAACGCCAAGACCGGCGAGGTCCGCTACGTCGAGGAGCAGGACCTCTTCAGCCTGGGGCCCCTGTGGAGGAAAGGCGACGACGTCGTCTCCGGCGACGAGGTCCTGACCGTCGGGGCCGACAAGGCCCGCGCCTACGGCATCGCCCGGCACGCGGCGGCCTCCGTGGACCGGCTCTACGACCTCTATCCCATCGAGGGCCGGATGGCGGTGTACCCGGTCACCTGGAACGAGACGCTCGTGGTCTGGCTGAACAATATGTATTTCAAGGCCCTGCTGGTGCTCGTGGGGCTTCTGGGGATATATGTGGAATTACACACGCCTGGCGTGGGCCTGCCGGGGGCGGTGGGGCTGACGGCGTTCGCCCTGGTGTTTGCGTCCTCGTTTCTGGCGGGCCGGCCGGAGTGGCTGCCCATGCTGATGTTCGTCGCCGGTGCGGCGCTGCTGGCGGTGGAACTCCTCGTGACGCCCGGGTTCGGCGTGATGGGGGCCTCGGGGGCGATGCTGGTCCTGGCAAGCGTCATCCTGGCCCTGCCCGTCTCGTACATGGAGCCGGGCAGCGAGGGCGGCGTGGACTGGGACGCCCTGGCCCAGTCGCTCGGCATAACCACCGGGGTGATCGTGCTGTTTGCGGTCACGGCCATCGTCCTGGCCCGCTATT
>JADHXV010000219.1 GCA_016782785.1 Planctomycetota bacterium | reverse complement strand
CCTCGGTCCCCTCGGCCTCCGCCGCGCCCCGACGCCCCGCCAAGGACCACCCTTGGCGCCAGCCATTCAAGACGAACCGGACATTCCTACTTTGCGGGAAAGAGGACATTTCTACTTTGCGTTGACAGGTTCTTGGGCGCCGGCAGCGCTGGCACCGGGCAACCCGCGGGCGTATACTACGGATTCCGACACGCGGAGCAAGGGAGGCGCCGAAATGCACATGAGCAGCGAGAAGGTCCCCGTGCGGATTTACGAAGACGCCGAGGCGGCGTCAAAGGTGGTGGCCGGCGAAATCGCCCGCCTCGTGGCCGAACAGAGCGCCGCCGGCCGGGCCACCGTCCTCGGCCTGGCCACCGGCCACACGCCGCTGGGCGTGTACCGGGAACTGGCGCGGCGGCATCGCGAGGACGGCCTGGACTTCTCGCGCGTCGTCACGTTCAACCTGGACGAGTACTGGCCCATCGAGCCCTCGGTCCGACAGTCGTATCACGCGTGGATGCACGAGAACCTCTTCCGCCACGTGAACGTCCGGCCCGAGAACATCCACCTGCCGTCCGGCACGGTGGCCGAGGACGAGATTGGGGCCCACTGTGCCGCCTACGAGCAGGCCATCCGCGACGCCGGCGGCATCGATTACCAGATCCTGGGCATCGGGAACACCGGCCACATCGGCTTCAACGAGCCGGGCGCCACCCGCCACAGCCGCACCCGCCGCGTCCGCCTGGACCGCGTCACCCGCAAGGCCGCCGCCAGCGACTTCTTCGGCGAGGAAAACGTGCCGGAGATGGCCCTGACGATGGGCGTGGCCACCATCATGGAGGCCCGGCAAGTCCGGCTCCTGGCGTTCGGCGAACACAAGGCCCCCATCCTGAAGCGGGCCGTCGAGGGCGAGGTCACCTCCGCCGTCGCCGCCTCGTACCTGCACGAGCACCCCGACTGCGTCTTCCACCTGGACGAAGCGGCGGCCGCCCACCTCACGCGCCTGGCGGCGCCGTGGCTCATGGGGCCGTGCGAGTGGGACGAACGGCTCCAGCGCCAGGCCGTCGTCTGGCTGGCCGGCCGGGTTGAAAAGCCCATCCTCAAACTCACCGACGAGGATTACAACGAGAACGGCCTGGGCGACCTCGTCCGCCAACGCGGCGGGGCGTACCGCATCAACATCGCGGTCTTCCGGCACCTGATGAACACGATCACCGGCTGGCCCGGCGGCAAGGACCGCCGCCGGCGCGTCCTCCTCTTCAGCCCGCACCCCGACGACGACGTCATCTCGATGGGCGGCACGCTCATCCGCTTCGTCGAGCAGGGCCACGAGGTCCGCGTCGCCCACATGGTGACCGGCTACCTGGCCGTCTTCGACCACAACGCCGCCCGGCATGCCGACTTCGTCGCCAACTTCAACCACATCTTCGGCCTGACGCCCGAGCAGACGGCGGCCATCGAGGCCCACATCGACCAGTTCCTGCGGCACAAGCAGCCGGGCGATCTGGACACCCCGGAGGTCCGGGCCGTCAAGACCCTCGTCCGCCGGATCGAGGCCCTCGACGCCGCCCGCTTCTGCGGCCTGCCCGAAGACTGCGTCCACTTCCTCGAACTGCCGTTCTACGAGGCCGAGACCATCGAGGGACGCACCATCGGCCCCGAAGACGTCGACCGTGTCCGCTCGCTGCTCGAGTCGGTCAAACCCGACATGATCTTTGCGGCGGGCGACCTCTCCGACCCGCACGGCACGCACCGGGTATGCCTGCAGGCAGTGCTGGCGGCCCTGGAGGCGTACACGCGGGCCGGAAATGCGGCGCCGGAACTGTGGCTCTACCGAGGCGCGTGGCAGGAATGGCCCGTCCACGCGATCGATATGGCCGTGCCCCTCTCGCCGGACGAACTCCTGCGGAAACGCTACGCCATTTTCCGGCACGAGAGCCAGAAAGACCGGGCAATGTTCCCCGGCCCGTCGGACACGCGGGAGTTCTGGCAGCGGGCCGAGACCCGCAACATGGCCACCGCCCAATTGTACGACGCCCTCGGCCTGCCGGAGTACCACGGCATCGAGGCGTTCGCCCGCTGGCCGCTTTGCCGCTCGGCCCACGCCGAGGCCCAGTTGCAGCGGGAATAACCGTGCCGGGTGGCATGGTCATCCCGAAGGGTGACCATGGTCCACGCCTTCCGCGCGGCCCGTACGGGCCGCGCAAGAAGCCTGACGGGTCAAGACGATGCCGCACCCTTTGGCCACATGGAGGTACAACCATGTCCGCGCGAACACGCACCGTTCGACACCTGCTCGTGACCGTCTGCCTGGTGGCCGTGCTCGCTGTCGCGGCGCTGGGCCTGTACGGTGCTGACGCCGGCACCCCAGCCGTCGCCCCCAGCGCCGACGGTGCGACCAGCGCGGCCGCGTCCTGGCCGAGTCCAGCCAGTACGGCCGGACCGTCTTCGCGCGCGTGAACCTCGACTGCCGCGTCGCCCACATCGACTACAACCACCGCCGCATCCCCGACCTGAAGGCCCGGTACGGCCCGCTCGTGCAGGTGGAGACGTTCAGCCCGGAGGCGGTGTACCTGATTTCGTCGCTGCACCCGGAGAAGCGCGTGGGCGACATGATGGCCGAGTTCGAGATCGAGCCGTACGACGCTTACCTCGACCGCGCCCGCGCCGTGCGCAAGGACCACCTGCCGGCGGAGTAAGTTGTGCTCCGAAGCCCGAAATCGCTTTCTATGCTTTACGCAGCACAAATGAGATTACGGTTGCGATCGTCATTCATGCTCCCAAATTCGCTTGCGTCGTGCAGAGTGTGGAGGTATGGTTCCCCATGAGATAGAAACTGGTACATAGTAGCAATAAAGGCGCGATGGAACCGCGGCAAAGGGGCCTCCTGTGGCCATGAAGAAAGCGGAGATGGAGGAGCACCGCCGTTCTTACCTTCGCCTGATGTCACAAGCGCGTGAGGCCGAAGGTGAAGGGCTCTATCGTAAGGCTGTCCAATGCGCCCTGGAGGCTTGGGACTACATCGACGGGATGATGCAGTTCGAGCGGCGATACAGGAACGTTGAGTTCGACAGCATCCCCGCCATTGACCTCGTTCTGAAGTATGCCCCGCTGCTTCTCGACTTCGAGACTCTCGACACTCTGGAGAACTTGCTGAAGGCCAAGCGGCGCATCGAGCGCAACACCTCCGAGAATCTCGCCGACAGGCTTTCCGCTGCGCGGGAGCGAATGTGGAAAGACCATCGCCTTTGGGACCATCTTGAGCGGAATCCCAACGCTCGCCAAGATCAACTGCGCACCTGCTTGGGCGGTGATCAGGATGAATGGCGCGCAACGGCCGAGGCATGGCACAAAATGGGCTTGGTTACCCGCACTCCGGACGGCGGGTCATATCGGCTCGCAATCTGCACCCGACTCGGCGAAATGGTTCCCGCCAAGTGCCCGTCGTGCGGGAACACGTTCGAAGGCTCCAAGGCCCTCTTCCTTGAGCCAATGGACTGTCCCAAATGCAAGCGCACCGGCTTGTTCGTGGTCCTGGCCGCATGCGCTGATTCCTAATGCAAGGAGCGAAGCATGGGTTGGGTGCTCATTTTCTTCCTGCTGGGCGTCTTCGGCGGTGCCGCAACAGTCTTCGTGGCCTTTGCCGAAAAAAGGAGGAGGCTCAACCAGCAGAGGCGGGAGCACGAAAAGCAGATAAAGTGGGTCAATGAGTCCAAGATATGGATCAGCAATCGAGAGAAGGAACTTGAGCAGTCAGCCGCGGAACTCACGACCCAGGAGGCAGAGTTCCAGGGACGCGTGGTCAAGTACCAGGAACTTCAGGAGGAGAACGGCATCCTGAAGCGCGACTTGCAGAACATCGACGTAAACCTCCGAAAACTCCGACTGGACTGCCGACTGCAGGAGCAGAAGCAAAATGAAATCGACCAACGCACAGGCGACTTAGGAAGCCGATATCTAAAGGACAACATTAAGTGGATAGGCTCCTCGCTTTCAGCGAACAACTACGCTGCGTGCAAGAAACGCCTTCTCGAAGTTATCGAACGCTGCCGCGGCATCGGGTACGAGGTTTCCGCCGAAGAGGAGGCATCGCTTCTGGCAGACCTTAAGGCGGAGTTTGAGAAGAACGTGCGAGCCGCCTTGGAGCGCGAAGAGCAAGCCAGGATCAAAGCCCAGATCCGCGAGGAGCAGAGACTGCAGCGGGAGGTTGACAGCGAACTGAAGCGGCTGGAGCGCGAGCGGGCCGCGATTCAGGCTGCCCTCGAGAAGGCGCTGGCGGAGGCCGAGGATAAGCACAGCGAGGAGATCGAGCGGTTGAGGGCAAGGCTTGCCGAAGCCGAGGAAAGGTCTCGGCGTGCCATTTCCCAAGCCCAACTGACGAAGGCCGGCCACGTCTACGTCCTATCGAACATCGGTTCGTTCGGTGAACGCGTCTTCAAGATTGGAATGACCCGCAGGCTTGAGCCCCGCGACCGCGTCCGGGAACTGGGCGACGCCTCCGTACCGTTCCCCTTTGACGTTCACATGATGCTGTCTTGTGAGGACGCCCCCAGCCTGGAGAACGCGCTTCACCGGTCGCTGCACAAGGATCGCGTCAATCGCGTGAATCCCCGCAAGGAATTCTTCCGGGCCGACATCGAGACTATCCGCCAACTTGTCGAGGAGAACCGCGGCCAAGTGGATTACGTGGCCAACGCGGAGGCGCTCGAATATCGCCAAAGCATTGAGATGTCCAACGAGGATGCCGAGTACATTGAGGATGTCTATGCTTCTCTTGACGAGGAAGAAGAGGCCATCGAGGAAGATGTGTGAACCATAGAACGCGGGCCTGATTAGGCGTACGGGGCTTCAGTGCCTTCCGCGTTTCGATCGCCCTTCTTGCTTGACCGCGCCCCAGGGCGGCCTATAATCGCCGGTTCAACGCCGGACCGTTTCGGCCAGGGGCGCGCCATGAACATCAGTTACGCCTGGCTCAGGGACTACGTCGAGACCGACCTCGGGTACGTCGAGGCCGCCAAGGTCCTCACGCGCATCGGCCTGAACGTCGAGGCCATCGAGGACCTGCCCGACGACCCGGCCTCCGGCTGCAGCGGCCAGGGCGACGGGCTGCTGGACGTCGAGGTGACGAGCAACCGGCCGGACTGCCTGTGCCACCTGGGCGTGGCGCGGGAACTGGCGGCCGCCGTCGGCACGCGCATCCGCCTGCCGAGCGCCGAAATCGCCGAGTGCGACGAGG
>JADHXV010000218.1 GCA_016782785.1 Planctomycetota bacterium | reverse complement strand
TCCACCGTCTGCCGCCGTGGCGGACGGGCGTTCCGGCCCTCCTCATCAACGTGCCGGGGACGTACGAGCGCGGCCTGCGGTCGGGCGAGGACTTCACGGTCCATCTGCTGCGGCGGCCGCCGGACGTCGCCCCGCCCGAGACGGCCTCGCTGGCCGTCTACGTGGGCCGCCATCCGCGCGAGCCGCGGGTCACGGACATCCGCGAACCCGTCGCCATCGCCGGGTGCGAGACGGTCTGGCAGGGCGGCTCGTGGCCGAACGAGCACGGCCGGACCATCTATCACGCCGAGGCGTACGTGCGGGGGCTCTTTGGTTGGCCCACCACGTGGCTGGCCGACGCCCAGGGCCTGGTGGTCCACGTGCTGGTCTGGGGGACGGAGCAGGCCGAGGTCGAGCGGCTGATGGACGCCGCCCGGTCGCTCCGCCTGGAGCCGTAGCGCGCCGGGGGGCGCGAACGACGCGCGCATGTCATTTCGACCGAGGGCCCGAAGGGCCCGAGCGGAGAAATCTCGCTGTTCATGCTTCTGCTGGATCCGAACGACGAGATTTCTCCACCCCCGAAGGGGTCCAACTTCGGATCGGCCTCGCTTGGCGAG
Organism: Planctomycetota bacterium; assembly: GCA_016782785.1. Lineage (GTDB taxonomy): Bacteria > Planctomycetota > Phycisphaerae > FEN-1346 > FEN-1346 > BS750m-G62. The sequence goes on along the minus strand of JADHXV010000218.1, from coordinate 4,623 downwards.
GCCTCGGTCGAAATGACACGGTCGCGGCTCGAACGATGCGCGCCGGGCTCGAATGACGCGCGCAGGCCGGGCGCATGAGCGTCCGGCGCACTGCGAACAACGAAAGGATCGCCATGTCCCATTTCCTCCATCATTCCGTCATGCTTCTGGCCGGCGCAGCGCTGCTGGCCTCGTGTGCCGCGGGCGGGTCGCGCGGCGCGGGCGACGCCGCCGGCGACGCCCCGGACGCCGACGCCAAGGCCCAGGTGCCGACCGGCCAGCACCCGCAGACGCTCGAACTCCCGGGCGCGGGCGGCGGCCCCATCCGCTACCTCCTCTACGTCCCGGAGGGCTACGCGGCGAGCGAGAAGCCCTGGCCGCTGGTCCTCTTCCTCCACGGGGCCGGCGAGCGCGGCGACGACTTGGAGGCGGTCAAGAAACACGGGCCGCCCAAACTCGTCGGCGAGGGCAAGGCGTTCCCGTTCATCTGCGTGTCGCCGCAGTGCCCGAAAGGCGGCTGGTGGGATAAGCCCGAGCAGACGGCCGCCCTCGTCGCGCTGCTCGACCACCTCCAGAAGACGCTGGACGTGGACGCCGACCGCGTGGTCCTGACGGGCCTGTCGATGGGCGGGTTCGGCACGTGGGCCCTGGCAATGGCCGAGCCGAAACGCTTTGCCGCCCTCGCGCCCATCTGCGGCCGGGGCGACCCCAAGAAGGCCGGCCTCATCGCCCACATCCCCGCGTGGGTCTTTCATGGGGCGAAGGACCCCACCGTCCCGGTGACGTTCTCCGAGGCGATGGTCGAGGCCCTGAAAAAGGCGGGCGGCGCCCCGAAGTTCACGGTCTACCCGGAGGCCAAACACGATTCCTGGACCCAGACGTACGCCAACCCCAAGTTCTGGGAGTGGCTGCTGGCGCAGCGGCGGGGGAAGTAAATCGCGATTTCGGATTTCGGATTGAAACGGCGGCGCGCCGCGGCACAAGGATGTCATTTCGAGCGAGGCCCGTACGGGCCGAGTCGAGAAATCTCGCCGTTGTCCGTGGTTCGTAACAGCGAGATTTCTCCGCTCGGCCTCGCTGCGCGAGGTCTCGGTCGAAATGACAATGTGTGGTAGCCACCGCGCCTGAGAAGGCTGCTTGGTGGCGCGCGGCCCGTACGGGCTGCGCGGAAGGCCAATCTGAAATCCGCCTGCCCGAGCCGCGCTCGGGACGCGGCCAGGGAAATCCGGAATCTCTACATTACCGCCCGCACCGCCCGGGCCAGGGCCGCCACGCCGGCCCGAATCTGCTCGATGCTGCACACCCCGTAGCACAGGCGGATCGTGTTCTCGGGAATCGTCCGCGTCGGGTCCGGCGGATAGCAGTACTCGCCCGGCACGTACAGGACGCCCTCTTCCAGGGCCCGGGCAAAGAGCGGGCCGCCCGTGTGCGTCGCCAGCCCCTCCGGCAGCGTCAGGAACACATACAGACCTCCCGATGGATGCGTCCACCGCACACCGGCCAGGCATCCCAGGTGTTCGCGGAGGGCCTCGAGCGTGGCGTCGCGCTTGGCCGTGTAGTGCCGGCACAGGGCCTCGACGTGCCGGGCGTACGCCCCGCTCTCCATGGCCGCCAGCACCAGGTGCTGGCACAGGTTGGCCGACCCGAAGTCGTGGTTCCCCTTCTGCAGCAGGACCGGCTCCACCAGGCCGTGCGGCAACAGGCCGTAGCCCACCTTCAGGCCCGGCGCGAACGTCTTGCTGAACGTCTGAAGGAGGGCCACGTGCCGGCCCTCGGGGTCGTGGCGGACCATGGACCGCGGCGGCCGGCCTTCGAACGTCAGTTCGCGGTACGCCGCGTCCTCCACGATCAGGATGCGGTGGTCGGTCGAATAGCGCCGGATGATATCGACAATCGTGCCGCGGCGGTCCTCGGCCAGCGTAATCCCCGTCGGGTTCTGGTGATAACTGACGGTGTAGAGCATCCGGACGCGCGGCAACAGGCCCTCGGCCTTCAGGGTGCCGAGCACCCGCTCCAGCGACTCGGGCACCAGGCCGTCCTCGTCGATGTCCACGCACCGGACGTGGGCGCCGGCGGCCTCCAGCGTCCCCGTGAAGACGAAGTAACTGGGCCAGCCGGTGATGACCACGTCGCCGGGGTCGATGAGAACGTCGGCCAGGATGAAGAGGAGCTGCTGGCTGCCGGTGGCGATGACGACGTCGTCGGGCGTGCCGGCCAGGTCGCCGGGCGCGAGGCCGTCGAGCGCCGCCATGTGGGCCAGGACCTTCTCCCGCAGCGACAGAAGCCCCTGCGTGGTGCCGTACTGAAGGGCCGCACGGGCCGACGGGCGGGTGCAGAGCATCGGCTCGAGCAGCGCGAACGCCTCGCGGGCGGGGAGCGTGTCGGCGTCGACCAGCCCCGCCGCCAGCGAGATGACGTCCGGGTTCTCCACCGCCTGGGCCATCAGGTAACTGATGGGCTGGCGCTGGGTCCGCCGCGCCCGCGACGACAAGGCAAAGCCCGCACTGTCGGAAGCCACGCTTCTCTCCCCTTGAGGAACCGTCGGTGGCGCCAACGACGCCGGGTCCCAACGGTGGGAAGCGGAGTCTACCCTCGACCCCCAGGGGCCTCAAGCGAAAACGCGGCGCGGGCCGTCTCCCTTCCCCTCTCCCCTGGCGGGAGAGGGTGACGAACCGGCCGGCGAAATCCGCTGGCCCGCCCCGTCGCATCGACGTATCATGGCGGCACCGGGCGCTTGCAGGACAGCCCCGCCGGGCAACCGCCGCAAAGGAATGCGCCATGCCGGACGCACCCGTCAACCCGCCGCCGGACCTCGGGCCGGATGCCCCGCCGGACTTTCCGCCCGACGCCTTCAGGTCGCCGCCGGACGGCGCCGACGCGCCGGGGCCCGATGCCGACAGGTCGGCGGAGGCGGATGTGGAGGCGGAGACGCCGTGGGCGCCCGCTACGCGCATCGTGGCCTTCGGCGGCGCGGCGGGGGTGCTTTTCGCGTGCGTGTGCCTCGGCCGAGCGGCGCTGGCGCACACGGGACCCGCCGCCGAGGGCCTGGTGATGTTCATCGGCGCGATCCTGCTCCTGGGCGCCGCGCTGGCCCTCCTGGCCATCGCCATTCTCGGGCCGCCCGTCAAGCCGAAGGGCGTGGACCCCATCGCCTGGCAGGCCCAGCGCCAGGGCCTCCCGACCGATCCCGAAGCCTACCAGGACGGCGGCCTGGCGGTGGCGGCCACGGCGTTCGACCTTGAAGAGGCCCACATCATCGCCAACGCGCTTCGGCAGGCCGAGATTCCCGCGTGGGTCGAGGGCGAGTCGATGGCCGGCTGGTACTGGCACCTCCAGATGGGGCTGCATCGAGGGGGCATCCGCGTGCTGGTCCCTGCGGCCCGCCTGGCCGAGGCGCAGGGCATCATGGAACGCGACCGGCAGGAGGCGGCTGCGGCGCTGGCGCCCGAGCCCGAAAGCGACGAGAAGGACGAGGCGGCGTACCAGTTGTGGCGTTCGGCCCAGCGGCTGGGGTTCTTTACCGCCCTCGGGTTCACGGCGCCCGTGGCATTCTTCCGGGCGATTCGCCTGTTGGACAAGATACGCGAGGAGCGCAAGCGTATCGGCAACCTGCCGGACCTGCGCCGGGCCCGCCGGCTGGCGTGGCTGATCATCCTGACGATCGTGCCGCTCGCGCTGTTCACCCTGCTGATGCTGGCGATGATGGCGGTGCGCTGAGGGCGCGGCAACGGCCACGCGCCCGTAGGGGGCGGCTAAATGTGGCGCGGCGGGTGAGGGCGACGTGTCGGGCGACGTGTCGGGCGACGTGATGCGCGCCGGCGGATTGACGCGCCGGGCGAGCCCGGCGGCTAAATGTGGCGCGCTGTGCGCCGCTCGCGGCTCGCGGCTCGCCTAATTCTTCGTCGCCTTTGCCTCCGCTTCCGCCTTCTGCGCCTCAAACACCTTCTGGACGGCCTCGGTGCCGACGGGGGCGTCGGCGGGGCGGGGGTGCTCGGCCGTCCAGACGTGCAGCGACGCCTCGTCCTCCACGACCGCGTCCGCCTCGTCCACGCCGCCGCCGGGCAGGGCGACGGCCTCCAGGTCCAACTTCAGGTGCCGGGCCATCCATTGATACATGGGCAACCGTTTGGCGTACTCGTACCCGTGTTTCTCGTACAGGACGTGGGCGTTGGCGGTCTTGTCGATGGCGTCGAAGAGGCGGTACACGCGCCAGATGTACGGGAACTCGACGCCGGGCACGTTCTTCGTCCAGTCGCCGCCGCACGAGACGACCAGGAGCGGCCGCGGGGCGGCCATGGCGGCAATGTCGCAGTTGTTCGTCTCATGCCTATCACTCTTATGGATCGGCAGGCCGCTCTCGCACTGGCACCCGCCGAAGAAGTGGGCGCTGACCATGACGACCGGCACCGCCACCTTGACGCGGTCGTCCAGGGCCGTCAGCAGGAACGTCTGCGTGCCGCCGCCCGACTCGCCCGTGCACCCGATGCGCTCGGCGTCGACGCCCTCCAGCGAGAGCAGGAAATCGAGCGCCCGCATGCTGTTAAAGTGTTGAAGCGTCAATACGTTCGGGTCGGTGTGCTGGACCTGGTCGCAGTCGTTCCAGCCGACCATGTCCCACGCGAACACGACGGCCCCCATGCGGGC
>JADHXV010000217.1 GCA_016782785.1 Planctomycetota bacterium | reverse complement strand
CGGTCTTGGCCCAGGCGGTCCAGTCGAGCCGCTTGGGGTCGTCGCCGGCGGCGTACTTGCGGTGCTCGCTGAACTCGAGGCTGAAGCCGCGGTACGGCGAGGCGTGGAGGCCGGCCCAGAAGCCCTCGGCGATGAACTTGGCGCGCAGGTCCAGGCGGCGGACCTTCCGGGCGACCTCCGGCAGCAGGTAGTGTTCGGGTTTGGCCATGGTTGCGTTATCGAGTGAGCCGCGATCGCGTGCCCGAGCCCGCTGCGTAAGCAGCGGGGTACGTTCGATGCGCGTACACGCATCGCATGCCAATCGGGCGTACCCGCGACCTTAGGGTCGCGGCTCGAACAGCGCGCACCGCGCAAGCGCCTACGACGCCCCTGCGCCGACGGCGGCGTAGCGCTTGACGGGCGGCTCGGGCACCTCGTCCAGCAGGCGGCGGATGATCGCGACGGCATCGAGTCCGGCGGCCTCGGCCGCAAAGTTCGTCGCCACGCGGTGCCGGAGGACGGGGATGGCGGCGGCGCGGATGTCGTCGGCCGCGACGGCTGCCCGGCCCGCCATGGCCGCCAGCGCCTTGCCCGCGAGGATCAGGTGCTGGCCGGCGCGCGGGCCCGCGCCCCAGTCGACCATCTCGCGGACCACCTCCGGGGCGGTCGGGTCGCCCGGCCGGGTGGCCCGGATCAACTTCGTTGCGTACGCCACAACGTATCGCGATACGGGCACCGCCAGCACGGCCTGCTGGAGGGCGCGAAGGCCGCCCGCGTCCAGCACGCGCTCGACCGGTTCGTCGGCTGCGCCCGTCGGGGCCATCAGGATGCGCTCCTCTTCGGCGGCCGTCGGGTACGCCACGTGGATGGCCAGCAGGAAGCGGTCCAGTTGGGCCTCGGGCAAGGGGTAGGTGCCCTCCTGCTCGATGGGGTTCTGCGTGGCGATGACGAAGAACGGGTCGGGCAGCGGATAGGTTTCCTGCCCGACGGTAACCTGGCGTTCCTGCATGGCCTCGAGCAGCGCCGCCTGGGTCTTGGGCGGGGCCCGGTTGATCTCGTCGGCCAGGACGATGTGCGCGAAGACCGGGCCGCGGACGAAGCGGAACATCCGCCGGCCGTCGGGCGCCTGGTCCACCACGTCGGTGCCGGTGATGTCGGAGGGCATGAGGTCGGGCGTGAACTGGATGCGCTTGAACGAGAGGTCGATGGCGGCCGCCAGCGTCCGGACCATCATCGTCTTGGCCAGGCCGGGAACGCCCACCAGCAGGCAGTGGCCGCCGACGAAGACGGTGGCCAGCATCTGGTCAACCGTTTCGCGTTGCCCTACAATGCGTCGGCCGACCTCGGCCACGAGGCGGTCGCGAATCCGCTTGAAGGCGTCAAGTCGCTCGTCGAAATCCATCTCGCATCCGATCGTGGTTCCGTATAACGTTACAGGTTGCTGATGCAGACGTTCCGGCCCTGGCCGGGGTGGCGCTCGGGCGCCGGTTGCCCTGAAGGGCCCTCGGCCGCTTAGTCGATAACGTGGGCGAGAGCCGCACCGGCGCCAGCGAGACGACCGATGGTCCCGACGCAAGCGAACCTGCCGCTTCGCCCCACGGGCGCCCGGGCGCTGGTGTTATCGGCGTTTGTCGCGGCGGCGGTTAGCGCTTTTCCGGCCGCCGCGGAGGCCGAGGAGCCCATCACGGGCCGGCACGTGCGGGCCGCCATCCTCCGGGCCGTGGCCGCCCTGAAGGCCGAGCAGCAGCCCGCCGGCACGTGGCCCAACTACGCCCAGGAAGGCGGCGTCACCGCCCTGGCAACCTACGCGCTGCTGGAGGCGGGCGTCGCCCCGGACGACGCCGACCTCGCCAAGGCCGTCGAAGTCGTCCGCCGCCTCGAGCACCGGAGCACCTACGTCGTCTCGCTGAAGGTACTGGCGCTGGTGTCGGCGGACGCCAAACGGTACCGGGCCGAGATTCAGTCGGCCGCCGACTGGCTGGTGGAGCACCAGTCGGCCACGGGGGCGTGGGGCTACGGCACGCCGCCGCCGGCCGCCATGGCCGAGATCCGCATCGGCGGCGCCCTGGAGCAGGCCAAGGACGAGATCCGCCTTCGTCAGCAGTACGAGCGGCCGGACGCGTCGAACTCGCAGTTCGCCCTGCTGGCCCTGGCCGAGGCCGACCACGCCGGCGCCCGCGTCCCCCTGAAGACGTGGCAGATGGCCGACCGCCACTTCCGCGCCACGCAGTTGCCCGGCGGCGGATGGGGATACGTCTATCACGACCCCGACCCGGACGAGGCGTACGGCAGCATCACGGCGGCGGTGCTGGCGGGCCTGTACCTGTGCCACGAGCGGCTGGCCGCGAACGAGCCCGCCCAAACGACCGCCGACCGCCTGGCCGTCATCGAGCGCGGCATCGACTGGATCACCGACCGGTTCACCCTCAAGGAGAACCCGAACCGGGCCCTGGCGTGGTACTACTTCTGGCTCTACTCGCTGGAACGGCTGGGCGTGATCTCCGGCCGGCGCTCGTTCGGCGACCACGACTGGTTCCTGGAAGGGACCGAGTTGCTGGTCCGCGGCCAGCAGCCCGACGGCCGATGGACCGACCGCCTCTACTACGATGCCCTGTGCCTGCTGTTCCTGGTCAAGGGATACAAGCCGCTGCTCGTGCAGCGGCTGGTGTGGCCGGGGCCGTGGCGGCGCGACCCGCGCGACCTGAACCACCTGGTGACGTTCCTGGGCGACCGCGTGGGCGGCGGCCCGGTCGACTGGCAGACCCTGGACGCCCAGGCCCCGATGGCCGATTATCTGGCCGCCCCCATCCTGCACGTCACCGGCCGCGGCCCGTTGGGCCTGGCGCCGGCCCTGGCCGAACGCCTGGCCGAGTACGTCGGCCAGGGCGGGCTCCTGCTCCTGGACGCCGAGGGCGGCGACGAGGTGTTCCGCGAGAGCGCCCGGGCCCTGGTCCAGGCCCTGTTTCCGGACGCGGCGCTCGCGCCGCTCCCCGCCGACCACCCCCTGGCGCGGGTCGTGCACCGCGTGGACCCGGCGGCGCTGGGCGTCCAGATGGTCCAGGTCGGCTGCCGCGCCGGCATCCTGCTGGCCGACAAGGGCCTGGCCGACGCCTGGGCCAAGGCCAACCCGTCGCGGCCCGACGACGGCCTCCGCTTCGGCGAGAACCTGGCCGTCTACGCCACCGTCGGCGACGCCCTGCCGGAACGGCTGCGGCAAGTCGACGCCTTCCAGATGCCGGCCGAGGCCGAGCCGGCCGACGACGTCCTCCGCATCGGCCAGATTCAGCACGACGGCGACTGGCAGCCCCGGCCGTACGCCTTGCCGGCGCTCCTCAAGGACCTGGCCGAGCGGTTCGGCGTGGCGGTCCACAGTCGGCCGGTGCCGGTGCGGCTCGGCGAGGCCGACCTCAGCCGGTACCCGGTCCTCTACCTGACGGGCCACCACACGTTCCGCCTGTCGGAGGCCGAGCGGGCGGCCCTGAAAGGGTACCTGGACCGCGGCGGTTTCCTGTGGGCGCACGCGTGCTGCGGCCGGGCGGCGTTCGACAAGGCCCTCGGGGACCTCGTGGCCGACCTGTTCCCCGATTCGCCGCTGAAGCCGCTTCCCGAGGATCACGATATCTACAATGGCAAGGTGGGCCCGCGCATCGAGACCGTCCGCTACGCCGACGCCGTCCGCGCCGCCGAGCCCGACCTGAACACGCCCGTCCTCTACGGCCTGGAGCGCAACGGCCACCTGGTCCTGGTGCACAGCCCGTACGGTCTGGCGGACGGCCTGGACGGGCTCAAGACGTACGGGGCGCGGTCGGTGGACCGTCCGGACGCCCGGCGGCTGGTGGTCAATATCCTGCTGTACGCCCTCGGCGAGCCGTGAGGGTGCACGCCCAGAAGTGGCTTCGGGTCCAAGTTGTCATTCCGAGCGAGCGAAGCGAAAGGTTGTCATTTCGAGCGAGGCCCGTATGGGCCGAGCCGAGAAATCTCTTCGTTCGAACGACGAGATTTCTCCGCTCGGCCTCGCTGCGCGAGGCCTCGGTCGAAATGACACGCGTTATAGCGGGCCCTCGGTCGAAATGACATGCAGTCCGCGCGCCCCCTGTCTGTCCGTGCGCCCCCCTGTCCGCCCGCCGCGAGATTCGTTTGAGCCTCGGCCGGAGGGTGTGCTATAGTCGCGGGGCCTGGCGCCGCCGGAGGCCGCTCCGTGACCGAGGTCCGCACCCGCATCACCGCCAACCGCGCGTTCGTTCTGGCCGCCGTCCTGGTCGGCCTGGCGGCCCTGCTGACCGCCCACAGCGCCGTCAACTTCCGGACCGGCGCCCTGCACTGGCCGTACTTCCTGACGAGCCGGAACCTGATCGACGTGCTCGGCTCGTGCGCGACCAACCTCATCCTGGCGGTCGGCATGACGTTCGTCATCATCGGCGGCGGGATCGACCTGTCGGTCGGCCGGCTGATTGCCCTCACGAACGTCCTGCTGGTCGTGGTGGCCAACGCCACGGGCTCGCTCACGCTGGGCGTGGCGGGATGCCTGGCCGCGGGCCTGGCCGCGGGACTCTCCAACGGGGCCGTCAGCGTCCGGTGGCGCATCCCCTCGTTCATCGTCACGCTGGGCATGATGATGGTGGCCCGGGGCATCGCCCTCGTGGCGGCGGGCGGCAAGACCGTCGGCTCGGCGTTCCGCACGCCCGTCTGGGCCCAGCAATTCCTGCCGATTGCCATCAGCCTGGCCGTTGCCCTGGCCGGGCACGTGCTGCTGACGCGGACGGTCTTCGGCCGGCACGTCTTTGCGGTGGGCTCGAGCGCCGAGACGGCCCGCCTGTGTGGCATCCGCGTCGGTCGGGTCCGCGTGGTCACGTTCCTGGCGAGCGGCCTTTGCACCGGCCTGGCCGGACTGGTATCCTGGATACGCGGCGGGACGGGCGACCCGCTGGCCGGCGACGGCCTGGAACTGTACGCCATCGCCGCCGTCATCGTGGGCGGGACGAGCCTGGCGGGCGGCCGGGGGAGCGTCGTCGGCACGCTCCTGGGGGCCCTCATCATGGGGGTCCTGGGTTACGGCCTGTTGTTCATGCGGGTGCCGACGCCCTGGCAGTGGGTCATCATCGGTTCGGTTGTCATCGCGACGGTCCTGGCGGACCGGCTCAAACGCCGCGAATAAAGGAGGTGCCCGATGCAACGTACTCTGCTCATGGTGCTCGCGCTAGGCGCGACGCTGGCCCTCGCCGGCTGCTCCGGCGACGGCGAAACCGGCGGCGACGGCGCCCGCCGCGTCGCCCTCATCTACAAGGCCACCACCAACCCGTTCTTCCAGGCCATGGAG
>JADHXV010000216.1 GCA_016782785.1 Planctomycetota bacterium | reverse complement strand
CCCGCAGGCAGTCCAGGAACCGCGGGTGCAGGGTGGGCTCGCCGCCGGAGAACTGGATGGCCCGGCCGGCCGCCGGACGCGTCTCGCGGTACGTCCGCAGCATCGCCACGACCTGGTCGAACGTGGGCTCGTACACGTAGCCGGCGGCGTCGGAGTTGGCGAAGCAGATGGGGCACCGCAGGTTGCAGCGGTTCGTCAGGTCGATGTTCCCCAGGGCGGTGTTCGAGGCGTGGTCCGGGCACAGGCCGCACTGGTGCGGGCACTGCTCGGCGGCAGGCGTATTCGGATTGGCGAGGCCGTCGCCGTCAGCGTAGTGGAACGTCTCGGCCTTGAGGTACAGCCGCGCGTCGGACCAGTAGAGGTCCTCGACGGGCCCGTGGTCGGGGCAGGTCTTGGCCATCCAGACCTGGCCGTCCTTCTCGTAGAGGCGGGCGGGGATGAGGCGAAGGCACTCCGGGCAGACCGAGCCGACGGTCTTCGGCAGACCGCGGGCGAGCGGCGGAATAGGCCGCCCCGTAAGCGTGTGCTTCGGGGCGGTGGTGTTGGTGAGGTCAGCGGTCAGGGGCGGCTGCATCCGACTCCTTTCACCCGGTGGCTGCGGCGGCAAGGCGGCCCCGGACCCGCGCCGCCTGACCTGACGAGCGATTATAGGGCCATATCGAGCGCCGCTGCAAGGCCGAAAGGTGTCAGGCACCTTTAACGGCTTCACAGGTGCCTGACACCTTTCGGCCGCCGGCTTGTACCATCTGCGAAGCCTTCACCGCAGCGCGGGGGCAAACTTGACGATGAGGTCGAAGACGATGTGCACCCCCGCCGCCACGCCGATGCCGCGCTGCGCGAACACGTACCCCAGGTACGTGCCGGCGGCCGAGCGGAACAGAAAGGAGTCCCACGCGAACCGGTTCGGGTCGTCCAGCGTGTGGGCTCCGGCGAAGATGCCGGCCGCAATCAGGACGATCGCCACGGTGACGCCGGACGAGTCGCGCCGCAGGACCTTCCGCGCCAGCCACAGCGTCCCGCCGACCATCAGCAGGCGGAACAGAAGTTCCTCGTAGATGCCGGCCCCGATGCTCGCCATGGCGATCGCGAGCCAGTCGGGACCGCCGGCCCGCGCCGCTGCGGGCGAGGCCATCTCCAGGGCCGCTCCGCCATGGAAGGCGACGCTCATCACGGCATGGAGGACGAAGATCGGGACCGCCAGGAGCAAAGTCTCGACGGCCATCCAGCCCAGCAGCCGCATCGGCACCCGCCACGGGTCGCGCCGCATCAGGTGCCAGGCCAGCAAGATGCCCACCACGAGCCACGTGGGGGCCAGCACGCCCGTCAGGCCGAGCGGCGACAGGGCCTGCCGCAGCAGCAGGTCGGCGCGGGCGGCCAGGTCGGGGCGGACCCAGATCAGCCCCACGCCGTAGAAGACGAGCAGGGGGGAGAGGAAGAGGAGGCTCGGCCAGGGCCGGCGGGATGCCGGGTCGTGCAGGAGGCGGCCTTCCGCCGAGGCGGTGCCCCGCGGGGGCTTCCTGGTGCGCGCGCGTTTGCCGGTGGCCATGGCGGGAATGTAGCAGGGACGGCGGGGGAGTCAACGGCAGAATGCGGAATGCGGAATTTGCGTTGCACCGGGAGCCGCCGCGGGTAGGCTCTCGCAGCGGCAGGGAGCAACGGACCGCCTGACGAGGCAAGCCATCATGACCACCGACGAAAAACTCCGCGCGTTCTACGAGGCGATGCTTTCAACCCTCGGTCCGCAGGGCTGGTGGCCGGCCGAGACGCCGTTTGAAGTGGTCGTCGGCGCCATCCTCACGCAGAACACCAACTGGAAGAACGTCGAACGAGCCATCGCGAACCTGAAGCGCGAAGGGCTGCTCGACCCGCGGGCCCTGGATGATATGGACGCCGACCGCCTGGGCGAGGTCATCCGCCCCGCCGGCTACTTCCGCATCAAGGCCCGGCGCCTGAAGAATTTCATGCACCTCTTGGCCGAGCGGTTCGGGGGCGACCTGGACGCTCTCTTCGCCCTCTCCACGCCGGCTCTGCGCGAGACGGTCCTCTCGGTGAGCGGCATCGGGCCCGAGACGGCCGACTCCATCGTCCTCTATGCCGCGGGCCGGCCGGTGTTCGTGGTGGACGCCTACACGGCCCGCATCCTGTACCGGCACGGGCTCATCGAGGGCGACGCCACGTACGACGACCTCCAGGCGCTGTTTCACGGCGCGCTGGCGGACGACGCGGACCTCTTCGGCGAGTACCACGCCCTCCTGGTGGCGGTGGGGAAACAGTGGTGCCGCAAGCGGGCCGCGCTGTGCAGCGGGTGTCCGCTGGAGCCGCTGCTCGAGGAAGGGCAGCCGGTCACCGAGGTGTTCTGACCCGAGCGAGCCTTGGCGAGTTCATGCAGGCCGCGGCGCGCCGCGGCCTACCGTTTGGCCTGGAGCGTCCTTTCAGGTCAGGCGTCGTCCGTCCTGGCGGGAGCGTGCGCTTCGACCTGATCGGGCGCGGCGGCCTGGGCGCAGGGCGCGAGGAGCCTGGCGGCGGCGGCCAGTTCCAGCCGGCTTCGCGGGTCGTCGGTCAGCAGCGTGTGGCTCGGGCCGTGGAGGTTCCGGCGGATGGCGATCCGCATTTCGCCGTCGATGTCGTGCCAGGCGGTGGTGTTGTCGCGCCCCTGACGCTTACTCTGGTAGAGCGCCTGGTCGGCCAGGAAGACGAGCAGTTCCGGCGAGACGACCTCCGGGTCGTCCGGGTACGTGGCGGTGCCGAGGCTCAGGCTGATGGGCACGCACTCGTCCTGCGCCAGGAAGCGGTGCTTTCGGCAGGCGACGAGAATGCGCCGGGCGAGGGTCTGCACCTCTTTGTGCCCGGTGCGCGGGCAGACCAGGGCGAATTCGTCGCCGGCGTACCGGGCCACCAGGTCCGACTCGCGGGCGCACTGCTTCAGGATGACGGCTGCCTCCTTCAGGACATAGTCGCCGAACGGGTGCCCGTGCTGGTCGTTGATGCTCTTGAGGTGGTCCAGGTCCACGATGACCATCGAGAGTTCGTGGCCGTAGCGCTGGCTGATCTTGAACTCGGTCTTCAGCCACTCCATCAGGTACCGGTAGTTATAGAGGGCCGTCAGGCCGTCGGTGATGCTGCGGACCTTCAGGGCCCGGTTATCCTCGCGCAGTTGCTTCAGCAGGGCCGCCTCGCGGGCCAGCGTGTGGTCGAGTTCGGTGCGGACGCGGTGCACCTGATCGTAGACGGCCTTGAGGCGCAGGGCGGCGTGAAGGCGGTACTGGAGCGTCTCCAGGTCGACGGAGCAGGGCACCACGTCGTCAACGCCGGCCTCCAGGATGCCCGACCGCCGATCGGCCTCCACGCACGTTTCGGTCACCGCCAGGACGGGCAGGTACCGGTCGGTCCGCAGGCTCTTGATGACGCGGGTGGTGTCGCCCAGGTCGAACTGGCCGGGGCAGTCGGCCACGACGACGGCGTCGAGGTCTTCGCTCTTGACGATGGCCATCGCTGACAGGCAGTCGGGCGCCGTGCGAACGACGGCCCCGCAGGCCTCGAGCCGGTCAATCAGGTCCTGCGATGCGTTGTCATCGTTGATGATGACCAGAATCTGCGGTTGCTGCGGCATAGGCCCTCCCTAGGTTCTCGTGGTTCGGTCCGCACGTGCGCTGGGGGCGATGCCCGGTCCAGGGCGTGGCGTCGCCTGTCTGGGAGCATACGCATACGCGGCGCCCAGGCAAGCGGGCGGCGGGCCGGAGAGCGTCTGCTGCGTGCAAGTGATTGCTAAATAATGGGTTAGAGTGGCGAGCGGGAGAGCCGACGGCCGATCGCACGCCCGCGACACGCCGAAAAACAGGAGGGTTTTTCGCGGAGAAAAAGGTTCCAGGAGTCTTTGTCCGGCGAGGCCAGGCGCACGCGGGGAAGCCGCCGGTTACTCCGTGTGGCCGCCCGCCGCCAGCAACTTCGATCCCACGCGGATGTATCCGAGAAGCGAGATGACCGCCAGCATCACCGTCACGCCCCACACCGCGTACAGGATCGTCCAGGCCCAATCGCCCAGCAGCCGCAGCAGGTCCGGCGAGGCGCACGTCACCAGGACCGTGATGACCTGCATCACGGTCGCCGCCTTGCCGGCCACACTGGGCAGGCCCTGGAACACGCCGCACAGGAGGTACAGGATGACCATCCCGCCCAGCATGAGAAGCGCCCGGCTGACGAGCGTGACGCTGACCCAGTACGGCAGAAAGAGGCTCCGGTCCTCCGACAAGATGCCGGGAATCGACAGGGTGACCATCGCGCTGATCGTGAGGGCGTAGTCGGCCAGGGGGTCGAGAATCGAGCCGACCTTCGTCACCGAGCCGGTCCGCCGGGCCAGGATGCCGTCAGCCGCGTCGGCCAGGCCCAGCAGCCCCGCCAGCGCGGCCGCCCCGTACCGGTAGCCCCAGTGGTCCCGCGCGTTCAGCAGCAGTAGAATGAACACCGGCACCATCAGCAGCCGGGTGACCGTGATGCGATTTGGCCAGGACATGCGCCTGTTCCCCCGTGGTCCGAGAGGTGAAGGTCGTGCAAAGGTACGGCGGGAAGGGCGGGGGTGTCAATCAAAACACCGACAACGTCCAAAGTCGAAAGACGAAAGTCCAAAGTCGAAAGTCCAAAGTCTAACGGCAACGACCAACAACCAAGGACCAAGGACCAAGGACCAAGGACAACGGACCGCCGTTCGTCAGAACACCGCCCCCGGGTAGCCGACGGCGGCGTCGTAGTCGGCCCGGCCCATGCGTTCCTGCATCACGTCGAACGATGTGGTGTAGCGAACGATGACGCCCTTGGTCGCGCCGAGGACCCTCCCGGCCGCCAGGGCGGCCGCAATGGCGCCCGACCCGCAGGCGTTCAGGTGGTCCTTGGCCTCCGGCACGACCTCTTCGGCCTTCAGGCCCGCGATGAGGTCGAGCATCCGGCGGTCGTTCTCGTCGCGGACCCATCGCAGGGCGGCTTCGCCCATGCCTTTCGGCGTAAACCCGTACATCGGGCCGTAGTGTGTCAGGTCCGAGGAGCCGAGGCAGACGGCGTCGGCCCGGCGATCGCGGATGACCTCGCCGACCAGTCGACCCAGGGCCACGGCCCTGCCGTCGCCGGGCACCAGGATCGGCACGATCCGCGCCTCGGGGAAGAGGTGCTGGATGAGCGGCAGTTGGACCTCAATGCTGTGCTCGCTCTCGTGGGCGGCCACGTTCGCTTGGACCAGGTTGTCAGCGGCCCCGCGCGAGAGGATTTCGCCGGCCAGGCGATCGTCCACCCGCACGTCGCCAAGGGGCGTGCGCCACGCGCCTTCCG